>DATLCI010000206.1:0-3585 GCA_035526435.1 Terriglobales bacterium
AATACAAATTCTTCCGGCGCGTAGTAGCGCGTCATTGGCAGGTGGTCTTTCGAGGGCCGGAGGTACTGTCCGATGGTCAAGATATCTACTTGGCGTCCGCCGAGGTCGCGGAAGACATCGATCAACTCTTCCGTGGTCTCGCCGATGCCCACCATCACGCCGGTCTTCGACACCATGCCCGGGGCAAACGTTTTGACGTTCGACAAAAGATCCAACGTGCGCTCGTAACGTGCTCCGGAGCGCACGGCGCGGTAGAGTCGCGGCACGGTCTCGGTGTTGTGATTCAGGACCTCGGGCCGGGCCTCAAGCACGATCTTCAGCGCGTCTTCGCGGCCTTGGAAGTCCGGTATCAGGACTTCCACCTGACATTCCGGACGAGCCCGCTTGATGCTTCGAATGGTATCCGCAAATATTTCTGCTGCTCCAAGGTTGTCGTCATCGCGATTCACGCTGGTTACAACCGCGTGCTGCAGTTTCAAAGTTGCGACGGCTTCGGCCACCCGTCGAGGTTCGTCGCGATCCAGCGGTAATGGACGGCCCTTGGGAACGGCGCAAAATCCGCAGCGGCGGGTGCAGAGATTTCCCAGCAGCATGAAGGTAGCGGTGCCATGGTTCCAGCACTCGCCGATATTGGGGCACTGCGCCGATTCGCATACAGTGTGCAGATCGAGCGTTCGCGCCAATTTTTTCAGGTCGTGATAATTTTCGCCCATGGGCGCGCGCGCCTTCAGCCAGTCCGGCTTACGGACAGGCCGCTTGGCTGAGACATCGATCTGAATAAGCTGGAAATCTGTCGTCATGGAACTTTAACTATTCTACGGGATGAGCCGAGCCGGGGCGAATCGGGCTATTTCGAATCGATCTCGCGGGGATCACCGAAATGCTCGCGCAGCAACTCCACGAGTTCATGCGGATCGTGGCTGCTCACCGTGTGGTCAGCGGTGCTCGCCGTGCTGTTATTGGGAGTTAGTGCGATGACCGGCTTGTCCGGAACGATGTCACGCACTTGTTTGATCAGCAATGGAAGATTCCCGTCTAAGTCACTGTGAATGATGATGGCGTCAACCGCGGGATAGCGCTTGGCGCTTTCCAGCATCTCGGCTACCGAATGCGCCGTGATCACGTTGAACTTGGCGGTTTCAATCACCAGCTTTCGGACCGATAGGGCCTGTCCCGGTTCAAGCTCGCCGATGATGAAAATGGGTCTTACGATGGGTCGTGCCATTTTGTTTGTGTGCAACGAAGAATGGGATGCAAAAAAAATGCCGGGCGCGGCCTCATAAGCCGACGCGGCTTAAAGACTATGCAAGTACGCCATGATGTCCGCGATCTGTTGATCCGAATGCGTCTGGCTGTAGCCGGGCATGCTGCGGCGGCCGCGGCGAATCACATCTTCCACCCGCTCATCATTGGCGGGAAATCCACTGGTCAGGAACTTCTTGCGGTACATGCCCTTTAAGCCTGGACCGTTCAGCGGCGCGTCGGAGTCGGCCCGATGGCAAACCGCACACGATGCCTGGTAGAGTTTTTGCCCGCGCAGCTGGTTGGCGGTCAACGGAGGCTTTTCTGCCTCTTTCTGGGCGCACCCGTTGGCCAGCGCACACAAAAGCACGAGGCAGGCGACCTCGAGGGTTTGGAAGTAGTTCCGCAAACCGCTATTATAAGGGCCACCCCCGCGCCAACAATCTGAACCAGGTCCCATGGATATTGAACTCAAGAGCATCTTACTGCCACCCTCCCTCAGCGACGGCTTGCGAGTGTTCGTAGATCGTCAGTGGCCGCGCCGTGTCACGGAGGAGGCCGCGAAAGTCGACCTCTGGATCCCTGAAGTGGGGTTCACCAGGGAGTTGGCGCAATGGATGACGTCCCATCCGCAGCATGCGCTAGCGCTGCAACGGCGGTACTTCGCCGGATTGCGGGACCCGGCCGCCGAAGCGGCTTTGGAAAAACTCTACGCCAAAGCCATGCGGAGGAAGAAAGTCACGTTGTTACATGCCACCAAGAGCGCAAACGATAGCGCGGCTTCCATCCTCAAGATGCTGATGGAAGGTCGCAGCAAGCCGCCCTCACCCACCGGGCCTGCCAAGGCGGCGGCCGCCAGTGGACGCGTGGCCAAAGCCAAGCCGCGGCGGCGTTAATGATCCTCCGTTCGGTCTCTGAGCCCGCCCCGGCGGACGGCGAAATCAAGCCGGTCTGGATAGCCATCGAACATTCACAGCGTCGGGACCTCAGGTCAGAGTGCTGGATGATCCCCCAACCTTCGCACGCCGCGCTGGCTGGTGACATCGCCGCGCAGTTAGCGCCGAATGCTTTCGGCGAGATCACTGCGGACCTGGTGCGGATCATTGCATTGCATGACGCGGGATGGAGCCTGGACGATGCGGACGTGATCCAGGAGTCGCGTGCCAAAGGCGCAAAGGCGAAGCCGTATTCCTTTATCGCGGCAATTCCGCGCGATACGGTCGCGGCGTGGACTGGCTCTATCGAGATCGCGGGCAAGGGCTCACCACTTGGTAGTTATCTGGTGAGCCGGCACTTTGCCGCGATTGCCGAACTCAACCGCGACCCTGACCCCGAAGTCTCTGGAGAGCTCACTGCTTTTCTTGCCCAGGAGCATGCCCGACAGCAGAGTCTCCGCAAAAAGTTGCCGCAAGCCGACGCGGCGCTAGACCGATGGCTGGCGGCCCTGCAGTTTTGCGATCTACTTTCGCTCTACATTGCCTGCGGACTGGCCGAAAACGTAGAGTTCCCTCAAGGGTTCGCTGGAAAAACTTTGCAACTTCGCCGGAACGGCCCCGAAGCCGCGATATTGGAACCTTATCCATTCCGAGAGGCAGGTTCGTTCCATATTTCCGCGATTCTTCATCCCAAAATGGAACGAGTTTCGAGTCAAATCTTCACTTTAGCGGTGTCCCGGAACGGGTGAAAAAAATTGCGGTAATCGAACTGGGATTACTTAGGTGTCGGAGTTACAATCCGGCCTTGCAAACGTCGGCTCCGCTATGGTGGAATCACTGGATTCTTCCCGACAGCGGTACGAGGTAATTTGTTAGACGATAGCCAATTCCGCAAGAAAGTGCCGGAGCGGTTCCTCCAGGAGTATCTGGAGGTGTTGGCTTCGGCGCAGAATTACCAGGTGGCCACGCTGCGGAACTGGGACCTGCTGCGCAGTTACGCGGAATTGCAATACAAGCTGAATGGAGGCGGTCGATGCGGCCTATGCCGTTCGCATGTGCGGCACGTGATACCCGCGCGCGTGGAACAGGGAGATGGCTCGGCCAGGGAATTCACCTGCCTCTGCACCCGTTGCTTTGAAGGGGAACGCGCGACCGCCGAGCGGATCATCATGCAGATGGGCGAGGCGAGGGTAGAATACCGGCCCCGCGACTACGGGAAAAAGGTGCCGCTCAAGGAGCTTCAGCCCAAGAAAGGCGCATTCCGCGCCAAGGTTTGAAGAAATCAACGGACGGCAGGTCTGCCGTCATCCGTAATCGCCTCAATCATCTTATCGATCACCTTCACTGCCCCCCGGCTGGTCAACTTGTGGTGATTGCTGAAGACCGAAAACGCCAGCCGCTCTCCGCT
>DATLCI010000207.1:0-16164 GCA_035526435.1 Terriglobales bacterium
TGCATCCTACTTTTTGCTTCAACCGGGCTGAGGAAGATAAAAACGTGCCTGCTAAGCAAGTTTCATATAACGGATGGTCTAACTGCTGGCGCATCGACGGTGGCGGCGTCGAAGTCGTCGTGCTGGCGGATGCAGGCCCACGCATCCTTCATCTGGCGCTGCAGGGTGCAGAGAATGAGCTGTACGAAGTCCCGGCTGACGCCGGGCGGACCGGTGGCCCAGACTTTCGCATGTACGGGGGACATCGATTATGGGTAGCGCCAGAGGTTGCGAGCACAGCCTATCCCGACAACTCGGCCGTCGAGGTCGACTTGCTTCCGGAAGGAGCGAGGTTCACTCCCCCGGTGGAGGCTACCGGCCTGCAAAAACAGGTCACGGTGGCAGTCCGGGCGAACGCGCGGATAAAAGTCGTTCACCGCATCACCAATCATTCCGAGCGCGTGATCGACGCGGCGCCGTGGGCGCTCACGGTGATGCGTCCGGGTGGCCGCGTGGTCCTGCCGCTGCCACCGCGCGCGCCGCATGGTCCCGAGCATTTGCTGCCCAAGGCCTCGCTGGCATTGTGGTCATACACGGACCTCGTGGCTGATTGCTGGCGCGTTGGCCCGAAGTATCTGGAGCTTGACCAGCGCCGGGCAGACGCGGGATTTGGCATGCAGAAGGCCGGCTTGCGCAACCCGGCGGGATGGGGCGCTTATCTGCGCGGGAGCCACGTCTTTATCAAGGCTGTCCATTGGCGAGAGGCTGCGTATCCGGATTTTGGATCGAACTTTGAGACGTTTGCGAATAAGGATTTCATTGAGTTGGAAACATTAGGCCCACAAACGGAGTTAGCGCCCGGGGCAATGGTGGAGCACGTGGAATATTGGGGATTATGGAAAGACATCGATGAGCCATTATCGGCCGACGCGATAGATCGCACCGTGGTGCCGAAAGCGCAAGAGTTGTTGCGAGAGTTAGACCTGGCTACTGAAACTAACTAGCGGCTTCAAACTCCGTGATGATCGCGCCGGGCCGAAGGTCCACCCGGTCCCGCGTGTATTTGGTCAACGCCTCCAACAAGGGCGGCAACAGTTGTCCCCGCTCGGAAGCCAACGCGCTGTAAGCGGGGCGCGGCGCAGCCAGCGACAACGAGGCAGCCGCCACCCGGTGAATGAGGTGCGGATCGAGTCCGGCCCGTTCCGCGGCCAGCGTTGCCAGGTCCGCCCAGGTGATCACCCCATCATTAGCCAGGTGCCAGATACCGTGCTCGCCGTCGATCAACAGGTCGAGCGTGTTCTGCACCAGGTCCGGAATGTAAGTGGGTGAGATCACGGCATCTTCAGCCGTGACAAAACGCTCACCCCGGGTCAGCGCGTTCAACGCCAGCGTCACAAAATTGTATTGGTCCCACGGCCCAAAGAAGGCGCTGGTGCGGATGACGAGCGCACCGGGATGTTCAGCCAGCACCATGCGCTCGGCCGCTGCCTTGCTGCGTCCATATTCATTGAGCGGCGACACCGGGTCGCTCTCGACGTAAGGACTTCCCTTGCGTCCGTCGAAGACCAGGTCCGACGAGAACGTGACCATGGGAATACGGCGTTGTGCGCATGCTCTCGCCAGCAGGCCGGGACCGATCGCATTCTCCTGGTAGCAGCGGTCGCGTTCGACCTCCGCGTTGTCTACCCGGACGTATCCAGCCGCATTCACCACCGCCCACGGATTCAATCGCTGCAGCACGCCTGCGATCGACTCCGCATTCGCAATGTCCATCTCTGAGCGACGCAACAATTGATAGGCCAATCCCCGCACTACGCACATCCTTGCAAAGGCTTGACCGAGCGTGCCGGTTGCGCCGGTGATCAGGATCGGGCGGGCGGGCGCCTTCATCTGGCGGATTTTGCCGCGGGGTTCGGGCTGGTGGCCAAAATGATACCGGTCATGCCTCTGCCACCAACCGAGTTGGGCCAACACGGGGTGCGAGGGTGTTTCCCCGCGCGCAAGTGATTGGATCATCGGCACTAGCGCGGTCGCCCGGGGTTCTGGCCCGCGGACGTCGAAGACGCCTGGTTCATAGTGATCACGCTCCGCCGTGAGCAAGGAGTCCCAATCGACTGCGCCCAGTAACGACCAGGCGGTCACGGCGAGGATGTTCGCGCCGGAACGTTTCGCGTTTGCGGCGCCCTGCCAAACGTATTTCAGCCAGCGCAGCTGCTCCTCCCGGGTACAGCCATTGTGTACTTCGGTCACGGCCACCGGGATCTGGTAGCGCTCCCACGCCTCGCGCAGGAGTTTTTCCGGTGACGCCAGATCATCGGGCACGACTCGTGCGGCGAGCACGTCAGCATATCTATGTTTGCGGTTGCCGCCGTGCGAGTGCACTGGATAACGCTCGATATGTTCGTCCAGGTAGCGATTACTGCTGAGATAGTGATTCACTCCGATCACATCCGGAGGACACGCATTGTCCTTTATCCACTGGAGCTCATCGCGAGGCACACCGATCCACAGCAGCCATAGATACAAGGGATGGTTGCGATCGACGCGTCCGCAGAGCAGGTCCCATGCGAGCCAGCGGCGTTCATTCTCGAATGCGGCTTGATAGGTAAGCAAAGGCGTGCTGAATATCTCGCCGAGGTCCTCGGTCTGGACCAAATGAGCGCTCGGGTTCACTTTGCGAATGGCGCGCATACTCAAGATGGTGGCGCGGCATTCATGCAACAGACACTGCGCCATCTTGGTGTGATGGCGCGCGTGCGGATACCAGTGCCCATACAGGGCGCTGAAGCGAGCGGTGGTCAGCGGTTCGTTGACCGGCGTATAAGCATCGACCCAGGGATATCGTTCGGCGACTGCCCGGGCATGATCTGCGAGCAGCTCGGAAAATTGTGGGTCAAGCAGGTTGGTATAGCCGGGGCCGCTGCCATGATGCAAGAGTCCAACGATGGGCCGGATACCCAACCGCTTCACTTCGGCCAGGGCATGATCCGGCCATTCCCAATCGTGCTGCTTGGGCTCTACGGGCGAGACCAGTTCCCACAACACTGGCAGCCTGAGCGCACGTATACCCAATTGCGCGAATCGCTCGAAGTCGCCGGGACGGGAAGCATGTCCGATGGCGGCCATCTGGTTGGTGTAGCGGTTCCCGATACGGGCCACTGTGCATTCCACCCCCGCCCACATCTGCGGCGGGGGGCTGTGATGAGTTTCAATCTCCATGGTGTCTCTGTTGCGATGCGCGAAAGCGCTGGGGCGGTTCGCTGCTGAAGTTGTTTCCGGCGGCTGAGCCAGCGATTTATTAAGCGCGGAGATGGGAGGGAACGTCGAGTAAATCACGCAGACGTTCGGCCGCGCTCTCGGCGGTGATGTCACGTTGGGGCATGCCGAGCATTTCGAATCCGACCATGAATTTGCGTACGGTAGCAGACCGTAGAAGTGGCGGATAGAAGTGTGCATGCAAGTGCCACTCAGGATGGGCCTCATCGTCGCTGGGTGCTTGGTGAAAGCCCATCGAATAAGGGAATGAGGTTTGGAAGAGGTTGTCGTAGCGAGTGGTGATCCGGCGCAAGACGTCAGCTAGACCTTGCCGCTGGTTGCCGCTCAAAGACGGCAGATCGGGCGCATGAGTCTTTGCGATGACCAAAGTCTCGAATGGCCATACCGCCCAAAAAGGTACAACGACGATAAAGCTGTCGTTCTCGAATACCACGCGCTCGCCCAGCCGCGTTTCCAAAGCGGCATAATCACACAACAGGCACGCGGACCTTGCTTCGCGATAGGTCCGCTGCGCGGAAAGCTCTTTTTGCGGCTCCACGGGAATGGTCTCGGTGGCCCAGATCTGGCAATGCGGATGAGGATTGCTGGCTCCCATGGCGGCCCCGCGGTTCTCAAAGACCTGCACGTGGCGGATATGGTCGCGCGCACCGAGCTCGGTCGTCTGGTCCGCCCACCGATCGATAACGCTCTGGATGTCGCCGGTCTCCATGGTTGAAAGCGTGAGATCATGCCGCGGCGTAAAACACATCACGCAACACACACCGCCTTCACTCCGGGCTACCAACAGATCGCGAGATTCGAAGTTGTCGCTTGCTGGCGGAGCGTCCGGCTTCAGTGCAGCAAAGTCATTCTCAAAGACGAAGGTCCCCGTGTAGTCCGGATTCTTTACCCCGCCCGCACGTTCATTCCCAGGGCAAAGGTAGCAACTGGGATCGTAGTGAGATTGGGCAGCAGCGCCAGCCGTTTCCGTCTGCCCTTGCCACGGCCGCTCGGTCCGGTGCGGCGATACCAGCACCCACTCGCCGGTCAGAGCATTGCGCCGGCGATGCGGGCCTTGCGCAAGCTCAAACATGTTCGGCGGTCACAGCCGGGTGCGGGTAACCTTCTGGATTTTCCTCATGCCATTTCCAGGCGCTGCCAATAATAGCTTCGAGCCCCGCATGGCGGGGCTTCCAGCCGAGGGTCTTCATGATCCGTTCGGAGCTGGCCACCAGTATCGCGGGATCCCCGGGTCTGCGGGCGGATTCAACCGCGGGAATGGGATGGCCGGTGACTCTGCGCGCAACTTCAATCACTTCCCGCACCGAAAAGCCCCGTCCATTCCCCAAGTTGTAGATCAAGCGATCACGCGCTTCGAGTGCCGCCAGCGAGAGTACGTGGGCCTGCGCCAGGTCCGCTACGTGGATGTAGTCGCGAACGCAAGTGCCGTCTGGGGTGGGGTAATCTGTCCCAAAGATGGAAATTGATTTTCGCTTACCCAGCGCAACTTGCAGGACCAGCGGGATCAGATGGGACTCCGGATCGTGCGCTTCGCCTAAACATCCCGACGCGCCCGCGGCATTGAAATAACGCAGGCTGGCATAGCGCAGTCCGTGGATACGATGAAACCACGCCAGCATCCGCTCGACCAAGAGCTTCGACTCTCCATAAGCATTCGTTGGCTCAAGCGGGTCGTCTTCTTTGATCGGAATGTTTTTGGGGTCCCCGTAGAGCGCAGCCGTCGAAGAAAAGACCAGCCGCTTAACGCCGCGGGCGTGCATCGCTTCCAACAGTGTGAGTGATGTTGCGGAATTCAAGCGGAAGTATTTTTCCGGAACTTGCATGGATTCGCCGGCCTCTATGACGGCGGCAAAGTGCATGACCGCGTCGATCCGGTGAGCGGCGAGAACTGTCTCCAGCGCGGCGCGGTCGGCAACGTCGCCCTGCACGAATTCAGCCTCCGCCGGCACCGCCTGGCGATGGCCCTTCGAAAGGTTGTCATAGACCGTGACGCGATGCCCGGCTGCTACCACGTCGGCTGCAACCACGCTTCCTATATACCCCGCGCCGCCAGTGACGAGTACGTTCAAGGGTGCTCCTTCCGAGGACCCATCTTTGCTGCGTCCGGCGACGGCTGGGCTGCAATGGTGATCTCTTCCACGCCGGCCGAGCCTTGCGTCACATAGATGTCAGGTCTCATTGCGCAGCGCTGCTCATATTGCGTCACCACTTCGTGACGGAAGGCACTGACCGCGGCCAGTTCCACCACGTTCACGGTGCATCCCCCAAATCCTCCGCCGGTCATGCGCGCGCCTAGACATCCCGGCTGTGCCGCGGCGATCTCCACCATGATGTCGAGTTCACGGCTACTCACCTCGTAATCGTCACGCAAGCTGCGATGCGATTCCCCCATCAGCGCCCCGAAGCGTTCGTACTGCCGGTTCTTGAGCGCATCCCCTGATTGTAGTACCCGCTCATTCTCAGAGACCACATGACGGCAACGGCGAAAGGTGACCTCACTCAAAGCCGCCTTATGCAGCTCCAGCTCCGCCCGGCTTACATCGCGGAGCGCGCGGATGCCGGGGATCCTTTTCGCAAGAAGCTGCACTCCCTCTTCACACTGCGCCCGGCGAACATTGTATTCGCCCGAAGCGAGGTCATGTTTGACCATAGTGTTGCAAATGACCACTGCCGCCGATTCCGGCAAGGGGAGCAACTCGAATTCGAGGGTCCGGCAATCAAGCAATAGCGCGTATCCGGCTTGAGCGTGGGTGGAAATAAATTGGTCCATGATGCCGCAGCGGGTCCCAACAAACTCATGTTCCGCACGTTGCGCCAGGTGCGCGAGTTCCTGCAATCCAATGTGCCATCCGGCCAGTTGAGCGAAGGCCAATCCGCTGCTGACTTCCAGCGCCGCCGAAGAACTCAACCCCGAGCCGATGGGCACCTCTCCGCTGATCAGCATGTCTGCGCCGAGTAGGCGATGGCCGGCCGCTTCAAGCACCGAGGCCACTCCCCGCACATATGTGCTCCAGTGTTTACAGCCGGGCGGGGGAGCATCGAGGTCAAACGTTACTGCCTCTTTGAATTCCTGTGAGTACAGCCGGACCTGCCGGTCAGGCCGCGGAGCGGCCGCGACCCAGGCGTCAAACTGGATGGCCGCCGGCATCACAAAACCCTCGTTGTAATCGGTATGTTCGCCGATGAGGTTTACCCGGCCCGGGGCGCGAAAGATCCGTGGCGCAACCCCGTACATCTCGACGAACTGCCGGGCGAGCAGTGCCGCTTTCGGCTCATTCGCAATATGCGTCTCAGTAGCCATGTTCTATTTCAGCGTTCAATGCAGCTTGGATGCCCGGTACTCGCATGGGTTGGCATTTCCTTCGCCACGGCCAGACCAGCAAAATTCTTTTCGTGCTAAGGCGAATTTCCCGATTCTACTCGCCGCAAGGTGAATCAAAATAGGACTGCTCTTGCGTCCTTATTAAGCCATGGAACCTTTCTTGCCTCTCGCTACCTCTTTCGATGACGCCCCCCGGCTGGAACTTCTCCACGGCTGGGAGCTCCTGACTGATCCATCGGGACGGATGTCTCGAGAAGCGGTTTCGGATGCGACGGGCTGGCGCCCGGCTCGAGTCGGCCTCTCTTGGAATGCCCAGTTCGAAGATCTGCGCGACTACATGGGGGTGGCCTGGTATCGCACGCATTTCCGCGTTCCCCAGTTTGACGACTCTCGCCACGCGCTCCTGAAGTTCGGCGGCGTGGACTACTTTGCCGAAGTCTATGTGAACGGCGTTATCGCCGGCACGCATGAGGGCGGTTATACGCCCTTCTCGTTTGACATCACCTTGGCCGCCAAGCCGGGCGTGAATGAGTTGATGGTGCGGGTGATCGATCCACCCATGGACGAAGCTCACAATCGTGAACTGTGTCCCGAGATGCTCTACAACGAGATCCCGCACGGCAAACAGAATTGGTATCTACAGAACGCCGGCATATGGCAGGGCGTGCGCTTGGAATTCTGCCCCGCCATCTATGTGGATGCCATTCGCGTGACTCCTCACATCAGTGGCGACTTCCAGCTCGAGGTAAGACTGGCCGGCAGCGGATCGAATGACCCCGGGATCACCGAGGCGACAGCCATCCGGTTTTCCATCCAAGACCGGGCCGGACGCGTAGCCTGCGAAGGCGCGGTGCAACCGGCCGGCCCTCAGGTCCAAGTCTTCCAGGGCCACATTCCCAATCCGAAACTATGGTCGCCGGAGACCCCGGCGCTTTACTCCGCTGAGGTATCCCTTCACGGCGCGGTGCAATATCGCAAGCGGGTGCGTTTCGGTTTTCGCAAGTTCCTGGCGCAAGGGGGCAAGTTTTTCTTTAACGACAAACCCTTCTACCTCGTCGGCACGCTCGACCAGGATTTCTATCCTGAGACCATTCATACGCCCGCCTCAGAGGAGTTTGTGCGGGAGATGATGCTGAAAGCCAAGGGACTCGGCATCAACGTCTTACGCTGTCATTTGAAGGTAGCGCATCCCGTTTACCTGACGGTGGCCGATGAGGTCGGCATGCTCGTATGGACTGAAATGCCTTCGTGGAGCGATTGCTGGTATCCCTCGGATCATTTTTCACAGAAGGCCGCCGCCCGTGGACGCGCCATGTTCCAGGAGGTCCTGGATCGCGATTGGAACCATCCTTGCGTGGTGATCCAGACCATCATGAATGAGTCTTGGGGCATTGACCTCTCGAATGCGGAGCAACGCGGTTGGCTGAAGGACACCTTCAACCGGGTGAAAGAAGAATTGTCTCCGGTCGGCCGGCTGGTTATCGACAACAGCGCCTGCGAAAAGAACTTCCATATCAAGACCGACATCGAAGACTTCCACAACTACTACTCGATGCCGGATGATGCGGAGAAATGGGAAAAATGGACGGCGGAGCTGGCCACGCGCCCGCCCTGGACATTCAGCCCTTATGGCGACGCCGAGCGCTCGCGACACGAACCCATCCTCGTCTCCGAGTTTGGCAACTGGGGGCTGCCTAAACTTCCGGACAATATTCCCTGGTGGTTCGACCGCAGCTTTGGCGGCCGTGAGGTCACGAATCCGGCGGGTGTGCTCGAACGGTTCCACACGTTTCAGTTGGGCGAGATATTCGGTGACTTCAATACCTTTGCCGAGCAGACCCAGTGGCACCAGTACGCGTCCCTGAAGCACGAGATCGAAGACATCCGGTCGCACGCCACTATTCAAGGCTATGTGATAACCGGCATGACGGATGTCCATTGGGAGGTCAACGGCCTGCTGGATATGTGGCGCAACCCGAAAGTGTTCGCCGCCGAGCTTACCCGGCTGCAAAAACCCGATCTCATCATGCTTGCATTGCCCAGCTACAACTTCTGGGGGGGCATGGAAGCTCGATTCGAAGTTCAACTCTCCCACTACAGCACTACGGATCTGAAGGGAGCGCGGGTCCGTTGGATGTCGGAATCGGGGCAAAGCGGACAATGGCTCCTGACGGAGAACCTGGAGAGTGGCTCGGTCCACCGCTTGCAGCCAATAACGATGACCATGCCAACCGTCGAAAAGCCGCGTACCGAACACCTGCACGTGGAACTTCGCGCCGCCAAAGGTGCGCTGTTGGCTGAGAACACTTACGACCTGTTCGTCTTTCCCAAAGCTTCGCCCTCGGCCGTCACGGTCAAGGTACATGACCCGCAAGGTACGGCGAATGGCTTGGCGCAAAGAATGGCGCATGCGGGATATGAGATCGCTCAGCCCGACGAGCCTGCGAAAGTGCTGCTAGCTACCGCCTGGGATGAAGTCGTGGATCGCCACGCGGAAAATGGCACCGCCGTTTTATTGCTGCTCGATTCTGAGAGCGCCGTTCCCCAGGATGCTCCGTTCAGCGTCGCGCAACGCGATGGCAGTGACCTGGATGGTCGTTGGTTTTCGAACTATAACTGGATCCGCGCCGAAAGCGAGATCTTCCACGAGCTGTCTTTCACCAAGATACTCGGCTTCGAATCGGCCGCGGTCGTTCCCCGCCACATTCTGCGCAATATTCCCGGGGAGAACTTTGACCAGGTGATCGCCGGCATCACTTACGGGTGGGTGGCCAAAAATTCTGCTTTGCTGACCGCTTTCGCTTTGGGAAACAATACCGCCCTGGCAACAACCTTCCGCTTTCACCAGTATGGCAGCGACCCCTACGCCACCCATCTGCTGGACCGACTGATCAAAGTTTGTTCGCTGGCGAACGCAACTTCGCGTTTGCATCCGCAAGCGGCAATGGCCACAGAGTAAACCACTCGATTCTCCGAAAAGCGCCGCATCACGAGTCCCGTTGGCGCGCACGCGATTTTTTCTTCCCCGCTAGGGCTCATTTATTTTTTTTCTTCGCCGGCTGCTGCTCTGCTGCGCGTGAGACGGCTTTCATTTCCACGCAGCGCCGCATCTAATCACCGACTGCATTGATAAAGTTTTAACATTCATACAAACGGAATCTTAAAAAATGAAAAAGAATTCGACCTTGCGCATGGCCCCACCCGGCGAACGGGCACCAGCCGCTCGGGCAGACGCCCCGGCTGTTATCTCCCCGGATGACAATGTCCTCGCTGGTATGGACGTCATCTGCCTCTCTCACCTTCGCTGGAATTTTGTTTTTCAACGTCCCCAACAGATCCTGAGCCGCCGCACCCGCCAGGGGCGGGTTTTCTTTTTTGAAGAACCGATCCTGGACGATTGTGCTTCCGCGCGGCTGCAACTTACCGCCAGTCCGGAAGGAGTGATCGTGGCAGTGCCGCACATTCCTCGCGAAAGCACGCCGCAAATGGTTGACATCCTTCAGCGCGAATTGCTGAACAATTTGATCGCGCAGCAGAACATCAAGCCCTTCGTCCTCTGGGTGTATACGCCTATGGCCATCAGCTTTGCCCGGCATTTGGAACCGGCGGCGGTGGTTTACGACTGCATGGACGAACTGTCCGCCTTCCGCGGCGCTCCCCCGATCCTGCGCGAGCGCGAAACTCAACTATTCCGCTGGGCGGATGTGGTCTTCACCGGCGGACGCAGTCTGTATGAAGCCAAGCGAGGCAATCATCCGAATGTTCAGGCTTTTCCCAGCAGCATCGACGTTCCCCATTTTGCGCAAGCCCGTCTGGCGCAACCGGAACCCGCGGACCTGGCAGACATCCCGCGCCCGCGCCTGGGATTCATTGGCGTGGTGGATGAGCGCTTCGATACTGAGTTGCTGCGCGCCTTGGCGGAGGCTAAGCCCGAATGGCATTTCGTGATCGTGGGTCCGGTGGTGAAGATCGACGAGGCTGACCTGCCGCGGGCCGCGAACATTCACTATCTTGGCGGCAAATCGTATGCCGAACTTCCCGCATACCTGAGTGGGTGGGAAGTGGCGCTGCTGCTTTTTGCTCACAACGACTCCACGCGTTATATCAGCCCCACGAAGACGCCGGAATATCTGGCGGCGGGGCGCCCGGTGGTCTCAACTTCCATCCGCGACGTGGTGCGGCCGTACGGCGAGATGGAGTTGGTCCACATTGCCGACGAACCTCAAGAATTCGTCGCTGCCATTGAAAAGGCTCTGGTGCAAGGACGCGGAGACCAGGAATGGTTAGCGCGGGTAGACGGGTACTTGGCGAAGAACTCGTGGAACCAGACTTGCCGCGCAATGTTTGCCCAGGTCGCGGAGGTGATCGCCAAGAAGCAGCAAGCTACGATCCTGACGGCCAAAAACCAAACGGCGAACGTAAGCCGCGAGGTTGCCGACCGGACGACGGCAATGCTCGAAATCTCAGGGGACTAATAAGGGGGCCCATGTTCGATTATGTGGTGGTTGGTGCAGGTTTTGCTGGAAGTGTGCTCGCCGAGCGTTTAGCGAGAGTGCTGGGAATGAAGGTGCTGGTCATTGATAGGCGGCCGCACATCGGCGGCAATGCCTACGACCATTACAACGAGCATGGCTTGCTCGTGCACCGCTACGGTCCGCACATCTTTCATACCAACTCCCGCAAAGTGTTCGATTACCTCTCCGGGTTCACGCAGTGGCGGCAGTACGAGCACCGCGTGCTGGCTAGTGTTGACGGCCAGCTGCTGCCCATCCCCATCAATCTGGATACGCTGAATTCGCTTTATGGGTTGAAGATGAGTTCCGGCCAGGCGGAAGACTTTCTCGCCGCGCAGGCGGAGCGTTGCGACCCCATCCGTACTTCGGAGGATGTGGTCGTCAACCGGGTCGGACGCGAGCTATACGAAAAATTCTTTCGTAACTACACCCGCAAGCAGTGGGACCTGGACCCGTCGGAACTGGACGCCAGCGTGACCTCGCGCGTGCCGGTCCGCACGAATCGCGATGCGCGCTACTTTACGGACACGTATCAAGCCATGCCGCTCCACGGCTACACCCGCATGTTTGAGAACATGCTCGACCACGAGAACATCAAAATCATGCTGAATACCGACTATCGTGAGGTAGCGGACTTCATCCCCTACCGCGAGATGATCTATACCGGCCCGGTGGACGAGTTCTTTGACCTCCGTTTCGGCAAGCTGCCGTATCGCTCATTGCATTTTCACCATGAGACGTTGGACCAGGAAGTCTTCCAGTCCGCGCCCGTAGTGAACTATCCGAATGAGCAGGCTTATACGCGGGTCACCGAATTCAAATACCTGACGGGCCAGAAGCATCACAAGACCAGCGTGGTGTACGAATATCCGCGGGCGGAGGGCGATCCTTATTACCCGGTGCCGCGTCCGGAGAACGCCGAGCTTTACCACCGCTATAAGGAACTTGCGGACGCAACTTCCGGAGTACATTTTGTGGGACGGCTGGCGACCTATAAGTACTACAACATGGACCAGGTCACAGCCCAGGCGCTCGCCGTCTTCGCCAAGATCAGCGGTTCTCAAGAGATTGACTCGACCGTCCCGACTGCAGCGGTGGGAAACAAATCCATTCTTTATCCCTCCTTCGTCAAGGCCAGCTCAGAGGAAATCAGCAGCAGCCGCAAGACCGGTCAGAGAAAGCGGATCGCGTAACTTCTGCGTCACGTCCGTTAAAGAGGCGAGTTCGTCAGTAGATAGTTGCCGGCATTGCTGCGAACCACGTGCACTGCGGACTCGCCCACTAGTTTCTGGATGTGCGGCAGGTCCTCTCCGTAGATCAGCAGGTAGTAGCGTTGGGGCCGCTTCCACAACTCCACAAACTGCCCATCGCCGATAAACACATGCGGTGCTCCGGGCGCATTCGAGCCATATTCCAAATTGTTGAACCTTCCATTCAGCAACAGCGCGGACCGATTGGTATAGAAGAACACCGCCGAGAACGCATAGTAGGCGTCGCCTTCGATCAAGTCTCCGGGGGGACTGTTCTGCAGCGCTTCCGCCAGCGGATACGAGCCAAGGTACGCGTCAAACGTCACCATGGCCAGCCGTGCCGCCTGGAAAAACAGCGCCATCATCAAGGCCACGCTGCAAACCACCATGGTCATCCGTTTGCGGAAATAGACCATCCCGGCGATCCCGATAAGCACCGCAACCGCCGCCAGCACCAGCGGCGCGCGCAGGTACGCGAACGCGTTGACGGTGAGGTCACTCATGTGTCCGAGAGAAAGCGTGTACATTTCGGGATTTTGCGTCAGCGCGCTGGAGATGTCGCCCACCGGTTTGACGCCGCGGGATAAGTAGAGCAGCGAAACCAGCACCGCGAATAAGCAGACAAGTATTCCCACCAGAAAGCGTCCGCAATAGGTCACCCAGCGCGAACCGGACGCGATGGCGCTGCCCAGCAGGATTGCCAGCGCCGGATAGATGGGCATGGAGTAATACTCTTGCGTCGTGGAAAATGTGAAGAATCCCATGACCAGCGCGATCCAGCAGAGCGCGAGCAGCCGCGTATGGGAAGCGCGGTCATCACTTTTAAATCCGAGTTTCACCGTGGCGGGAAGAAACACACTCCACGGAAACAGCCACGCGAGGGTGAACCCCCAGAAAAGCAGGCGGGGGACGGTGTTGTAGTCCCGCGGATAACGCAGGTTCAAGAAGCGCAATAGATGTTCATTGAAGAAGTAAAACCAGAAGAAGCCTTTGTAGTCGCCGGGGCCGCTATGCAGCGAAAAGACAAAATACGGAGGATTGCGCAGAATGGCCAGCCCATGCCACGGCAGCGCGATAAGTAACACCACGGCGATGACGGTTCCCAAGCGAAGATTACGCCAAACTGATAAGACGAACAGGCGTCGAGTCAACCAGAGGTAAAGAAACGCGATTCCGCCAGGGAAAACGATCGCGATCGCGCCCTTTAGCAGCAATCCGCAGCCGAGCGCCGCTCCCATGATGGCTGCCCACCGCATTGACTGCGGCTCACCTTCTACCAGTCGCAAGAATGCCCAGAGCGCGACCGTGATGGAGAGCGTAAGAGCGGCATCCGGGATAAGGATGCGCGTAAACAAAAACAGTCCGACGCACGTTCCCAGGATCAATCCCGAATAGAGCGCCGAGACGTCGCCGAATGCCCAGCGCCCCAAGCGATACGTCGTCCACGCCAGCAATACCACGATGAAAGCCAAGGGCAGTCGCGCTGACCAGTCATGCACCCCAAAGACCTTATACGACGCGGCCATTACCCAATAGATGAGCGGGGATTTCTCCAGATAAGCAACGCCGTTGAGCCGGGCGGTGACGTAGTCGCCGGACTCCAGCATGTTGCGCGCGATCTGCGCCTGCACCGCGTCCACGTCGTCAAAAAGATGGGGAGGGCTGAGGATGCACGCCAGGTAGATGCTGGCGGTAAAGAGAACAACGATCAGGCCATGATACTTTGCGCTTCCGACCGCGACGGCACGGCCGACACTCCGAGTGTGATGTTCCATCTCTTCATCCAAAGCAACAGCGTCATGAGTCCCCATAGATGATATCCAAGGTTGGATCTGCGTTCGAGATGTTGTTGCAGGATGTGTTCCACGCCCGCCCAATCAAACAGCCCGGTTTCGTCCACGCTGCGCTGGTTGACTTGGTCGAACAGAAAGCTTTTTAGACTGGTGCGGAACCAATCATGGACTGGGATGTCGAATCCCATCTTACTGCGCGACAAGATCGATGGCGGCAGCTTGCTCTTCATCAACTCCCGCAACACGATCTTCGAATGTGAGCCTTTGAGCTTAAAATGGCCCGGCAGTGTCGCCGCAAACCGCACAATCCGGTCATCCAGGAATGGCGGGCGCACCTCCAGCGAATGCGCCATGCTCATGCGATCCACTTTATAGAGGATATCGTCTGGCAAATAGTAGTCTTGGTCGAAGCGCAGGAAGGGTTCAATGCCCGGGCCGCTCGCCATATTCGCCAATAAGCCGGCCATCGGTTGCGTATAAGCGTGCAGGAAGAAGCCGCGTTTCTCTTGTTCAGAGAAAGTGCCGTTCCAGAAGACGTGGGCCGCCTCCCGCGAAAGCAAGCTCCCCTGGAAGAAACGCTTCACCTTGTATTCCAGGCTGATCTTGTCGTCGGACGTTCCCAGCCACTGCGCAGCGCTCAGCGCTGCCTTGCGGGTGAATCGCGGGGTCAGGCGCGCCAGTTGGGCGTAGCGGTCGGCTTGGTAAGTCAGGTATCCGCCAAAGAGCTCGTCGGCGCCTTCTCCCCCCAACGCCACCGTCACGTGCTGGCGACTCATTTGGGAAAGGAACCATACGGGCAGCGCGCCCGCGTCGGCGCTCGGCTCGTCAGAGTAATAGCTCATCTGCTCGATCGCGCCCACCACATTGGTTGCCGAAGACAGATCGAATTCCGAATGGTCCGTGCCGTAATGCTCGGATATCGCTCGGATGTGCGGGCTCTCATCGAATGTTCGGCCTTTGAACGTGACTGAGAACGTGCGCAGCCGCTTACTGCTCTGTTGCGCTGCGTAATGGACCAGCGTTGATGAGTCCAACCCCCCGCTTGCCCATATGCCCCAGGGAACATCCGCCACCATCTGCTCGCTCACGGAGAGTTGCAGCAACCGATCCAACTCGATCTTGGCATCAGCCAAAGTGACCGCCGGATCTATCCCCGGAAGTTTTGCTTTGTATTCCTGGATGCTGATACGCCCGCCCTGCCATTCCAGGGAACACCCCGGCATGAGTTTGCGGATCCCCTTCACCAAGGTCTGCGGGCCGGGCACGTAGTTCAGTGATAAGTAGCAGTTCAGCGCATCCAGATCGATCTGGCGATCGATCTCCTCATGCGCGAACAGCACCTTTAACTCCGAGCCAAAGAAAAGGTCTGTGCCCTTCACGTGATAGTAGAGGGGTTTCACGCCCATCTGATCGCGGACCAGGGTCAACCGCTGCTCATGCTGCTGCCAGAAGGCCACTGCGAACATGCCCCGGAACTTGGGAAAAGACGCCGCACCCCAATGCAGAAACGCACGCAGCACCACTTCCGTATCGCAGGTCGTCTGGAAGCGCTGTCCCAGCGACTCCAACTCCCTCCGCAATTCCTGGTGATTGAAGATCTCACCATTGACTACTACGACGGTGTTGCCGTCGTCGCTGTGCATCGGCTGATGGCCACCGTTTAGGTCAATCACTTTCAGCCGAACCGCTCCCAGCGAGACGCCCCGCCCGCGAAAAACACCGGAATCATCCGGGCCGCGATGGTGCATCGCAGCGACGGACCGCTGCAACGCAGCGTCTCGCTCCGGGGTCCTGGGGGCGCAGAAACCGGCTATACCGCACATAAACTGTAAGCTTTCAGGGTCCTGGGAATTCCGTACCGATTTGGGACATCCTACGTTGAAACCGCTGCGGGAGCAATAAGATGTTAATCGGTCAGGGAGGGCGCATTCTCCCGGATAAGCAATTGGGCGATGCGGTCACGCGCTTCCGCGAGGGCTGGCGTCGAGCTTCCCGCTTCCTCCACCTGTGCCAAAAGATCATTCACCTCG
>DATLCI010000211.1:0-16762 GCA_035526435.1 Terriglobales bacterium
AACTCCCGTGAAATCGGGCATTGAGCGTACGTTGGAAGATGTTGACCGCGGCTTGCCGTCTATCGAAGAGAAGATTGACGGCCCCGAAGTCGGCGTCCGCGCTGACGTTGACCGCAAACACAAAACCGTTCTGCCCAAGGCTGCCGGCGGATTCAAGCTGCCTTCCAGTGCTCTGCTCCATCGTCCTGACGCGCAAGAGCAAGTGAATGAAGACGAATTGAAAACGATGGCGGTCGTACTCACCGAGAAATGCGCCGAGTTCGACGTCCATGGCCAAGTGACGCATATCAATCCCGGCCCCGTTGTCACTACCTATGAGTTCAAGCCCGAAGCCGGCGTGAAGTACAACCGCGTGACTGCGCTGTCCGAAGATCTCTGCCTGGCGATGAAAGCCGAGAGCATCCTCATCGAGCGCATGGCGGGCAAAGCGACGGTCGGCATTCAGGTGCCAAATCACAAGCGCGAAACCATTTGGCTGCGTGAAGTCATCGAGACCGGCGATTTCACTGACCCTAAATCGAAGCTCACGCTCGCGATGGGCAAAGACATCAACGGCAACATCATCACCGCCGACTTGGCCGCGATGCCGCATTTGCTGATCGCCGGCTCCACTGGCGCGGGCAAGAGCGTCGCCATCAACGCCATGATCATGTCCATTTTGTACAAGCTCACGCCCGATCAAGTCCGCCTGATCCTGGTCGACCCCAAGCGTTTGGAGCTGGGCAATTACGAAGGCGTACCGCATCTCTACACGCCTATCATTACTGAGCCGAAGCTCGCCTCCTACGCGCTCCGCAATGCGGTGCGCGAGATGGAGCGTCGCCTGAAAGTGTTGGCAGAAAAGGGCGTCCGCAACATTGGCCAGTACAACGCGTTGTTTGAAGGCACTACCCCGAGTTTGTTCGACGAGAGCAGCGACCACAAGCCGCTGCCGTACATCGTCATCATCATCGACGAGTTGGCTGACTTGATGATGCTCGACGGCAAGAACGTGGAAGAATCCATCACTCGCCTGGCGCAGATGGCGCGCGCCGTCGGCATTCATCTAGTGCTGGCCACGCAGCGTCCTTCGGTCGACGTGATCACCGGACTCATCAAGGCAAACTTCCCGGCCCGCGTCAGCTTCCGGGTTGCTACCAAAGTTGATTCGCGCACGATCCTCGATGCCAACGGCGCGGAATCACTACTCGGTCGTGGCGACATGCTCTATCTGCCTTCCGGTTCCTCGCGGGTGCAGCGCGTCCACGCTCCGTTTGTTACGGAGAAGGAGATTGCCGCGGTGGTGGAGTTCTGGAAGCAGCAAGGCATGGCGCAATACGACGAGAAATTCCTGGCCGCGCCGAAAGACGAGAATGGCAAGTCTGAAACGGGCGCAGAAGACGACGGCGACGAGAACGACGAGCTTTATCAGGACGGCGTGCGCTTAGTCCTCGAGTTCGGCAAAGCGTCCACTTCCCTGCTGCAGCGTCGCTTGCGTATCGGTTACGGCCGCGCCGCCCACCTGATCGATCTGATGGAACGCGACGGCATCGTCGGCCCTGCCGACGGCCCCAAGCCCCGCGAGATCCTCAAACGTCCAGACTGGTTGAGCGAAGTGGAAGAAGCGCTGCGCTAGGACTTAAAGCCCTTGAGCGCCCAGGCCCCGAGCAATCCGACCGCTACCAACATGGCGATCCATAACACTGCTGGATGACGCTCAGTGAACGGCCGGTGATCCGGCCACTCGGTGAATGATGGATTGCTGGCTTCCGCCTTCAACTCAGCAGCGGCCACCTTGTGGGCCTCGGCCGGCTCAAAGAATTTGGCGTAGTCATAGACCGGAGCGCCCGTCTTTTCATCTTCGTAGTAAAGCTTGAACTCGGTCTCGCCCTGGGGATCAAAGTAGATCCTGCGCTCCAGCATCATGGGCTTAACCGCCGTGATATGCAGCGGCGGATTGTCGCCATTGAAGATGTCCAGGCGGTAGCTCTTGCAGCGCAGCGCGGAGGGCTCAATGGCAAGGGATTCCGATTCGATCTGCCTGCCCTTGCGCACCAAGCGCACCCGGCTCAGGTTGTTGTGGCTTACCAGGCGGTCGTCGCAGTACAACGTTGCGTCCCGGCTGAAATTGACTTCTGATGGCTCCACCTCCACCCCGATGCGCTCGATGGGCAGCTTTTCTGAAGCATTCCAGCTCGCTGTCGTGTGATTGCCCAATTGCTCGATCCGGGCTTGCGGGGAGAGTGGCACGAAGTGCGCTTTGTCCTCCTGAAAGTTGGCGATATTCACGCCCTGCACATCTTCGGGCATTACTTCGCCGCCGATCGTGATTCGCAGAAAGCGATATCGGACCGGAGTCTTCAGGTGAATGATCTTGCTCGAGCCCAGCTTTTCCTTGGTGAAGTCGTAGATGGAATAAGCGCCGAGGTTGTTCCATACCTTAGCCGCGGCGTCGTCTGCACCTTCCACGCCCGCTCGCGTAACAAAATCCTTGGTCGCGAGATCAAGCTCCACCCCGTCATATTCCGGAACGCTCACGTCCACGGTGAATTGCGTCTGTCCATTCAGCGTGCCCTTGTTTACCACTTGCATCGATGTCCAATCGCTGTAGCGAACCGCCCGCTGAGTGCGTAGGACATAGGGAACTTCTTTTCCCGAAGCCGAAAACAAGCGGATGTCTCCCATGTCCGATCGGATCCGCTGCAGTATCGATTCGTCCACCGCCAGGAACGCCTGCTTCGCCGGATCAGAAACGATGACTGGTCGCACCTGCTTGAAGTGCGTCTGCCCGAAAGCCACGGAGTGTAACGCGATCATCAAAAGAGCCGGTACCCGCAGACGCATCGGTTATTCCTCAGCTCCAGCCGTCAGATAGCCTTTCTGGTAGAGAAAAGAGATGGCCATCAGGAGCGCGCCCAGGCCAATAAAGCTAAGCACGCGTAATGCTCCGCTTAAGTTCTTCAAGTCATACAAGAACACTTTAGCAATGGTGATGGCTATAAGCACCAGCGCTTGCCAACGCAAGAAGGCGAGCTTTCTCCAGAAGCCGATGACCAGCGCGAGAGCGCCATAGATCATCCACAGCGCGGAATAGGTAAAGTCCCGCGACCGCATGGTAGTGCGCCAGCTCTGGTCCTGGGCGCCATAGTCGTACGGTGCGTTATGGTTAAAACCTGCCTGGTATTGACGGTTGAAGTGGTCAGCGATCTCCAGGTTCGATCCCCACAGAGCGAGCAGATTCAAGCAAAGAATGGCGATGGCGAAGGCCTTGTGCTTGCTGCCATGCTCTTGGCGTAACTGCCATGCGATACCGGCGAAAACAGCGATTGCCACCAAATAGGTAGCGAAGCGCGCGTTGAAGATAAGTTGGGTGGGATGAAAGTTGTCGATGAAGAGCAGGCGGAAGATGCCCAGCGCGAGCGCCGCGATTGATGAATTCTTTAAAAAAGCATTATCGAATCTGTTCCCCACCGCCAGCAGGAGTGCCGCTTCCACAAACCAGCCAATGGTTATCCAATGGGCTTCCAGCTTTAGGGGAATCGCCGTGGTGAGGAAGCCGAGACCAATGGCGAGGTGAAGCCATCTTTCGAATTGCTGATTCTCCGGCAATGCTTCCAAGTCATCTTGTAATCTGCGGCTGAGGCCAATGTAGATGGCAGCCAGCAGCACTGCCAGCCAGGCAAGAGATTGTGGATGCTCATCGTAAAGCGCATAGACTTGAATGAAATAGAGAATGGGATTCAACAGGGCGATCGCAATCAGGGTCCGGCTGCGGACGTGTGCCAGGGCCTTGGCTTCTTCTGCGATCGGCAACTGAATCCGCCGGATCAGCGGCAGGCAGGCAAATAGCGCGAAGAACATGCTCGCAAAGCTGATGGCGATCACTCTTTGTTCATTGGTGTAGAACCGGAAATGCCAGCCCACGTAATAGACGGTCGTCATCACGAAGGCGCCGAGCAGCAGACGCCGCCAAGGTCGCGCGGTCACCAGGATCACCGCGAAGATGTCCAACAGCAACAAGTAGGAGAACAACTCCACCGGGCGGTTTTGGCCGGTAGAAAGCAGCATAGGCGTGGCGAAACCGCCGGCGAGCGCTACGGCGGCCAGTATCTGCGCTTCCATGCGTACCGCCAAGGCGGCCGCCGAGGCGGTGACCATGATCATGGCCACGAACGCCACTGAAGCCGGGACCAGGTGGTAGAGCTGGAAGGCAGCCCACAAGGAGAGATACATCACCCCCACACCGACCGCGGTCAGGGAGTAGGAAAAGTATTTGTACCCTCGACCGTGAAGAAAATTGCTCCAGAATACGAGCGCGACGCCAGCTAGAAGGCCGATAGCAACCTGGCCCCCCGGGCCGATCCAATGGTTGTCAATCGCCAACTTCAGGAAGTAGGCAGCGCCAGTCAGAAGCGCAACTATGCCGATCCGGTTCAGCCACTGCGAACCGATCACATTCTCAAGATTGCGATCGCTTGGTACTACGTGCAGGGCAGTACCGGCGGGAGCAGGGGGTGGCGCAGCGTTGGGGACGGGCGGCTTATCTAGAGAAGCTGAGGGTACGGGCGCAATCGGAGCAATTCCCGCTGCCTGTTCCAGGTGGTAGACCCGCCGGGTAAGCTCGGCTACTTGCCGTTGCAATTCCAGAAACTCTTCCTGGCTAGAACCCATGCGGAAAACTCTACATCCTGCGGCGATTTACAGGAACTGGATTTTTAGCGCAATCAAGAATGGGACCGGTTGGACTTAGGCATAGGGCTTGGGTAATATCGGACGATGAGGGCCAAACTACTAGTCGGATTGTTGGGATTGGCGATGGCCTTGCAAGCTGGCGTCGGAGTTGTTTGCGCCATCGAATGCGCGACCATGGTCCCTCGGGGCTCTCATCACTCGACCGAGCTTCCTACCCCGCAGGCGGCCGTGGCTGAACATCCCGGTCACTATATGCACCACGGCTCAGCTGTGCAGATGCCGGCCCCCACCGAGCTGGCTAGCTTAGGTGTGAAGTGTCCAACGCCGTTATTATTTGAACAGTGGCAGCGCCCGAATCAAGAGGCAGCTAGCGCGGTCACCATGGCGATAGCGGCCATTCCTCAGTCCAGCGGCCGGGTCTGGGTTTCCCGCGTCACCTCGTCTCCTGACATTTCCCCGCCCCGCCTTAGATCTACCGTTCTGCGTATCTGATCGCCTCACACATCCCCCTACTTTTCCCACAAGTACAGGCGCGTCCGCCAAGCAGGCGCACAACTTTTTCTTTTTGAGGATCGAATGAGCAATCGTCGACAGTTTTTGCAAAGAGCGTTCGGTATTGGGGCCGGAATGATGGCATCCCCGGCGCTTATACACGCGCAACATGAAGGTCATGGGTCAGGGCGAAGCGCGCCGGCATCACCCCGCGGACCGGTGCCGCTCGTACAGACGCCGGATGTACCGAACCTGGCCTTCACGTTGGACAACGGAGTGAAGGTCTTTCATCTGGTCGCCGAGCCGGTGAAGCGGGAGATATTTCCGGGGCGCGTGCTTGATCTTTGGGGATACAACGGAACGGCGCCCGGCCCTACCATCCAGATCAATCAGGGCGACCACGTGCGCATCGTCGTGGACAACCACTTGCCCGAGGCGACGTCGATGCACTGGCATGGCTTTGAAATACCCGTCAGCCAGGACGGGATGCCCCACATCAGCCAAAAGCCGATACCGCCCGGCGGCCGCCATGTGTATGAATTCACCCTGCATCAGAACGGGACATTCTTCTACCACTCGCATAACGCGATGCAAGAGATGATGGGCATGATCGGGCTGTTCATCATGCATCCGCCGAAGGCGTACGCGCCTCGCGTGGACCGCGATTTCGGATTCGTCCTGCAGGAGTTTGGGGTGCTGCCCAACAACTCGGTGCCCAATTCCATGTCGATGGAATTCAACTGGCTCACGATCAATGGTAAGTCCGCGCCGGCGACGACCCCTGTCTTGTGCAAGCTGGGCGAGCGGGTGCGCATGCGCTTCATCAATATCGGGATGGATCATCACCCCATCCATCTGCATGGGCACACGTTCACGGTCACTGGCACCGAAGCCGGGCGCCAGGATGAGAGCACCTGGCAACGCAAGAACACGGTGCTGGTGGGAGTGGCGGAAGCGGTGGACTTCGAATTTGTCGCGGATAATCCCGGAGACTGGATGGTGCACTGTCACCTCCCCCACCACATGATGAACAACATGGCGTCGATGGTCGGCCCCATGACGGGGGTCGGGGGCGGGCTGGCATCTTCGGGAAGCATGAACACCGGGATGGGAATGGCGTCGCAGGGCCATGCGACCTCGGATGAATATGGAACCGCCATGTCCCGCGGCGCGGCCGCCATGAACCCCGGCGAACAACGGACGGGCGCTGCTTCAGTGCCTCCGCAGCACGGCGGACATCCGGGAGTCATGCACAATGCCGCTACGGCAAGTCCGAACGCCAACTCGGTCCCCGGCTTTCCGCAAGATGCATTTATGGAAATGCAGATGGATGAAGTGGTTGCGAAACCAGAGACCTATGGATTAGCACCCGGATGGAGCGCCAGCATGATGGGAATGATGACGCTGGTGCGCGTGCTCCAACCGGAGATGTTCGACCGCATCATCCGACTGCAAAAAGAAACACCGCCGTCTAAGCCGGCACAGGAGCACAAACATGGCGTCTAAACCGAGATATTTCTTCTGGATCTTGCTGGCTGGCTCTGCGCTCGCGCAGAACCACTCGCAACACCGTCCGGCAAATCTTCAGGTCGCAGCCCAACCTGAAGGCGGAATGACGCTGGCTACTTTTTTACAGCTTGCGCATGAGAACAATCCGACGCTAAAACAGGCGCAGGCGGAGATTCGCGCAGCCGAAGCCCGCCAGCGACAGACCGGAGCGCTGCCGAACCCAATCGCCGGATACAGCGCCGAAGACATTCGCGGTGGAGCTTATCGCGGGGGGCAGCATGGATTTTTTGTGGAGCAGCCGATCGTGCTGGGCGGGAAGCTCGGAGCGGCACAGAACGTCCTTGCCCAGCATGCACAGCAGGCCAAGCTCGAAGCCGAGGAGCAGCGGCTACGGGTGGAAAACGGCGTCCGGCTGCTTTTCTACCGGGCCCTGGCGGCGCAACAGGCTGAACAGATCCGCAAGGAACTGTCCGCGCTGGCGAATGAGGCGGCAACGGTCACACGGCAGCTCGGAAATGTAGGCCAAGCGGACCAGACCGACGTCCTGCAAGGCGAGATCGAGGCGCAGCGAGCGGAGCTAGCCATTATGACTTCTGCTTCCGCATTGACCCGGGCGTGGCGTGAATTGACGGCTAGCGCCGGCGTTCCGGGGCTGGCGCTACAGAAACTTTCGGGCTCGCTGGAATCTGAGGTGCCTGCGCTTGAAGATCAAGCGTGGATGAAAAGCTTGTTGGCGGAGGCCCCCACCGTGAAAATCGCGCAGAGCGAGATTGCGCGACGTGAAGCAGAAGTAACTCAAGCGCGCAAATCTGCGGTCCCCGACATTCGCCTAAAAGGCGGAATGCTTTACAACCGGGCGTTCGTCGATTCCCCGCCGCATCCGGCCGGATGGCTCGGTTTCGTGGAAGTGGGGATACAGATCCCGATCTTCAATCGTAATCGCGGGGGGATCGCCGCCGCAGAGGCTGAGGTACAGCGGGCCCAGGAAGAATTGAGAAGAACAGGATTAGTGTTGCAACGCAAGGCGGCGGCGCTTTGGGAGGAACATGACAATGCGAGGGCGGCGGCTGATCGCTATCGGCAACAGATGTTGCCCCGCGCCCAACAAGCGCAGGAATTAATGGCCAAACGCTATGACGAGATGGCGGCTGCTTATCCGCAGGTGCTGGTGGCTAAGCGCGGCTACCTGCAGATGCAGCTCGAATACATCGGCGCCCTGGAGCGCTGGTGGTCGAGTGGGATCGACCTGCAGTCGTTCATGCTGACCGATGCGCTCGAATCTCCGGCGCGCGCCGGCGAGATGGATCGGTCGATCCGCGAGGTCAATCTGCCCACCGGCCGCACGCCATCACCGGAGCGGTAAGGACATGTCCCAATGCCAGGTTGTGCGATTCAGCGCTTTCCGGCACAATGTGTCGCGCTTTATGGAGGTGTTCGATGCGTAAGCTCCTGGGATTCCTGCTACTCGTGGGCCTGGTAGTTCCCCTATGGGCGGATGATGACAAAGAAGACGCCCGCATCAAAGAAGCTGGCGCTGTGCTGAAAGAGGTGCTCGACATTCCGGAGAACATCCCACAAGATCTGCTGGAAAAAGCGGAGTGCGTGGTCATCCTGCCCTCAGTCAAGAAGTTTGCTATTGGCATTGGCGGTAGCGCGGGCAAAGGCGTGCTGGTCTGCCGGCAAGGCGGAAAGTGGAGCGCTCCGGCCATGTTCCGGCTGGAAGGGATGAACATCGGGCTGCAACTTGGCGGACAGGCGACCGACTTCGTCTTGCTGGTTATGAATCCGAAGGGTGGAGATGCCCTGCTGGGCAGCAAGGTCAAACTCGGAGCCGACGCTGCCGCTGCCGCAGGACCCAAGGGCAGAACGTCCACGGCTGCCACCGACGCGCAGATGAAGGCGGAGATACTTTCGTATTCGCGGTCGCGTGGGTTATTCGGCGGCGTCTCGCTGGAGGGCTCTACCTTGCGGCAGGACAATGGCGCTAACAAAAAGATCTATGGGCGCGATGTCACTGCGCGCGAGATCGTGCGCGAAGGCAAAGTCGCGATTCCGGCCGTCGCTCAGGATCTGCTGGCAACGCTAAACGCAAAAGCCACGAAGAAAGCTGCCGCGCCGGCGAAACCGCCAGCCAAGCCAGCGCCGAAGAAGAAATAACCCTACCGTGCGGCCAGCGCTTCACTCCCCACCAATCGGGGCGCTGGCTGCGCAATCCGTCGCAACGGCTGCGTAAGAGCATCCATCACGTCCTGGAAGCCGGCGAAGTCAAGCGACTGCGCACCATCGGACAGCGCCCGCTCCGGGCAAGGGTGCACTTCCACGATCAATCCATCCGCGCCGACGGCGATAGCAGCCTTGGATACTGACGCGATAAGACTCCGGCGCCCGGTACCGTGCGACGGGTCGGCGATCACGGGCAAATGCGAGAGTTCCTTCGCCAGGGCGACTGCGGCCAGATCAAAAGTGTTGCGCAGCTCCGTCTCGAAGGTCTTGATCCCGCGCTCACACAGGACGACGTTGGGATTCCCACCAGCCAGCAGATATTCGGCTGCCAGCAACCATTCCTTGATGCTCGCCGACGGGCCCCGCTTGAGCAGGATAGGCTTGTTCGACGTCGCCAGCCGACGCAACAGCGAGTAGTTCTGCATATTGCGCGCGCCCACCTGCAGCATGTCCGCGTGGTCGCATATGAGATCCACATCTTCGGTGCTCATGACTTCAGTCACCACGGGCATGTTCAAAGTCTTGCGGACTTCCGAGAGCAGCCGCAACGCTTCTACGCCCAGGCCCTGGAATTCGTAGGGCGAGGTCCGCGGCTTGTAAGCGCCACCGCGCAGAATGCCGGCGCCGGCGGCCTTCACCGCTTGCGCGGTGGAGAAGATCTGCTCGCGCGATTCCACGGAACACGGTCCGGCCACGACCACGATGGCATCTCCGCCAATGAGGACTCCACCAACATTGACGATGGTGCGCTCATGCTTCACCTGGCGGCTGACCAGCTTGAAGGGCTGCGCGATGGGTACAACATCCTCAACTCCCGGAGCGGCCTTCAGAGCCTCAAGCTCATGACGGCGCCCGTTACTGCCGATCGCCGAGATGGTGGCGCGTTCCACCCCTCGGGTGACGTGGGGCTGGAAGCCCGACTCGCGAATGCGTTCGATGACGTGCTGTAGTTCCTGTTCGGTGGCGGTCTCAGACATAGTGATGATCATCGGATCACGGACTCCCTGGTATTGATCTGTTGTTGGCTCTTCGCTGACGGATAACATCCCAGGATGCGAAGCTCCTGAGTAAGCGAACGCAGTTCTTTCAATGCCGCACCCACGTGCGGCGTATGCGTGGACGCATGCAAGTCGAGATAAAAACGGTACTCCCAAGGCCTGCCCTTTACCGGACGACTCTCAATCTTCAGTAGATCGATACCGCGTCGGGCAAAGGGCTCCAAGGCCTGTGATAGCACTCCGGGCCGGTGCGGCAGGGCGAAGACGAGTGAGAGCTTGTCGGCATCCGGGGGGATGTCGGCCTCCCGAGCAAGCACGATAAAGCGGGTGTAGTTCTCCGGATTGTCTTCTAGGTGCTCAGCGAGGATCTTGCCGCCGTAAACCTTGGCCGCACCACTGCCGGCAATGGCCGCCACGGTGAGGTCAGTGTTTGCAAGTACGCGCCGCACACTACCCGCGGTGTCCTCCGATGCGACGGCGCGAATGTCAGCATGGGTCGCAAAGAACCGCTCGCATTGGGCCAATGCAACGGGATGCGACTCAACTGTACGAATCATTTCCACCGTCGCCCCGGGACAGCCGATCAAGTGATGTGCGATGGGCACCACGGTTTCTCCCACAATGGGGAGCTGGTTCTCGAGTAACAGGTCGTAACATCGCTGTACGGAGCCCGCGAGGGTGTTTTCTAACGGCGCGACGGCGAAGTCGGCGGCGCCTTCGCTTACCGCGGAGAAGAGCATCTCGAAGCTCGAGCAGGGCAGAAGTTCTATGGAGGCGGGAAACAACTGGCGGACCGCATCTTCACTGAAAGCGCCGCGCTCGCCCTGGAATGCCACTAACTTGCGTCTAGCCATTCGATTTTTCTCCCTGCGCCGTCAGGCGCTCGTTCTCTAATTCCTCGGCGTTGCGGACCTCATGCACGATGCAGCGGAAGATCCGTTCAATCGCCTGCCCATCCAGCGGGCCGGGATTGTCCTGCCGGGCCCGGCAGACCACCTCAAGCTCCCGCTGCGGATCGCAGATCGCCAGCCCTGCGTTGCGCTTCAGCTTCAAGACGCGCGAAGCGATCTCCGCCCGCCGGTTCAGCAGACCGAGCAGTTCCCCGTCGATCTGGTCGATCTCTCTTCGCCAATCACCGATCTCTTGATCCAGGTTCATAAGTCTTCCTCTGCGCAAAAACAAAGCCGCGACCCTGAGGGCCGCGGCTTTTGGCTATCACTATGATTGCGCTTTGACTACATTCCCACGCACGCATGCTTCGCCTCAGCCGCTGCTCCCCAATAGGAGTAGCGGTAGGTAAAGCGGTAATAGCAGGATGCGAACATGTTGGAGTGACTATACGGAAAGCCGGCAAACGCTGTCAACCAAGCAAACGCCTTAGCTATTCGTAGCGCAGGGCATCCACCGGATCCAGCCGAGCGGCCTTGACGGCAGGGTAAAGGCCGAAGAACAGGCCAACGCTCATCGAGGTCAGCACGCCAGCGGCAATGGCCCAGCCCGGCACCGCCGACGGCAACGACGGAGCCACCACATTGAGCAATAAGCTAAGCGAGACGCCCAGCAACACACCGATCACGCCTCCACTACCGGTAAGGGTGATCGCCTCAGTGAGGAATTGCCAGATGATGTCTTTCTTACGTGCGCCGAGTGCCTTGCGGACGCCTATCTCTCGCGTCCGCTCCGTGACCGACATCAGCATGATGTTCATTACGCCTACGCCGCCCACCAGCAGCCCGATCGAGCTGATGGCGATGGTCATTAAACCGATTGAAGACGTGATCTGCCCGATCTGGTTGGCGATCTGCTCCGCGCTGGAAATACCGAAATTGTCAGGAGCGTTATAAGCGACCTTGCGCCGCTGGCGGAGCAATGACCGGACCTGGTCTTCTGCCTGGGTCTTCATTCCGGGCCGGGCAAGGGCAGCAATAAAGTGTTCATCGTGCGTAGGATTGTGTTTCCGGTAGGCGCGGTAGGGCACCAGCGCCTGCTTGTCAGAGTTGCCGCCGCTGAGGAAGCTGCCCTTGCGTTTCTCGAGCACCCCGACTACTTCATAGGGCACACCTTCTACTTGAATGATCTTGCCGATGCCGTTCTCTCCGGGAAAGAGCGCGAGGTCGGCGTCATAGCCAAGCACGATGACATCAGAGCGATGCAGGTCTTCCGACTCGCTAAAGAAACGTCCCTTAGCGATCTGGACATTCTGTACTTGCTCATAAGCAGGGAGAGTACCGTTATAGTTCACGTCCACTTCGCGGCCTTGATATTTAGCCACCGGTGGATTGCGGCGAGTTCCCACCCTGGGAAAGACATCCGTAGAAACTTCCAGGACTGCGGGGCACTGCTCTTTGATGGCTTGCACATCTTCGAGGGTAAGCGGCTTGCGATTGCGCTCTTCCGCGGTGCGACGGCCGACGTTGAACCCGGGCTGGAACTTGAAGATGAACAGCGTATTCGAACCAAAGTTACTGAGCGTGGACTGAATGTCACGATCGACCCCCACCAGGATGGATGCGACCGCGATGACCGTGGTGATCCCAATGACCACGCCCAACACGGTCAGCAGGGACCGCAGCTTGTTGGCGCGGACCGTCTCCAACGCCATTCTCGAGTTTTCAGAAAGATGCAGCATGCTGGCGCCCGGTCCTTTTAGTTTTCATGGCGAATGGCCTCAATGGGGTCCAGCCGGGCGGCTTTGCGCGCGGGATAGATACCGAAAAACAGGCCGATGACGGTGGATATCCCCAAAGCCAGCGCCACCGCGTATAGCGGCATCGACATCGGAAGGGGGGTGGTCTTGTCCACGATGACGGAGAGCGTACCGGCAAAGATGATGCCGATGACTCCGCCGAAGCCACACATGACGATGGACTCCATGATGAACTGCAACTGGATATCTGCCCGGCGAGCGCCGAGTGCTTTACGAATCCCGACTTCGCGAGTGCGTTCGGTCACGGCAGTCAACATGACGTTCATCACGACCACGCCGCCGATCACTGAAAACAGGCCAACGATGCCGACCATGCTGATGGCCAGCATCCCGGTCAACTGTTTCCAGAGATCCATTAAAGTGGAAGCGCCGATTACCCCAAAGGAATCTGGTTCATTGGGAGAAAGATGACGGCGCGCCCGCATGATGGCGCGAGCCTCTTCCTGGGAACGCTCCGTCCACTCCCCACCGGGGGATTGGACATTGATGGACATGCCATTGTTGTTGGAGCCGTAGATCTTCAGAAAGGTGCGGATCGGCATGTACACGAAATTATCCTGGGGCTGGCCCATGACGGAGCCTATGGGCTTGGCCACCCCGACGATCTCGAAGTCATGCCCGTCCACGGCGATACTCTTACCAATGGGATCAATACCCGGGAAAAGCTTGTTGGCCACATCGGCGCCGATCAACGTAGTGTTTGCACGGCGAAGATCGTCGCTATCGGTGATGTAACGTCCCTGCTCGGGCTCCTCCACATCCATGTCACCGATGCTGGCGGTGACGCCGCGAATGTTGACATCCTCGATGTTCTGCAAGCCCGACTTGACCTTGCCGTTCTTTCGGCCCTCTAGCCCGACTCTGCGAGCGGTCTCCATCGTGTCCCGGAGCGCTTCATAGTCTTCATAGCTGATGGGTTTGTTGCGGCGGGAGGCATCCAAAAATTCCTTCCGGCTTCTTATCAGGCCGAATTGGTTGACCAGAAAAACGTTGGAGCCGAGGTTGGCGACGCGGTCGGCGATGTATATGTTTGTCCCCTCGATCAGCGAGATCACAAAGATTAGGGTCGAGACCGACAGGATGATACCCAGCAAGGTAAGAAATGTGCGCAACTTGTGCACACGCATACTCTCCACTGCGATACGTAGAGGTTCGCGGAAAACAGCGGTCTTCCTTAACAGGGCGCGGAACATTCCAAGAGTTTGTACGCAGAAAGGGCTTAAAAGGTTTCGTTTTTCCGGCCTAACCGGTCAAATGTTACCCCCTGGGAGCGGTTTTGCCCGGCTTTTGGGACAGACGGCTAGGTGGAATAGTCGGCGTTGATGTGCACGTAATCGGCGGTGAGGTCGCAGGTCATGAAATGGGCGCAGGTGCCCCCGCGACCTAGTGCAATGAGTATTTCGTATGCTGGCTGCGACAAATACTGGTGGGCTGCGGATTCGCTAAAGGGCTGGGCGCAGCCATTGCGGCAAACCTGCTGCTTGCCAAAGTAAATCTGGACTTTCGCCGGATCGAGCTTTATGCCGCTGTAGCCGATGGCGGCCAGGATCCGTCCCCAATTAGGGTCTGCCCCTGCCCAGGCAGTTTTCACCAACGGCGAATGCGCGATGGCGCGCGCGATCTGTTTAGCTTCGGCACGCGATTTTGCCTGCTCTATGCGCAGGGTGACTACGTGCTTTACCCCTTCACCATCGCTGACGATCTGTTCGGCGAGTGAGCCGCAAACGAAGTTCAAAGCTCTGTCGAAATCGGCTGCCGCTTTACCGGCAGTGATCCGGACACCGCTCGCCCCCGAGGCGCAGAGCAGCACCGTGTCATTCGTTGAGGTATCGCCATCGACGGAGATGCAGTTGAAAGTCTCATCCGTGACCGAGCGGAGGTTCCGGCGAAGCTCGGCCGGCGACGCGACGGCGTCGGTGAAGATGTAAACCAACATCGTCGCCAGGTTGGGGTGGATCATCCCTGAGCCCTTCGCAACGCCCATCACAGTGATGTCTTTTCCGGCGCTGCGAAAGGCCTGCGAGGCCCACTTGGGTCGCGTGTCCGTCGTCATGATGGCGTGGGCAAATGCGCGAGCGCCGACGACGCTAGCCTCCGCTTGATTCATCGCGGCCGGCAGCTTCGTGGTTATCTTCCGGACTGGAAGCGGGACGCCAATGATCCCCGTGGATGAAACAAATACCTGGTTTGCGGGAACGCCAAGCAGCTTCCCTGCCTCGCGGCACACGTTTTCGGCTGCGCGCAAGCCAGGTTTGCCCGTAGCACAATTCGCGTTGCCCGCGTTCACCACTATGCCCCGGATCCGGCCCTTCGCCGACCGGAGATGATCGCGACCGACCGTCACCGGAGCAGCAACCACCCGGTTGGTGGTGAACAACGCCGCGGCCGATGCGCCTTGAGGAGCTTCCACGTACGCGAGGTCTGGCCGGCCGCTGGCCTTGATGCCGGCGGCCAGAGCAGAAAATCGGAATCCACCCGGCAGAAGCAGTTTGCCCGCTTGAGAATCAGCCATTACTGAAGATTCACCAGGCCGGAGTTGTAGTCTAGCTCCTTGTTTGCGGGCTCCAGGATGGCAAACTTCGGCACCTCGCCGCGGACCATGGCAATCTCGTCACAGGCATGCAATTTGGGACAATTCATGCAGTCTTTGTAGATTTTGTCGGGAAGTTCTTCGCGCTTGGCCACGCGAAATCCAAAATGCGAAAAGAAATCCGGGATGCGGGTAAACAAGCAGACGCAATTGACCGTGTGATGTTCGGCTTCCGCGAGAAGGCCCTCCACCAGTAACCGTCCCGCGCCCTTTCCCTTGTACTCCGGATACACGGCGATGGAGCGGATCTCAGTGAGGTGGCGTCCGTACAGATGCAGCGCACCGCATCCGATGATCCTACCTTCGTCCTCCACCACGATGAAGTCGCGCACGTTCTCGCAGAGCTCCGCCAGGCTGCGCGGCAGCAGCGTGCCGGTTTCGGAATACCCGTGGATGAGGTCGTGGATCTGTTCGACATCCGGGAGGGTTGCCCTACGCATATGCATGGAGCCCTCCCTTCAGGGCCGAAACGCGGCCTTTCATCTCTGCCAGCGCGGACTTCACCTGCCTCACTGCCGTCCCGCCGATGACATCATGACAGTCGAGCACGGCGCGGAGCTTCAATGCCTCGAACACATCATCGCCGAACTCAGGAGCCAGTTTTTTCAGCTCGACGAGCGGTAAATCCTGCAATTCACAACCTTTGTCCAAGCCCAAGCGCACGGCATTGCCAATGTGCTCGTGAGCACGGCGGAACGGCACGCCTTTCTTGACGAGATAGCTGGCAGCCGCCAACGCATTCATGTATCCCGTCTCGGCGGCGGCTTGCATCTCGGCGAGGTCAAACTCTACCGTCTTCACAAATCCAGACATGGTCTTCACCATGGCCAGGGTCTGTTCCGCGGCGTCAAATACCGGCTGCTGGGTCTCTTGAAAATCTTTGTTGTAGGCCAGCGGCGCGCCCTTCACCGTGATCAGCAAAGCGTTGGCAGCACTGATGACCCGGGCCGCTTTGCCGCGGACGAGTTCCATCGCGTCAGGATTCTTCTTCTGCGGCATGGCGCTGCTGCCGGTCGAGTACGCTTCCGGCAGTTGGACCAATGCGAATTCCTGCGTCGAGAAGATGATCATCTCTTCCGCCCAACGACTCATGTGCACGGCCAGCAATGACAATGCCTGGACAAACTCGATGGCGAAATCACGATCGCTCGTAGCATCCAGACTGTTCGCCGTTGGAGCGTCGAAGCCGAGTTCCTTAGCCATGGCCTGGCGATCCAGGGGCAATGTCGCGCCGGCCAGAGCGCCGGAACCTAATGGACAAAGGTTGAGCCGGGTTCGGCAATCGGCGAGACGCTCGACGTCGCGCAGGAACATCTCTGCGTAAGCCAGCAGCCAATGAGCGACCAGTACCGGCTCTGCCTTCTGCAGATGCGTGTAGGCGGGCATCACCGCTTTTCCGGCGCCTTCCGCCTTCTCCAACAGGGCCTCCAGCAACCCGGTCAACAGGAGATGAAGGTGATCGATGTTCGTGCGGATGTGCAAGCGAAGATCGGTCGCGATCTGCTCGTTACGGCTGCGTCCACTATGCAGCTTGTAGCCGACCTCCCCGATCTGCGCCACGAGTTCCTTTTC
>DATLCI010000191.1:0-11518 GCA_035526435.1 Terriglobales bacterium
CAGCAGGTCATCGTCAGCGCCACCGCCGTGAGCACCGCTGCCCGTGGGGGCCCGCCGCTCGATACCGTCGGCAGCCAGCAGACCACGCTGCACTTTAATGTCGGCGACATCAACCTCAGCTTTGGCTGTATCGATCTTGGACCGGGCATTACAAAGTCGCTGAACTTCTCCTTCATTGCGGATAACGGTTTTGCGCGTCCCATCACCTGGCAATGGATCGGGACGGGCGGAGCCAATATCACCATTGGCAATCTTTCTGGTGGGTCATCGTCTCCTTATTCTCCGGTGGCAGGTGATTTCACCAATAACGAGACCACCGCAGGCGGCGTTGCTGTGCTGACCCTGGCCGTTACTATCTCGAACGGCAACGGCTCCGCAACCAAGTACATCGAGGTCCCCGTCCACCTCACTGCGAGCTACTGCCTGGGCACCGCCGGACGCGGCGATTCCGCTGCCGCTCGCGCCGATGGATTGCTCCGGCCCACCAGCTATTGGAAACGCGGGCCCGCGATGGGCACGGCTTCCGCCGGACGTACCTCGTCGTTAGCGGCTTCCGCCGCGATGCCGGATCTGCAGATCAAAGCCATCGATGTCTCCATCTCACCTTCCATCCCGAGGCCCGGCGATACGCTGGACGTCCGCTTCAAAGTTTCCAACCTCGGAGATGGTGCAGCGACGGAAGTCCCCATCGCGCTCCAGATCAATGGCGCAACCCTGGCGACGGAAACCTACAGCCTGAAGGCTGGTGCAAGTACGCTTGGTGCTTTCCAGGTGACCATACCTGCAAGCGGCGACCCTACGACGGTCGAAGGCAAAGTGCGTCCTGCCCGCTTCCAGGTGGATGGCTCAGGAGCCGAGGACGTGGTTGAAAAGGATGTTCGCCGCCCGGCGCGTAACCTGCTCGCCGCACAATTGGTCATCGACCCCGGGGGGTCGGTGAAGCAGAGATCGACTTCGAACAAGATGGTCGCGCTGACCAAAGCTGGGTTAGTGTCCCCGGCCGACGGTCTTTCCTCCATGCCAGCAGAACGCGTCTATCTCGAGATGAATACGGTTTGCTCGGGCTTCCGCATGAGTTCCGGCGCAGTAGTGGATTGCGACGGCGGTGCGGACCTCGACATCGCCATTGAGGATTTCAAGAGCTCGGGCTTCAGCTTGAATGCAGCTTTGGGCGTCGCCGACCTGGGTATTGTCGATCCCAATGCCGCCGATTCGACCGGGGCGCGCTTCAATGCCAATGCCAGTTTGGTCCTCGGCCATACCTACGCCGTCCAGACGACTGGTGGCAAGATAGGCTATGTGAAGTTTTCCGCTTCGCTGACCCCGCGGCAGCTTGAAGCTGAAGCCAAGCGGCGCTTCGGACTCAACGGCGTTCGCATCCTGCGTAAGCTGGGCGGCGATAACGGTAGTACTACCGCCGGCGATGTTTCCGGGCGGATCTCCCAGGACGCCCTGATGTACTTCGACATGACGTTCCGGCCTTGACCGCCAGGCGGGATCATTTGTACGTTAGTCTTCAGCCGGCAAGGCTGGAAGCTGCATCAAACACTGTAAGCACCCGTACGACTACACTGAGGCGATATGCATAAGCGAACCCTGCTGCTCCTGGCGATAGTTCTGAGCTTTTCCCTGATGGTAGGCGCCCAAACCGCGCCCGCGAGCACTTCCTCCGTCCCGACCAAACAGGATGAGCAAGCGGCGAAAGACGCTGCCAAGGACGCAAAGGACAAAGCCAAGGCCGAAAAGAAAGCCAAAGAACACGCCAAAAAGGACCAGGAAAAGAAAGAGCGAGAAGAGAAGAAGGCCCGCAAGGACAAGAACGGCTCTGATCCCGTAGATACCTCGGGCGTATTCAATGAACGCATCGCCAATGACGTGCTCGGCCAGATACGCGACGGCCTTGAAGGGCATAGCCGCCGCCTGATGCTCTCTGCCTTTGATTCCGACAAGATGGACGGCTATCTTTCCTTTGAAGATCAGATTGACGCGTTCTTTGAGCGCTATGAGGCGTTCCGCGTCCGCTTTCGCATTTCCAATGTGACCGTGGAAGGGACTAAAGGCGTAGTGCTGGTAGACACCGAAATGGAAGAGACGCCGCGCGGCGGCGCCGCACCGCAACGCAAGCGCTCGCAATTGCGCTTTGAGCTCGAACTCGGGCGCAAGGGCTGGCGCATCGTTGACTTCCGCGACCGCGGCTTCTTCTCGTAAGTTTCGCGCTTCCTGTAATCTTGTTGGGCGGCCTTCGGGCCGCCTTTCTTCTTGCTTATGTCCACGCGTGAATATCCCGAGCGGCCCGTCGTTGGCGTGGGCGCCATCATCGTCGATTCCGTCCAAGGCAAGCGCCGCGTCTTACTGGTTCGGCGCGGCCGGGAGCCGCTGAAAGGGCAATGGTCGCTGCCGGGCGGTGGACTCGAGACCGGTGAGCGTCTCGCGGATGGATTGCGGCGCGAGGTCAGGGAAGAGACTGGGCTCGAAGTGAGCATTCTCGGGCTCGCGGGAGTTTACGACCGCATCATGCCGGACGCATCCGGTAAAGCCCGATTCCACTACGTGCTGATCGATTACATCTGCAGCGTTGCCGGTGGCGAACTGCTCGCGGGCGCCGATGCCGCTGAGGTCCGTTGGATCCCTGAGAGCGAACTCGATGCGCTGGAGATCACTGCGCTCACTTTGCCGGTCATCAAAGAAGTTCTGGCGAAGGCCAAATAGCAATCGCTATTTCTTCTTCTTCGGCTTTCCTTCAGACTGCTTCCAACGATAGGTTTCAGATTGATCCAATCCAACGAAATCTAAAACGCGGAAGACGAATTGCCGGGCCATCTCGTCGGAATCGATGGGCTTGTTGTAGAACGCTGGGATCACGGGAAAGATGACCACGCCGGCATCGGACGCAAACTGCATGTTGCGCAGGTGGATGCGGTTCAGCGGCGTCTCGCGCACGCACAGTACCAGCGGACGTTGCTGCTTCAGACAGACGTCGGCGGCGCGCTCGATCAGGTTGATGGCCAGCCCATTGGCGATGCGGGCCAGGGTGCCCATGCTGCAGGGAAGCACGACCATGGCGTCGGTTGGATAGGAGCCGCTGGCGATGTTGGCCCCTATATCGTCATTGGATTGCTGGCGGATCTTCTTCGGCGATGTTGCGAGCAACTGCGCTACCAGGTCGTTGCGGCCGCGGATGCCGAGCTCTTCGGCGAATACTCGCAGCGCACCATTAGAAGCGATGAAATTCACCGCTGCCACGCGATTGTCTCGTTCCACCACGCGCAGGATCTCGCGGGTGAAAACGCCGCCGCTGGCGCCGGTAGCGGCAATGGTCAGAGTTCGCGGCGCGGTCTTCATTGAGGGCTCACGACCGAGGTCATCGTCATAACGATCGGCTGGGCTTGCGGCCAGCGGCCATAGCTTTTTTTACGCCTTTCACTTTCGCTTTACCTTTACCAAAGACGCGATCGAATATCTTGTCCACATTGCGAAGCTGACGTTTCAGATTGAAAGCTTCGTCGATCTTCTCCGTGGGAACGCGGGAGGTGATGGCGCGGTCATTCATCACCAGCGTGCGGAGGTTCAGTCCTTCGCGCCACGCATTCATGGCGTGAGTCTGGACCAGGCGATAAGCATCTTCGCGCGCCATACCCGCTTCAGCGAGGTCGAGTAGCAGTTGGCCGCTGAAGATGAGTCCGCCGGTGGAATCAAGGTTCTGCTTCATGCGGTCGGGATAGACCATGAGCCCGTCGAGCAAGGTAATGGTCTTCGCCAGCATGTAATCCACGAGAATGGTTGAGTCCGGAATGATCACGCGCTCGGCGGAGGAATGCGATATGTCGCGCTCGTGCCAGAGGGCCACATTCTCAAATGCAACCTGAGCGTTGGCGCGGACCACCCGTGCGAGACCACAGATCTGCTCGCAAGTGATGGGATTGCGCTTGTGCGGCATGGCCGAGGAGCCCTTTTGCTGCGCGCTGAAAAATTCTTCGGCTTCGCGAACTTCCGTGCGCTGCAAATGCCGGATCTCGGTGGCGATCTTGTCCAAGGTGCAGGCGATCACCGCCAGCGTGGCCACGTAGTTGGCATGGCGATCGCGCTGGACCACCTGGGAGGAGATGGGGTCAGGCGTTAAGCCAAGACGCGCGCAGATGGCTTCTTCGTGTTGGGGATCAAGGTGCGCGAAGGTGCCTACAGCGCCAGACATCTTGCCCACGCGCATCTCTTCGGCGGCGCGCTCAAAACGGTCGATATCGCGAACGACCTCCGCGTACCAATTTGCCAGCTTCAAGCCGAAGGTCGTGGGCTCGGCATGGATGCCATGCGTACGGCCCACCATGGGCGTGTACTTGAACTCATGGGCGCGGCGGCGCAAGACTTCGCGCAAGGCATACAGATCGTCGCGAATGATGGTGGAGGCGGCTTTTAGCTGGAGGGCTTGCGCGGTATCCACGACGTCAGTGGAGGTGAGACCGTAATGCAGCCAGCGCGAGACTTTCGGGTCCTCGATCTTCTCCGCGACGGCGGTGGTGAAGGCGATGACATCATGCTTCACCTCGGCTTCAATCACCTGAATGCGATCAAGATCGAAGTCAGCGCGCTTGGCCAGCGCCTTGCCCGCCCCTTGTGGGACAATGCCCGCGTCAGCGAGGGTGAGGGTGGCGGAGACTTCTACAGCCAGCCATTGGCGGTACTTATTCTCGTCGCTCCAGACCCGGCCCATCTCCGGGCGGGTGTATCGAGGGATCACGGGGTCTCCTGATCAAACGGACGCTGAGGGAACGGATGATTGTAAATGGAGCAGGAGGGGGGCCACCCCCATATACCCCTGGATACTTTGGAATCAGATACTTGGCGGCGAGATTCCGGCCAAATTCCTGCAGCGCCAGGACTTAGGGTCAAATTCCTGACAACAAACGAGTTATCTAATTGATATTCGATGGATTCAATTGTATTACTTTGAGTGGGGTAAGTCAAGCCGTAACGCCAAGGAGCTTGCTCATCTCGTCATAGAGGAAGCCTTGACCGGGCCTGTAGGGCTGCACCCACTTGCCGTCGATGACAAATTGCGGGATGGCGCGCTTGCCGGTCTGTTTGATGACTTCGGCCGCGGCCCCCGGAGTGGATTCAATATCGATCTCAGTGAACGGGATGTTGTGCTTGGCCAGGAAGCGCTTGGCTTCGCGGCAGTCGCCGCACCAGGGAGCGGAATAGACGATGAGGTTCATATGCTTTAGATGATACGAGAGGCGTGCAGGATTTAGAAGCGCAGCACCAGGCCAGCCATGCCGACGAGGTTGTGCTGTCGGCGGGTGAGAGTGGCGTCGAATTCCAGCGGGCCAGAGAAGTAGTCACGCATCTCGGCGCGGATGCTGACAAAAGGTGCCACCTTGAAATCCGTGCCCAACCCAAATTGAAACGCATTTGTAGTCGTGGTGCGCGCAGCGGTGGTGGCAGTAGCTTCCTGACGGAATCGGGCCACGCCCGCGCCGGCCGAGAAGAAAGGCGACACCGGCGATGAGGGAGCCAGCTTCAGCCGTAGACTCGGCGTGAAGAAGAGCGACGAATAGTCGCGTTGCGCGACCGAAGCAGGCAGCTTGCTGTTGATCTTGAAGGCCGTCGTCACGGGGAATTCCACAAACAGGTCAAGGAATGGGGCATCCACCACGCGCACGCCCAGATTGCCGCCTAGGGCGAAGCCGGTACCGATGTTGGAATTTGGTTCGAAAGAGGCTTGTCCGCCACCGAGGACGGCAAGGTCAACTTTTTGGGCAAAGGATGCGGTGGAGAATAGGAAAAGGGTAAAGGCGATCGTATGCAACTTGCGCATCAAGGTAATGATGCGGGGTGACGGGGTAGTGTCGCCCCGCTGGGGCTTGCTCGTTGGTTTGCGGTGACCCGGCCCTTAAGGGCCGGGCTATCTAGATTTCGGCGCTCCCCGCCTTAAATAACAAAGCCGCCAGCTCTCGCTGACGACTTTGGCTAGATGCTTATGGCTAGGTGCTAGCTGCTGTACAACAGCACGCCTTCCTGTTTCTCTTCGCCCACTGGCCGGTAGAACAGCTTTTCGCCTTCGAGGAAGACCTCGATAAACGCCGGCCGCGTGGTAAAGGTGCCCTGGATGAGCGCCTCTGACAGCGGGTCCTCAATATATTTCTGCAGTGCCCGACGCAGTGGCCGCGCGCCGTAGGCGCGATCGGTCAGCGTCTTGTCGAGGATCCATTTTTTGGCTTCGTCGGTTACCGAGATGGTAATGGAGCGTTGCGCCAGGTTGGTGTTGAGCTGCACGACGAGCAGTTCCACGATCTGGATCAAGTCGGCATCGCCCAGCGCGTTGAAGATGATGACCTCGTCTAACCGGTTCAAGAACTCCGGATTGAAGGTCTTCTTCACTTCGCTGCGCACCATCTCTTCCACCTTGTCTGAGGTGGCGCCGTCTTTCTCCGACTGGAAGCCCAGGCCGGTGCGCTTCTGCAAGTGCCGCGCGCCGATGTTCGAAGTCATGACGATGATGGTGTTCTTGAAATCCACGGTATTGCCCAGCCCGTCTGAAAGCTGTCCATCTTCAAATACCTGCAACAGGATGTTGAAGACGTCCGGATGAGCCTTCTCGATCTCGTCGAGCAGGACGACCGAATATGGCGAACGCTTTACGCGCTCGGTGAGCTGGCCACCTTCCTCGTAGCCAACGTATCCCGGAGGGGAGCCGATGAGCTTGGAGACGGAATGCTTCTCCATGAACTCTGACATATCAAAGCGGATCAACGATTTCTCGCTGCCGAAGAGAAACTGCGCCAGCGTGCGCGCGACTTCCGTTTTGCCGACGCCGGTTGGTCCCAGGAACAAGAACGAGCCGATGGGGCGATTCGGAGATTTGAGTCCGGCACGCGAACGGCGGATGGCGCGGGCCAGGGCCGAGATGGCCTTGTCCTGCGAGATGACGCGCTTGTGCAACTCTTCTTCCACGCGGAGCAGCTTCTGCGTCTCTTCCTCTTTAATGGAATTGACGGGAACGCCGGTCCAGCGGGAGACAACGTCTTCAATGTCTTCCCGGCCGACTACGCCGGTAGCGGATTCATCAAGGTGGTGTTTTTCCCGGAGGGCGCGCAGGTTCTCGCGCTCTTTGCGTTCTTCGTCCGAATAGAAGCGCGCCTTTTCGAACTCGTGGTTCGCAATGGCGTTCTCCATGCGGTGCACGATGAACTTGATGCGCTTCTGCACGTCCGTGATCTCTTCCGGAAGGGAAGTCTGACGCAACTTTACGCGCGCACCGGCCTCATCAATAAGGTCAATGGCCTTATCCGGCAGGAAGCGGTCAGGAATATAGCGGCTGGAGTGCATTACGGAGAATTCGATCGCATCGTCCGTGTAAGTGACGGCGTGGAATTTTTCGTAGCGCTCCTTGATGCCCTGGATGACGCGGACGGCTTCCTTCTCACCCGGAGGCGGAACCTTCACGGACTGGAAGCGACGTTCAAGCGAGCGGTCCTTTTCAATGGACTTGCGATATTCACCCGGCGTGGTAGCGCCGATGCACTGGATCTCACCGCGCGATAGCGCTGGCTTCAAGATGTTGGCGGCGTCCAGCGAACCTTCAGCGGAACCTGCGCCGACCAGGGTATGCAACTCGTCGATGAAGACGATGGCATTCTGGTTCTCCATCAATTCCTTCATGATGGTCTTGAGGCGTTCTTCGAACTGTCCGCGGTATTTAGTGCCGGCCACGATCAACGACAGATCGAGAGCGAGGATGCGCTTGTCCGCGAGGAACGATGGCACTTCACCGTCAGCGATGCGCTGCGCCAAGCCTTCAACGATGGCCGTCTTACCCACACCGGGTTCCCCGATGAGCACGGGATTGTTCTTGGTACGGCGGCAGAGGATCTGGACGACGCGTTCGAGTTCATCATCGCGTCCGACGAGTGGATCAAGCTGGTTGTCGATAGCGGCCTGGGTAAGGTCGCGTGAAAATTCGGCCAGCAGGGAAGACTCACGATTGCGCTGCGAAGGCGCGGCCTTTTCCTGCGAAGTCCGGGCCAGCTCTTCACGGATGGTGCCGAGGCGCAGTCCGCGCTCGTGGAGGATCTCCGCGGCAAAGCATTTTTCTTCGCGGAGAAGTCCTAATAAAAGATGCTCAGTGCCAATGTGTTTGTGGGAGAGCCGCTCGGCCTCTTCCGCGGCATAAGCCAGCACCCGCTTACATTCGTTGCTCAGCGGCAGGTCGACCGAGGTCGAGACCTTTTCCCGGATGGTAGTGTGGCTCTCAATCTGTTTGCGGATCGATTCCACGGAGGCGTGCGAACGCAGGAAACGATTGGTCAGGGCCTTATCTTCACGGAGCAGACCCAGCAACAAGTGCTCGGTCTCAATATACGGCGAGCCAAACTGGCTGGCTTCATACCGCGCGAAGAAGATGACGCGTCTCGCTTTCTCGGTATAGCGTTCGAACATGTGCCCCCTCTGGGAAACTTGCCGCCCTGGAACGATTAGAGCCGATTGCTTCACCCCATCATCTGACTATTTGATGGGAAATTCAAGATTACTTTTGCACCGTTCCTAGTGACTCAGTCGCAGTCTCCCTGATGCTGTACTCGATTAGACGCAATCCAAGGGGTTCCCGCTCCAAAAATCGTAAAAAACGTCCCACTGGCATGGACGAAAGTAATGTCCGGATTAATACCAAATAATGTATCTGGGCGCGGATGCAGGGGTTGCGCGCGAGTGCAAAACTTTGCCGCAGGGTTTAATTCAGAAGCGGCCTCGCGCCCCGGCTAGCTGCTGCGAAGTGCGGCCGGATCCACTTGCTCCAGCTTGCCTTTGCGGATGCGCAGCACCCGATCACACCGGGCGGCAAACTCCAGATTGTGGGTGACGAGCAGCGAGGTCAGTCCGTGGTCGCGATGGAGCCGCAAGATCAGTTCTAGCACCGCTTCCGCGGTCTTGCCATCGAGATCGCCGGTCGGCTCATCCGCCATCAGGATTTTGGGCTTAGTGACGAGCGCCCGCGCCAGCGCAACCCGCTGCTGTTCGCCTCCGGAAAGCTCTCCCGGCCGATGCTCCGCACGATCGAGTAGTCCTACATATTTGAGCCACTGGGCAGCCTGATCGCGAGCCGTCGTCTGTGGAGTTCCGGTGAGGAGCAATGGCATCGCCACATTTTCCAGCGCGGAAAATTCCGGCAACAGGTAATGGAATTGCCAAACATATCCGAGTTCACGATTGCGGAAGATAGCGGCAGCGTCGTCACTGAAGGCGTTGAGGTCGGAGTCACCAAACCACACTTGGCCGGCGCTCGGACGATCCAGCGCGCCGAGTAGATGCAGTAACGTGCTTTTCCCGCTGCCACTCTCGCCCACGATGGCCAGCATCTCACCAGCGCATACGTTAAAAGAAAGGTCCTCAAAGATGACGAGGTCCTGCTTGCCGGTGCGGTAAACCTTTTTCAGAGATTCCACGCGCATGAGAACTTTCGGCGATGCGTTATTCATAGCGCAGCGCCTCCGCAGGCAAGATCCTGGATGCCGACCATGACGGATAGATCGTCGAAATGAAGGAGATGGCGATAGCGACAACTGCGACGACGATGCCATCCATCAGCCGTGGCGCGAAGGGGACATAGTCAATGGAGTAGACTTCGGCCGAGAGCGCGATCAGTTTGTAATGCGCGCCCGCCCAGGACAGGGCGTATCCGAGGATCAAGCCCAGGGTGGTGCCGATGACGCCGATGAGCATGCCTTGCGCGATGAAGATGCGGCGGATTTGTCCGCGGCGCGCGCCCATGGACATAAGCACGGCGATGTCTTTGTTTTTCTCCATCACCATCATGATGAGCGAGATGAGGATGTTGAGCGCGGCCACCAGGACGATAAGTCCGATCGTAATAAAGGTCACCACGCGTTCCAGCCGCAACGCGCGGAAGAGGGCCTGATTCTGCTCCATCCAGTTTTGCGATTGGAAGCCGGGTCCGGCGGCGGCTTCAAGGCGCTTGCCGATCTCGGGCGCGAGATACAGATCGTCCAGCTTGAATTCGATGATGGAGATGATGTTGCCCAGGCCGAAGAGACGCTGCGAGTCGCTCAGGCGGGTGACGGCCCACGCGGAATCGAAATCGTAAAACCCGGTGGTGAAGATCCCAACCACTTTGAAGCGCACGTACTTAGGCACCATGCCAAAAGGGGTGAGCTCGCCTTGCGGGCTGGTGACGTTGACCACCGACCCGATGGTGGCGCCAATGTCCTGCGCGAGTTCTTTGCCTAACACGATAGGCGCATATTGCGGCGCGGGAAGTTGTGACTGGCTGCCATTGAGCGGCTGCAGCATCTTGTCGTCGCGCAATTGATCGGCGGAGCCAATGGTCACGTTCTTGAGCAGGCCGCTGACTTTTTCTTCCTGCGCGGGAATCACGCCTTTGAGGATGACTCCTTTGGCGCGCGCGCCGCGGGAGATCAATACCTGTTCATAGATGGCCGGAGACGCGGCGATGACATGCGGTTCCTTGGAGAGACGCTCCATCATGGCGGGCCAGTCGCGGAAGCCGTCGTCTTGCGCGGTGCGCATCAGGCTGACGTGCGAGGTCGAACCGAGCAGTCGCTGCTGAAGGTCTTGGCGAAAGCCGTTGTTGATGGCCAGTGCGATGATGAGTGAGGCCACGCCCGCGGTCACCCCGATGACCGATATCGCCGTGATCACGCTGATGACGGCCTGGCGCCGCTTGGCGCGGAGGTAGCGGGCGGCAATGAAGAGTTCGAAATTCATGGAGCAGCTACGAGCTGCCAGTCTCCGGCTACCAGAGTAAATCAAAAACCAAAACCAGTGGTCTCCGGTGAGATGCCGGCCAGGGGGCTAGCGTAAAGGAAGTATGGCGGGGACACGCCGTTTGTATTCGCGAAACTCGTCGCCAAAGCGGTGCTCGAGCTCGGTATCTTCCGCGCGAATCATGAAGAAGCCGGTGATTACGGCGATCACCCAGAGGACATACAGCACCAGCAGCCCCGTCCCCAGCGTCCACGCCGTCAGCATCAGCAGATGGGCGAGATAGATTGGATGCCGGACCCGGCCATGCATTCCGGCGGTGACCAGCTTTTGCTCGCGTCCGGATTCGAGTTCCGTGCGGCCGATGAGGTTGTCGAGGCCGAAGTGGCCGATGCGGCTATATAAGGATGCGCCCGCGATGAAGAGCACCCCCCAACCCAGCCATGACCACGGTGTGGCATACAGGACCTCGTAACGCCACGGCGCTGTGACAATGCCAGTGATGACCATGATCGCGAGCCATAGAAGGCCGATGGACTTGGCCGGGCCAATCTTTGTGGTCGTCGCGCGCCAACCCTCCGCAAAGGGATGGACCAGCAGCCACAGCGGCGGGATCGTCGCGTAGATGATGGCGAGAATCCAGGCGAGGGTTAGAAGGTAGGGCACGGGGGGATTGTATCCTTACCTCCGCGGCTAAAAGCCTCTGTTTCAGGATGATTAGCAAGGCTGAAGCCAGTTCAGCGGCTACACGCCGCGACCTAGCGCCTAGCGCCTAATGCCT
>DATLCI010000001.1:0-5069 GCA_035526435.1 Terriglobales bacterium
CGCTCTTCCATCTGCCGCTGCTTGATCGGATTCAGCCGCCGGATCTTCGGCTCGTTGCCATTCTGCGGAGCGGCTTTCTGTTCCGGCGCCTCCAGCGCAGCCTCCGTCGGTTCCGCATCCGCGCCCTTCTCTTTGCGATACAGATAGTCTTCGTAATTTCCGGGGAAGATGTGCACCTCTTCTTCGCCGATCTCAAACACTCGCGTTGCCAGCTTGTCGATGAAATACCGGTCGTGCGAAACGAACACCACCGTGCCCGTAAATTTCTGCAGCGACTCCAGCAACACATCCTTGGCCCGCATGTCGAGATGGTTCGTCGGTTCATCCATCAGCAGGAAATTCGATGGACGCAGTAACATCCGCGCCAGCGCATACCGGTTCCGCTCGCCGCCGCTGAGCACGCCGATAGTCTTGAATACGTCGTCTTCGGTGAACAGGAAGCATCCCAGCAGGTTGCGCAATTCTGTCTGCCCCGCCCGCGGCGCTACGGTCGATATGTCATCCAACACTCGCGCTGTTACATCCAACTCTTTGTATTGGTCCTGCGCAAAGTAGTCGGCCTCCACGTTGTGGCCCAGCCGCAGCGTTCCTTGCGTCGGCGGCTCACTGCCGGACAGCAGCTTGATCAACGTGGACTTTCCCGCCCCATTCACGCCCACCAGCGCGATGCGGTCTCCGCGCTCGATCACAAAATCCGCATTCGCAAAGACGGTCTTCTCGCCGTAACTCTTGCCCAGCCCCTGGGCCTCAGCCACCATGCGCCCGCTCGGCGGCGGCTGCGGAAAGGTGAAGTGAATAGTCTTTTCTTCCGGCGGGATCTCGATACGCTCGATCTTTTCCAGCTCTTTGATGCGGCTCTGCACTTGCTTGGCCTTCGTCGCTTGCGCGCGGAAGCGATTGATGAACGCCTCCAGCTGCTCCACTTTGTCGCGCTGGTTCTTGTACGCCGACTCGAGCTGCGCCCGGCGCTCCGCCTTCTGCAACAGATACTTGTCATAGTTCCCGGAATAGAAATGGACATGCTTGTTCCATATCTCCGCGATCTTTTTCACCGTCACATCCAGAAAATAGCGGTCATGCGATATCAGCACGTACGCATACGGATATCCATTCAGGAAGTCTTCCAGCCAATTCCGCGTCTCCAGGTCTAAGTGGTTGGTGGGTTCATCCAGCAGCAGGAGGTTGGGCTTTTCCAGCAGGAGCTTCGCCAGCGCGAGCCGCATCTGCCACCCGCCGGAAAACTCCTCCGTCCGGCGCGTCCAATCTTCTTTCTTGAAACCCAGACCCGTGAGGACCGCGCCCACTTGCGCTTCCGTCGCATAACCATCGCGCGTGCGGATCTCATTCTCTACGCGATGAAATCGTTCCGCCACGGCCGCGTACTCCGCGCCTGCATGGTCCAGCTCCGCCATCATCTCTGACAGCGACTCCAACTCGCGCTCCAGCGCATGCAGCTCAGAGAAGACGGAGAGACATTCTGCAAACACGCTGCGCCCGCTGAGCGACAAGCCATCCTGCGGCAAATATCCATAGCGCAGGCCCTTCGTGGCATTCAACTTGCCGTAATCCAGCGACTCGATCCCCGCCAGCACCTTCAGCAGCGTGGATTTCCCCGTACCATTCGCGCCTACGATGCCCACTCTCTCCTGCGGAGTGATCATCCAGTCCAGATTTTCGAACAGAAGTTTGTGGCCGTAGCGCTTGCCGGCAGCGGAGAGATGGATCATCGTCGCTTCCTATTATTTCACGCGACGCGACTTAACCACGAAGGACACTAAGGACACGAAGTAAGGATAGGCCGTCTCTTGTATTTCCTCGTGCCTTCGTGTCCTTTGTGGTTCAACGAATTTGGTTTTGCACTCCGTGCCTCTGTGATTAGCGAATTTAATTTTGGTCGCGAAAGGTTAGCGACCTTGCCTTTCGGCCGTATCTTGTGTTCCTTCGTGGCCTTCGTGTCCTTTGTGGTTTAACGAATTTGGTTTTGCACTTCCGTGCCTCTGTGGTTAGCGAATTTGCTTTTCCGGAAACGGTTAACCGCCCATCACCCCACTGGCTGCGCACAAAACGCACATCGCCGCGCCGCGATCGGGATCTCGCTCACGCACTCCGGACACTTCTTTGACGTCGGGTCGGCCGGCGCTTCCCCGCGCTTCTGCCGCGCCACCCACGCGTTCATCGGCGCCACCATCACGAAGTAGATGGCCGCGGCCACCAGCAGGAACGCCAGCAGCGAGTTTAGGAATGCGCCCACCATGATGGGTGTGCCATTCATCATCACGTGGATCGAGGAGAAATCCGGCTGGCCCACCAGCGCCGCAATGATCGGAGTGATGATGTTCGTCACCAGCGAATTGATCACCGCGCCAAAGGCCGCGCCGATCACTACCGCCACCGCGAGGTCCACCACGTTGCCCCGGAACAGGAATGTCTTGAAACCTTTCAGCATCTCACGCCTCCCATGGTCAGCGGGTCAGTACCACCGACCGTCAGCGGGATTCTACTCTTCCTGGCGTCGGCGGCGGAAGACCATATGCATGGAGTCCCCACAAACACGAAATGCAGCCCCCTCGACGAGGCTGCATCCCATGCCTTCCCACTCAAACCTTACCCTCTGCGCTTCAACACCGGACGATCCGACTCTTCGTCACTCGTTGACACTGGCGGCACATAGCGGCGGACCGGCGCCACATAACCTCGTTCGCGTGTAGCCACCGGCACCACCGTCACCGCGCTGGCCAGGCGGAAGTTGATGAGGCTTTCGGAATCCAGCTCCACCTTCTCGCCCTTGGTCACGGTGTTTGCGCCGGCGCCGGCGCCCGCTCCAGCGGCCGCGCCGATGGCCGCGCCTTTACCGCCGCCAAAGATCCCGCCTAGCACTGCGCCCACGGCCGCGCCCGCTCCGACCTTCTTAGCGGTGTTGCCGCCCCGGGCCACGCCCTTGCGCGACCACTGGTCGCTGGCGATGGTGTAGCTCTTGCCGCCAAACGTCACTCGCGACATCTGCAGCGTGAGTTGCGCCGCGCCCGTATAGTGCGACGACTTCTTCACTTCCACAATGCGGCCTTCTACCTCCGAGCCGCTGGGGATGACCACTTGCTCGTCCACCACAATGTCGCCATTCACCGTGCCGCGCCAGAGCTGGTCCACGTTGCTCGTCTCCGAGCTGATGGCATCGATCAGGCGCACGGGCACTTCCGTGCCTGCGGGTATCGTGATGCGCTGCGGTTCTTTGTAGACCGGTTCGGAAGCCACGGGCGTTACCGGCGCCGAGTAAGCGGCCACCGTCTGCGGCGCCGACTGGCCTACCGACGAGTTGGTTGGCACGGCTGCTGACGAACTCTGTCCACCATTGTTATAAGGATTGAACCCGCCAGTTGAAGCAGTATGGGGCGCGCGCGAAGTCGAGCGCACCGGCGTGGGCTTGCGCGTTGCTCGCGGGGCCGCCTCCTGATACCGGCGCTCAGCCTGCTCCGGCGCATTGGCAAAGGCCGGCGCGGCGGAAGGCATCGCCGCAAATTCTTGTCCCACCTGCAGACGGCTTACTACCTGCTTCACGCCTTCTACGCCTTGCGCGGCATTGAGCGCTGCGGTCAGTTCGGCGTCATTCACCACCCAGCCGGTAAGCGTCGCCACCCCGCCTTGCACGCGGACCCCAACGCTGCTGCGCTGGCTTGCCGACAATAGCGGATCGCTGTTCAGCTTCGCCTGGATCTCGCCGGCAAGCTGGTTGTCCATCTTCGCTCCCGAACCAGGAGCGCCCGCTTCGGCAGTCGCCTCCGGTTTTTTGGGAGAAGTCGAGCATCCCCCGATCGCCAGCGCCGCCACCAAGGCCGAGACCATCAGTACCGCAAAGACGATGGGAAAACGATGACGGGCAGCGGCCGATTCGGCCTGCTCATCTTTCGTCCGGGAAACACTCCATAGCGACTGCATATTTGAGCCTCACTGCGTCGGCACGGCCACCTTGGCCGTGCGCAGATTGTCTTGGCTTTAAATAACCCCGGAAGGCGGAGGAAGTTGCCCTCTCCTTTTCAGCTGCACCGGCAAAAAAAAGCCAGCCCCGAAGGGCTGGCTGTCCTAAAATCTTACTTCGCTGAGTGCGCTAGAAACTTATTTGGTTCCGGCATTCTGCTCGCTGATCTTACGCTGAACGATCTGATTCAGTGCGGTGCTGGTGGTCTTAGCGTCGCAAGTGGCTCCGCCATCCTTCTTCTGCGCCGCCAGCACGTTCGCATTCACGTCGCACACGTTAGCGGCTACGCCTACTGGCACTTGCACAGTGACGGGGATCTGGCTGACGTCCACATTGATGTTCTTGGCCACGTCTACTTTGACGTCAGTCAAATTTACATTGACCAGCCCTGACTGGGTTTGGGCCATGGCAGCCGGCGCCAGCATCAGGCATAAAGCGAACGTTCCGTTGATGAGTTTGTTATGAATCCGCATGATAAAACCTCCTATGGTTCCTTGGGATTAGGTAAGTAGGAAGTGCAGCGGAGGTGTATGGTTGCAGCGTGTTTCCTGGTCAAAAGCGGTATGACCTGAAAAAAGAACGGGTTTTTTCTGGGATTATTTGTGATTGACCAGACTTATGGACATCACGGAATGTTGCAGGTCAAATTTCGGAAAGCCCGGCACTGCGCTTGAGCGGCTGCTGAGTTTTCGATTGAGCAACTCCCAAAGTTTGCGAGGGATACCTGAAGGCTCAATCCGGCTTGGCCTGGCAAGCTCCGCGAACGGCGCTCAACCACTCCGTCGGATCCTCCGAGAACGTTACGCAGTCGGCGTCAGGAAAACGCTCATTGCTGTTCGCCATTAGAACCACGATCGGGATATGAGGGGCATGCCGCTTGAGCCATTTGACCATGTTGTTCCGGCGAGCATACGTCGTTGAGAAACCCACGACGATCACATCAAAGCTTCCCTTGGCCGCCGCCAGCATTCCCTCTTCGTTTCCCAAAGTCGAAGTGACTTGGTAGCCGTCGTGCTCCAGCATCGCGTGGCGCGTCTCCAACAGGCCTGGGTAATATGCGATTTGCAGAACGGAAAGAGCCATAGTGCTACTCATG
>DATLCI010000038.1:0-4030 GCA_035526435.1 Terriglobales bacterium
CACGCTGCCGGAGGTGGGCGGGGTGAGGCCGCCCAAGATGTAGAAAAGAGTAGACTTGCCGCTACCCGAAGGGCCGACAATACTGACGAATTCGCCCTTTTCGACGGAAAAACTCACGCCGTTCAAGGCAGGCACTTCTACTTTGCCTAACCTATAAACCTTGGTAAGCTTTTCGGCTTGGATGATGGCGGCCACGGATGTGATGGGTCACCAGACCCAAACATCGATTATTACATAATCGCGCGGCCAAATTGCGCCAAGCAGCCGGCGAGATGGCGAGGATCTCGCCCTCGTTTATGAGGCGGCCGTGATTGCCGGAGCGATGCGATCGGCGGCCTTCTTGGGGCCACGCTTGCGCACCAGCAACAGCCGGATCCGTTCGAGCAGCTCGGTAGGCGCGTACATGCCTTTGGGCAAGAAAACGTCGGCATGCATCTCGTTCTCATAGATCTTGATCTTGCCGGAGAACAAAATGGCCGGGGTCGAAGGCGAGAGCGCTTTGATCTTGCGGATGATCTCCGCGCCATCGACTTCCGGCATCAGCAAGTCACTCAATACCAGGTCGATGGGGTTGTGCGAGAAGGCCTCGAGCGCGTCGCGCCCATTGTTGCAAGCGACTACGTTATAGCCGCGGGTCTCCAGCATGAATTTACGGATGGAAAGGGATTGTTCGTTGTCGTCGATGCAAAGAATAGTTTTTTTAGTGCGCACAGTGGCTTCCCCAGGGTCCTACGTTCTACGGAAAAGAAGCGTGCCGGGCCCGCCGGGCCACGGAAAAAACTCGCGACGGGGCGAAGCCGCTCAGGCTTCTGACAACCTCAATTGTTTTAGTCGTATAAGGCGAATCACTTCTTTGAGAAGAAGTGTGAATCAAAATCGTGTACGAATCCTACGGATGAGATGGCCTTCTGTAAAGTGCAAGATGAGTAATCATCCGCTTGCACTAAATAATGTCACTTGAAGATTCCGTAGAGCTGTGCATCGCGAAAAAAATCCAGCAAATCGCGAAAAAAGTTTTCTCTATGGAAGCTCAAACTCACCGCGCGCGATGATCACCGCTTGTCCGCCGACGCGTACGTTGACGATTTTGTCATTAGCAACGTCGGCGCGAACGTAAAGTTGACTTCGGCGTTTCATCTCCACTCCCTGCTCGATCAGCAGGCGCTCACCACTCTTCGCCACTTTATACCGCGCCATCCACGCGGCGGCGCAGCCGGCCGCGGAGCCAGTTGCGGGATCCTCGCCGTTATAAAAGAACATGCGGGCATGGATGTTGGCTTGCGGACCTCCCGGTCCGGGCTCGTCGGTCTCGGTGCAGATGAAGTAGGCAAACTTTGCGTCCGTGCGGTTCAGGTAACGCAGGGCAGTCTGCCAGGAAAAAACATTAGTCAGTGAATGCATGGCGCGGAGCGTCTTCACCGGGACGATAGCGAAAGCCACGCCGGTAGAGACGGTCTGTATGGGAACATCATCGCGCAGGTCAGCTGGCTCGAGACCAGCCATCTGCGCAACCGCGTTGAGCTCATGTGTCTGCCCGAACTCGGGATCGGATTGGCACATTTCGCCAAAGGGAGCATCCTTGCCGCGCTCTTCAAAGGTGACAGGGATTTTGCCGATGTTCAGTTCGAGGTCGACCTGGTTTGATGGAAGCTGCGCGGCACTTCGCAGGTAGGTAGCCGTGCCGAGCGTGGGATGTCCGGCGAAAGGGAGTTCCTCCGTTGGGGTAAAGATACGCACCCGGACGCCGCGCTCCCGTTCCGCCGCGGCATCGCGCGGCAAGATGAAGGTCGTCTCGGAAAGATTGGTCTCTTTGGCGATGGATTGCATTTCGGCGTCGGAGAGGCCGCGAGCTTCGCTGAAGACGGCGAGCGGATTGCCCTGCATGGGCTGATTGGTAAAGACATCGAGGACTACATAGGGGAAGCGTCGCATGCGGATATTGTGATCACGATTATAGAGGCCGCTAGGAAGTAGAAGGTTGAATGTGTAAAGTACAAAGTAGTTCTTTTACTTTGTACTTTGACCTTTCGATTTTGGACTTGTACTACGGAAGCGCATAGGGTCCGGTGATCCTCCCGGTCTTCAAAACCGGCGAGAGGCAGGGTTCCTGTCTCTGGTGTGTTCGACTCGCACACGCTTCCGCCATTTTCTTCATAAATATGGCCTTTTCGGCCAGAAGTTGATTGACCCACCCCCGGGGAACGCCTACTATGGCGTACACCTCTGCTAATACCTTAAGGGTCATATTTTGATTGGGCGTACTGTTTCTCACTACAAGATCGTTGGTCAGCTCGGCCAAGGTGGCATGGGTGTGGTCTATGAAGCTGAAGACACCCAGCTAGGGCGACACGTCGCGCTGAAATTCCTGCCCGAAAAAATGGCCAGCGACGCCAACGCTTTGCAGCGCTTCCAGCGCGAGGCCCGCGCCGCTTCCTCACTCAATCACTCCAACATCTGCACCATCTACGCTATTGACCAGCAGGACGGGCAGTACTTTTTCGCCATGGAGCTGATCGAGGGCCATCCGCTGACCAAGCGGATACTGGACCGCACCTTTTCGATTGATGAGATCCTGAATATGTCGGCGCAGATCGCCGACGCGCTCGAAGTGGCCCACGCCAAAGGCATCATTCACCGCGACATCAAGCCCGCAAACATCTTTATTACCGAGCGCGGCCAGGTGAAGGTGCTCGACTTCGGATTGGCGAAGCAGGTCTTCGCCGAAGCCCAGGTGGGCGAAGACGCACCCACGTCGGTAGAAGAGTTGACCGCGACCGGGACCACGATGGGAACCGTCTCCTATATGTCACCGGAGCAAGCCCGCGGACAATCCACCGACGCGCGCACCGACCTGTTCTCACTGGGCACCGTCATCTACCAGATGGCCACTGGCAATGCTCCGTTCCCGGGCGAAACCAGCGCGGTGGTGTTTGACGCCATCCTCAACCGCGACCCGGTGCCGCCGCTCTTACTGAATTCCAAGCTGCCGCCGGAGCTGCAGCGCATCATTGAAAAGTGTCTGGAAAAAGACCGATCCATGCGCTACCAGACTGCGACCGAGCTACGCACCGACTTACTGCGGCTGAAGCGCGATCTGGAATCAGGCAGCCGTCCGGCGGCGGATTCCGGCGGAAAATCCGGAGCGAATCCAGCACGTGTGAGCGACAAGGCATTGGTCGTCCTCTACTTTGAGAACCTGAGTGGCGCCAAGGAAGATGAATACTTCCGCGATGGTATGACTGAAGACATCATCACCGAGCTCTCAAAGATCAAGGACTTAAAAGTGTTTCCGCGTCCCACCGTGCTTCCCTATCGCGACAAGCCGGTCACGGCCACGCAGGTAGGCCAGCAACTGGGCGCGGCGTATGTGCTTGGCGGAAGCATCCGCCGCGCCGGCAACCGGCTGCGCATCAACGCGCAACTGGTGGACACCCGCACCGATTTCTCCATGTGGAGCGAGCGCTATGACCGCGAGATGAAAGACGTCTTCGAGGTGCAGGATGAGATGGCGCGCAATATCGCCACCGCCCTGCGCATCACGCTGTCGCCGCAAGAGGTGCAGGAGCTGGAGCGCAAGCCCACCGGCAACACCCAGGCTTACGACTTTTATCTGCGCGGCAGAGGCTACGCCCGCCGGCTCACGCGCTCTGACCTTGAACTGGCAGTGCAGATGTTTGAGCGCGCCATTGAACTTGATCCCGAGTTTGCCATGGCCTATGCCGGGCTGAGCCTGGTCTATTCGCTGTTCTTCGAATGGCACGGCAAGGAGCCGGCCAGCATGGAAAAGGCGTTGTCCACGTGCGAACGGGCCTTGTCCTTGCAGGCGAATCTTCCGGAGGGATTGGGTGCCCGCGCTCGCATCAACTACACGCAACACAAGTACGACGAAGCCATCGGCTACGCCCGCCAGGCGATCAAGCTCAAGGCGGATTGCGAGAGCGCGAATTGGTGCCTGGGTCAGGCGTACTTCGCCTCCGGACGCTTTCAAGATGCGGTGAACATCACCGGTTCCGTGGTGGAGGCGGCCGGC
>DATLCI010000044.1:0-23665 GCA_035526435.1 Terriglobales bacterium
TCGCAAGTAGGACTGTTGATGAGCCTCGCGCTGCAACTGGGAACCACCCTCGAGAAATATGCATTGCTGCACGAGTCGCAGCGCCGCACCAAGGAATTCCAGTTGCTCACCGAACTTGGGCAGGTGGTGAGTTCGCGCCTCGATCAGGACGAAGTGTTGAGCGCCATCCATCGCGAACTCAGCCGGCTCATCAATACGAGTGTCTTCTACGTTGGCTTCCAGGATGACAATACCATCCGAATGGCTTTCGAGATTGAGGACGGCAAGTTGCTGCCCCAGCGGGAGCGGCCCGTTGGCAATGGTTTCACCGAGCACATTATCCGCACCGGCCAGCCACTGCTGATCGAGTCCGACCTCGAAACCGTGCGCGACCAGCTCGGCGTGGTCAAGATCGGGCGTCCCGCGAAGAGTTTCTGCGGCGTTCCCATCATCCACAATGGCAAGCCTGTCGGAATGATGGCCGCCCTGCATTACGAGTCGGAGAACGTATTCCATGATCGCGATCTCGAGTTGATGGAGACCGCAGCGCGGCAACTTGCCATTGCCATGGAGAATGCGCGACTGTTCGCGCAGGAGCAGCGTCGCTCGCGCTACTTGGCTTTCATCAACCACGTCTCGAAGATCGCCATCTCCAGCCAGGATGCGGACAAGATGCTGGCGGAGATTGTGGTGGAGATCCAGCAGAATTTTCACTTCGACCATATCGGCGTTGGCATCCTGGACTACGCGACGAAGGAGATTGAGATCAAGGCTGAGGCCGGCACCACCGCCAAGGCTTTTGGCAAGCGTATTCCTCTGGGCGTCGGCATCATGGGACGCGTAGCGCGCACCAATCAACGCATCCTCGAACAGGGCAAAGGCGAGCATCTGCTCGGGATCATGGCGGATTCCCGCTCCGTGTTGTGTATGCCCATCTCTTATGGAGAGACTCTTTTGGGCATCCTCAACGTGGAAAGCCGCAGCGAAAATGCTTTCCTGGAAGAAGAAATCCTCATCTTGCAGACGCTGGCGGACCTTCTGTCCACTGCCCTGCACAATGTCTTCGTATTTCAGCGAATGGAGCACCAGTCAATCACCGATTCGCTCACTGGCATCAAGACCCGGCGTTTCTTCACCGAGGCGGTTCAATCCGAATTCAAGCGCGCCTCGCGTTCCGGACGGCCGTTCTCCGTAGTACTCATCGACTTGGATAAGTTCAAGGAAGTGAATGACACCATGGGCCACCTTGAAGGTGACCTCGTGTTGGCGCGCATCGGCCGATTGCTGGATCAGAAGGTGCGCCAGTCGAACGTGGTCGCGCGTTATGGTGGCGATGAATTCATGATCCTGATGCCTGAGACCGGGGTGGAACAGGCCAGCATCCTCTCCGAACGTCTGCGGCTCTGGATCGCAACGGACCCGATGCTCAATGAGCGCCATATTACCGGCAGCTTTGGCGTGGCCGAGTTTCCCCTGCACGGCTCCTCGGTGGAGGACATCATTCGGGAAGCTGATGCCGGCATGTACATCTCCAAGCGCTCTGGCGGCAATAAGGTATCAAGCGTCGAAGCCTCGTTGCATAACGATCCGCAGACCGAGCAGCGGCAAATGATCGCTGCGCACTTGGAGAACCTGCTGCAGCGCGAGCATATTCCCAATGCTGGTGAGATCGTGAACGCGCTAAAACGCTTTGTGGAGTACATTCCGGCCGAGAATGTCCGCGAAGTCCTGATGGAAGCACTGACCACCATTAATCAGACGGTGGAGGCCCGCGAGATGCACTCGCAAGGCCACGGCCAGACGGTTTGCAGCTACGCTCAGGCGATAGCTCGCGAGCTTTCGTTTGGTCCGCGAGAAATGGAAGACTTGACCTTTGCTGCGCAAGTGCATGACGTCGGCAAGATCGTGGTCCCCGAGCGCTTATTGAATAAGGCGACCTCGTTGAGCTTCGACGAGTTTCAATTAGTAAAATCTCATACTGTCGTTGGCGCAGACCTGATCGATATCGTTCCTGACAGCAAAAATATGCGCGATTTCATCCTCTTTCACCAGGAGCGCTACGATGGTGGAGGCTACCCCAATGGTCTTAAGGGAGAAGAGATCCCCCTGGGGGCCCGTATCATCGCCGTCGCCGAGGCGTACGTGAATATGACCACGGACCGCGCTTACGCGGATGGGAAGACACCCGCTGAAGCCATGCAGGAACTGGAGAAGGCCAGTGGGACGCAGTTCGACGGCATGCTGGTGCGAGTGCTGATACGCCAACTGAAGGGACAGAAGGCCGCCAAAGCGTAAATCCCGCGTAATTTAGTTGAGCGGAAGCCCCGCAAGCGACGCGACCCTGCCGACTGGATAAAGACTTAACTTCTGATCCCAGTATGGGGAGCGCTCATAAAAGAAATTCAAGCGTGCGAAGGGACTGGCAGCAAATTTCGGGTCTGCGGCCAACTTGTCTTCAAATTCTCTGCGCAACTTCGGATCTCGTCCCAGCATTTGGCGGGCCTCCTTCTCCATTACATAAGGTTCGCCGTATTCTTTCTGTTCGAAGATCGCGTCGAAAAAGCCCCAATTCACGGCTGAGTCCGGAGCCATGGGTTCGAGCCAGTGCGCCGCAACCTTTGCCGTGCGCTGGTCCATCGTCACCACTGCGGATCCCGCGGGAAACGTCATTTTCTCTTTCACGGAGCGGCAGGAAAGACCAGCGCCGGTTGATCCGAACTCGGCATTGCCGGCCAGGGGATGGCGGCCTTCATACGGACGTTCCTGCCAATTCGCCGCGCACCGGTAAGTCTCAACCTCGCCCGTCCATGCTGACGCCAGCCGTTTCATTCGTACCCCGTGCGCGGAAAGCACTCCGATCACGGCTTGCCACGGCCGCGGGACAATGTAAGCAACAGGCGCTTGCACTGTAACTATTGGTTGAACGTCATCGCGAAGGGGGATGCGGTAGTCGAGTGGTTCCTGGGTGTATTCCACCCGCTCCCCGCCGGAGATGTCGCTCTTCGTACGGACGGTTTTGAATCCGTGGAAGAGGAACTCTGTGGTTTTGTCCGTGGACTTTAGTCGCAACGCAAGTTGCGCTTTCGGTGTGGTAGCAAGTGAAGCGGCCGCAGCATCCGCCTCGCGATTCGCTCTCACCAGCCGGTCGGCATCACGGTTGATGATCTCCAGTAGAGCGCGCAGCAACTCATAGTTTCCGGTAACCCGCGTCTGGTAATCCTTCAACATGTGCTGCTCCACCAAAAGACCCACACGATTCTGGATCAACACATATCCGGTGGAGAACCGGGGCAAGTCCTGTCCCATCGTCAGACCGGTGGAAGGGTTCGCTTCACCCACCCCCACATAGCGCCCAATCACATGACCGCTGGCAGCGACGGATCTCTCGATATAAGGAATAAGCTCCTGGCGCTGCCACGCAGCATGGTCGGGAAAAACATCCGCGCCAACGTTGACGTTATAAGTAGTGTCGTACTGGTAGTCGGCGCCGTCGGTAACATGGTCATCGACGAAAAAGTCAGGCAGCCATCGTGTCCATAAGCGCAGGAACGATCGAGTCTCGGGAGCGTCCGCCTTCAGGTAATCGCGATTCAGGTTGAGGTTCTGGCCCTGTGTACGCCAGCCCATCTCCTCCGGACCATTCTGATTGATGCGGTTGTAAGGTCCAAAGCGTTCGTGTCCGTCAGCGTTGTAAATGGGGATGATGACGACAACCGCTTTATCCAGCAATGCAGACTGCGTACCCGTGATCACCATTTCGCGGAGCAGCGCCATGCAGGCATCTTTGCCGTCCATCTCGCCGGCATGGATCGCATTTTGCACGAGCACTACCGGCCGATTGGCGCGATGGATCGCGATGGGGTCAAAGACCCCGTCCCTCGACGCGATGACAATGTACAGGTCGCGGCCTTCGCCGGTGACCCCGAATTTCTCCATCCGGACTTGCAGCGGTACCGCTTCGGCGACCCTGCGGAAATAAGCCATGGTCTCGTCGTAACGGGGCGTAGTGCGGTACTTGGTTATCTCTGCCGGAGTGGTCCAGTCCTGATTTGTAACCGCGACCGAAGGCGGCCTTACCTTGGTCTGGTTTGGTGCTTGCCTTGGCGTCCGGCGCTTTCTTGAAGTCTGCCCCAGAGCCAGGGTTGTGCACAGCAGTAGAACGATCACCAGTGACTTTTTCATTTCGTTCTCCGCTTACTCGTTGCTTTCTTCCTCGTGCCACTCTCGACCAACAACAACGCGACGTGTGCGATGGCCGCATTGTCGGTGCCCATACCTTCAGGGGTCTTCGCCTTGATGCCAACGGCGTTGCGGTCTATCCCAAGCAGCTTGGCAACATTCCCCTGTATCTTCGCCGCCTGGGGGCCGATCTTTGGTTGGTCGAGGATCAGCGTGGAATCTACATTGGCTACCACATAGCCTTTTTTGCGCATCTGCTTCAGCGCTTCGGCGAGAAAAATAGCGGAATTCGCCCCTTTCCACTTCGGATCGCTCGGGGGAAAGTAGCTCCCGATATCGCCCGCGGCCAAAGCACCTAAAATGGCGTCCGTGATCGCATGCAGCAGGACGTCGCCGTCGGAATGACCAGAAAGCCCCTTGTCATGAGGCAGATGCACCCCGCCGATCATCAGGGGAATCTTCTTTTTGAATTCATGTGAATCCCAGCCGTAACCGATACGCATAAGTCCCTTCTTTAACCGCGGATCAAAACAAAGGTGCCAATGATTTCTCTGTAGTTTCGAAATGTTTCAGTTCCGCCTTCTAAGGGTGCATCGTTTTATCCGTTTTAATCCGCCCTTATCCGCGGTTAGAAGGTTTTGCATAGAACTCCGCCAACTCCATATCGCTAGGCGTGGTGATCTTGATGTTCCGCGCTGACCCCATTACTACCGCAACGGTATGCCCGGCACGCTCGACCAGAGACGCCTCGTCGGTCCCGGTGAAGTTGTCGGCTTGGGCATCGTCGAACGCCTTCTTCAGAATTTGAAAGCGAAACCCCTGCGGCGTCTGCGCCATCACCACCCGCTCGCGTGGAATGGTGGAGCTGATAATGGCGCCATCGGCGGTCCGATCCACTTGCTTAATGGTGTCCACCGCCGGAAGGCCGGCAATGGCCGCACCGTGTTTTACGACCGCAGCAACAACGTCATCAACGATCTGCCGGCTTACGAACGGACGCACCCCGTCATGCACCAGCACCACGTCATCTTTGTCAGCTTTTAGCATTGCCAAAGCATTCGCTACGGAGGCCTGCCGGTTGTCGCCGCCGGTGACCAGTTCTACCCGGGCCGCAAAACTCTCTTCGTTCAGCCTCTTTTGAAAGCCTGCGATCTCGTTCTTTCTCAGGGCCACAAAAATCCGGTCCACCTGCGGACACTCCCCTAACCTTCTCAAGGTGTGGATCAAAATCGGCTGACCCGCCAACTGGGTAAACTGCTTGGAGGGACTGGCCGGGCGCCCCGCCGACATGCGCGTGCCCAGTCCCGCCGCGGGAATGATGGCATAGACTTTCATAATGCGATCGTTAGCCTCACCGACGCGAGAGTATAACAGCGGCTTTAAGGCTAACAGCAATCCGGTCCGGGAGCGGGGCAGGCCTTCGCCTAAAGTTGTAACATCCTTGCTGTGTTGAGGCTTCTCCAAAACGAGATCGCGAAACGGTCACTGGTAAAGGCTGGGGACCGCATCGGGATTGCAGTTTCCGGTGGTGCAGATTCCGTCGCATTATTGCGTGCATTGCACGAGCTACGAAATGACCTCGGGATCGTCCTCACGGTATTGCACTTCCATCACGGTATCCGCGGCGCTGAGGCTGACAGTGAGGAACACTTCGTCTCCGACCTTGCGGCACGACTTGGGGTAGAGTGTGTGATCGGCCGCGGTAATGTTCCCGGCCACGCTACGCTTTGGGGGCAGAGTCTGGAAACTGCGGCGCGCGGACTGCGTTATAAGTTCTTCGGCAGCGTCCTGCACTCCGGAACTTGTGAGAAGGTCGCCACGGCGCACACTATGGAGGATCAAGCCGAGACCGTTCTGATGCGCTTCTTGCGCGGCGCCGGAACCCGCGGTGGTGCTGGGATCTATTCGGAAAAAGATTCATCACGCTTCATCCGCCCCATGTTGGCGATTCGCCGCGCCGAGGTTGAGGCCTACCTGCGCTCACTGCAGCAGGATTGGCGCGAGGACTCATCGAATCAGGAGCGCAAGCACTTTCGCAATCAAGTCCGCCATGACCTGCTTCCGCTCCTCGCCAGGGATTTCAATCCCAATATCGTGAAAGTGCTCACGCGCGCAGCCAACATCGCTCAGGCAGAAGAGGAATACTGGACCACGGAGGTAGCCCGGTTGCTCCCGCTGGTGCTTTTGCCGGGCAAACCTTCCCGGGGTGGAGGGCGCAAGTCATCTTCGCCAAATGCGATTGCTATCAATGTGGATGCGATCAGGCGCCAGCCACTCGCCTTACAGCGCCGATTGTTGCTCTCCGTGTTGCGCGAAAGGTTCGCGGAAGTGGATTTTGAGCATGTGGAAACCCTAGTAGAACTGTTAAACGGCCGACTGAAATCCGCTGAGCTGCCAGGCGGCTGGAAGGCTTCTCGCGGGCTTCGCGAGTTAGTCTTGGAACCTATTTTCGAGGGAAAGCAAGCCAGCGGTGGCTACAGCTATCTTCTTCCCGTGCCTGGTGAAGTACGGGTAGCGGAGATTAGCCTCTTGGTTCAGGCACGTTTAGAGCCCGTTTTGGCGCAGTCAGAGGGTTATAATTCCGGCGATGCACCAGACCGCCTGGCATTGCAGGAATTCTGGCCTCGCGAACTAGTGGTCCGGAACTGGCGGTCCGGCGATCGGTTTTGGCCGGGACAAAGCAAGTCCGAGAAAAAAGTTAAGGATATCCTGCAGCAGCTAAAGGTTTCGGTCGCCGAACGCCAAATGTGGCCGATCGTGACAGCGGGCGAGCAGGCAGTCTGGGTGCAGGGGACTAGACCGAGGTTGGTAACGATTCAGGGCCAGGGTCGGTTGCAGCGGTTGATCATTGAAGCCGGAGAGCTTGCGTCAAGCTCGGAAAATCCAAGTTGAGGCCAGCCCATTGTTTGAATCTAACCCAAAGATAAAAAAGACTTTATTCACCGCCGAGCAGATTCAGAACCGCGTAGGCGAGATCGCCCGCCAGGTCTCCAAAGATTACGAAGGCAAGAGCCTGAACGTGGTGTGCGTGCTCGAAAACGCCTTCATGTTCATGGCAGACATCGTCCGTCAGCTTGATCGGCCCGTCATATGCCAGTTTGTTCGGCCCGAACTGAAGGACACCCTCAAAGGAAGAACCGCCACTACCGAGATCTTCTTCACCCCGGAGGTCGACGTTGTCGGCAAGAATATCCTGTTGCTTGAGGCGCTAGTGCAGTCTGGTGTCACCAGTGAATTCCTCATCCGCAACTTCACCAGCCGCGGAGCCGCCACGGTTAAATTGGCCGCGCTCCTGGACAAGCAGTCCGAGCGCAAAGTCAGTCTTACCCCGGACTACCTGGGCTTTCTTTTGGACGAATCCTACGTAGTTGGCTATGGATTGGGATCCCCTCAAGTGGGGCGAAATCTGCCTTATATCGGCGCATTGGCCCAAGATTAGGCAACTCTCAGCGTATTACTGGGGTTTTCGTTCCTTTTCACTGTAACCCTCTCCTTTTTCGCCATTTTCCTGGTTGGAAGCCCCTTTCCTGTCTGTAAAAAAGGTAGAATTCTCTGGAGCTGTTTCCATCGAATTCGCCGTCTAAGCATCTATATGGACTGGTGAAGGTGAAAATCTCCCCTTTCTCTGCGGAAAGCTCTGCGCCCTGAAGCCTCCAATGGATGTGATAGGAGTGTTTTTCGGTGCCAGGTTTGGTTATAGGCATAAGTTTTGAGGAGTCATTGAGTGAATTCAACAGCAAAACAGGTTGTAACGTGGGTCGTCCTTCTGGTGGCAGCCATCGCCCTTTGGCAGGTGGTCATCAAGACCTCTGGCGGGCAAAAAGAATCGGAACTAAGCTACACGGAGTTCATGGCACGCGTGGAGCGCGGTGAGATCCGCAGCGCCACCATCAAAGGGAGCGACGTCCGCGGCAAACTGAGCGACGACAAGCAGACCTTCCACACGATCGTTCCCGCCACCGACCCTGACATGTACAAGACCTTGCGCAGCAAGGGCGTGAACGTCGAAGTGGCAGACCCGCAAGCTGGTATCTGGCTGGCCGTGCTGGTCCAGACCCTTCCCTTCATCCTGATCGTCGGCTTCTTCGTCTTCATGATGCGGCAGATGCAGGCTGGCGGCAACAAGGCGCTTTCGTTCGGCAAGAGCCGGGCGCGCCTTCTTTCCATGCAGCAGAAGAAGATCACTTTCAAGGATGTAGCTGGGGTAGACGAAGCCAAAGAGGAGCTGAAAGAGATCATTGAGTTCCTCCGGGAAGCGCAGAAGTTCCAAAAGCTCGGCGGACGTATCCCCAAAGGCGTATTGCTCGTTGGGCCTCCGGGAACGGGTAAGACTTTGCTCGCCCGCGCGGTTGCCGGCGAAGCGAACGTGCCGTTCTTCTCCATTTCTGGTTCAGACTTCGTTGAGATGTTCGTCGGAGTGGGCGCGAGCCGCGTGCGCGATCTCTTCGAGCAGGGCAAGAAGAATGCTCCATGCATCATCTTCATCGACGAAATCGACGCCGTTGGCCGTCATCGCGGCGCTGGGTTGGGCGGCGGACACGATGAGCGCGAACAGACTTTGAACCAACTGCTGGTCGAGATGGATGGCTTTGAATCCAACGACGGCGTAATCCTCGTCGCTGCCACTAACCGTCCTGACGTACTTGATCCGGCATTGCTGCGCCCCGGCCGTTTTGATCGCCGGGTCGTAGTGGATCTTCCAGACGTCCGTGGACGCGAGGAGATTCTCCGTGTGCACACTCGCAAGATCCCTATGGGCGATGATGTTGACCTAAGCGTGCTCGCTCGCGGAACCCCGGGCTTCAGTGGCGCCGACGTTGCCAACATGGTGAATGAAGCGGCATTGATCGCCGCGCGCTATAACCGCAAGGCCGTCATCATGAACGACTTTGAACTCGCGAAGGACAAGGTCATGATGGGCGCGGAACGCAAGTCCATGCTGCTCACTGACAAGGAAAAGAAGGTTACGGCATATCACGAGGCCGGCCACACGCTGGTCGCGGCGTTCCTGCCGGAGGCAGACCCCTTGCATAAGGTGACCATCATCCCGCGCGGAATGGCGTTGGGTGTGACCGTTTACCTGCCGGAAGGCGACAAGTACAACCACACCAAGGAATATCTGGAAGCCCGGTTGGCCACATTGATGGGCGGCCGCTTGGCAGAGGAGATCTTCCTCAACCAGATGTCCACCGGCGCGGGCAATGACATCGAGCGTGCTACCGACCTCGCCCGCCGCATGGTGTGCGTCTTCGGCATGAGCAAGCTCGGTCCGTTGACCTTCGGCAAAAAAGAAGAGCAGATCTTCCTCGGCCGTGAGATCGCACAACATCGCGACTATAGCGAAGACACGGCCATCAAGATCGACCAGGAGGTCACCCGCATCGTCAGCGAAGCATATGACAAGGCGAAGAACATCCTGGAGACGCACCGCGGCCTGCTGGTAAAGATCGCAGAAGCATTGCTCGAACGCGAAGTGCTGGATGCCAGTGAAGTGAAGCAGATCCTCGACGGTAAGGACCTGCCGCCGCGTCCGCCAGTCGATGGCGCCAAGGCTGAAAACACCGTGCAGGTGCTCAAGCCGGAGCGTAAGCCGGTCGCTGGTGGTGAGCCCGCCCCCGCATAAGCATGCAGTAGACAAATTGAAGGCGACGTCGAAAGACGTCGCCCTTTTTATTTGCTTGAAACGTTCTAAGCGAACGCGGCGCCCAAAGCTGCGCCACATAACGTCACGACGATCCACCAGCCAAAAACGACGGTATACGCCGTGCTAGATTTGATCCTGCCGACGGTGGTGAATCCGATCGCCGTCAGCACCAGGATCCAGATGGTGAAGATGTCGAGCGCAGTCGCGACGGAATAAAGGAACCGCGGCGTATCATGGAACCCCAGGTAGTAGCCCAGGTTCGTTCCGATCGAATTCTGGATGAAGAAGTCATCGGGAACTTTCAGCCACAGTAAAAGGGTGGCCAGGAGCGTCTTGATCACTGCGGGCAATGAAGCATAAACAACAATCGCCAACGACTGGCCGAACTTCACGTCGGCACCTGCTCCAAAGCTGAAGGTCGCCCACAACACTAGCGCAACAATGACCAACCAGATCAACCCCAGAATTGGAAACCCGTACGATATCCCTTTCGTCACCATGACTTGCTGAGCCATGACCCGGGCCTTTTGATCGGCTGGAATCTGCTCCATCCGCTCCTGCTGGGCGGCGGGGGCCATTTGCAGGTTGTTTTGCATCACCTGCTCCCATCCCACTCGCTGACCCACGGTATAGGCAAAGGCCAGACTGGTTACTAGCATTAGCAACCATGGTGCGATCCACATGGCGTTTCGCTTGATGTCGGCAAAGGTCTTGCTCGGCGCCACGAAAATGTTGGTGATGCGTTCCACCTCGGAAAGCCTTGGGGTTGTGGGCTCCGGGGGTGGTGGGATGCTCATGGGGGTATCGGCTGCGCTCATGTCACTCTCCTGGGAAGGCAGACTTCTTTCCGGATTACGCCGGATAGCCGGGAAAAGACTCAACTAAAAAAGGATTGCTGGCGGGGATTTTAGCGCACCGAGGCTTAAAAGCCTCGAAAAAACTTAGGGTTACGCGCGGGTAAGCTCAGGCGTGGCGTCCAGTAAAGTCCGGGTATAAAGATGTTGAGGGGCAGTAGTTATTTGTTCCGTGCTCCCGATCTCTACTATCTTCCCCGCCTTCATGACGGCAATGCGGTCGGAAAGGTACCGCACCACCGGCATGGAATGAGAGATGAATAAATAAGTGAGTTGGAACTCTTTCTGTAATCTCTGCAGCAGGTTCACGATTTGCGCTCCCACACTAACGTCAAGCGCGGAGACAGGCTCATCCGCGACGATGAACTTGGGTCGTAGCGCCAGCGCCCGGGCGATGCCGATCCTCTGCCGCTGCCCTCCTGAAAACTCGTGCGGGTAGCGCGGCAGAGCGGAATCATCCAATCCTACTGCTTTCAGCAACTCGCCCGCCTTAGCGGTTTCGTTCCGTTCCCCATGGATCACCAGCGGCTCGGTCACGATCTCGCGCACCCGCATGCGAGGATTTAGCGAACCGTAGGGATCTTGAAAGATGATCTGCATATTCCGGCGCAAGCGGCGCAGCTCACTCCCGGATGCGTCCAGCAGATCGGCTTCTTCAAAATGAATGCTGCCGGAGCTGGGCTCGATCAATCGCAATAGCATGCGCCCCAGCGTGGTTTTCCCGCAGCCTGATTCGCCCACAAGTCCGAGCGTCTCCCCCGAGACGATGGAAAGCGACACCCCATCCACTGCGGTGAATTCACGGTCCTTGGTGATAAAACGTTTGGTCAGGTCTGTTGCTTCTACGAGCGCCATTGCCCGCAGTCTATCAGGCAGCTTCTTCCCGGGGGATGGAGCGCGCGGGGAAAGGCACTACGTTTGAGGCAGGTTCGCTGTGGGCTGCCTGTCGTAGGCTGCGCATCATGCGGAGTCCCAGAATCAATGCTAGGAAAGCCATTGCGACTTGCCAATGGGGCAGTACAACCGCTTTCAATTGCCGGCGGATCGCGGCTGGCGAATCCACCCGCAGACTTTCATAGACTGGGTTCACGGCTGGAGCGACTATTTTTTCCTGGCCATTCCAGCCCACCCGGGCCGGTCCGTAGTGGATCCTAGGCCGTTGCGCTTCCCGGATAGCCCGGCGCAGATCCGGTTCGACGGAATCCGCCCGCACACCGATGCCGAGCAGCAAAAAGGCCAGCAAGGCGAGCGTCTTAGTGGCGTTTATCATTCGCACCGGAGGTTAGATGGGACTAAGGGCTGCGGCGTTGCCGTCTAAGGGTCTTTAGCGCCAGCCCTCGCCAAAGCTGGGGATTTATGCGGTTTTTCGCGTGACGGAGCATGCTACAATTTTCATGAAAAGCCTTTAAATCTGAGACTCTAGGTGTCTTTCCACGCGGCTGTTTCTTAGAGCGAGTCCATTCTGGCGGAACGAGTGATACAAATCGCGCCCTCCATACTTTCGGCAGACTTCAGCCGCCTGGCGGGGCATGCCAAACAGGCGATTGAAGGCGGCGGCACCTTGCTGCACGTGGACGTGATGGATGGCCACTTCGTGCCCAACATCACCATTGGGCCGCCGGTGGTGGCATCTTTGCGCAAAGCCGTCGATGTGCCGCTGGACTGTCATCTGATGATTGAGGATCCGGACCGATTCGTTCCGGCTTTTGCGGATGCCGGAGCGGACTGGATCTCGGTTCACCAAGAGGCCTGCCCCCACCTGCACCGGACGCTGCAACTGATCAAGAGCCGGGGGATCCGGGCGGGTGTGGTCATTAATCCGGCCACGCCCATCGGCGCCATCACCGAGGTCCTGGACTTCGTTGACTTCGTGCTGGTCATGTCAGTGAACCCGGGCTTTGGAGGGCAGCAATTCATACCCGGCTCGCTGGAAAAAGTACGGAAACTCGCCGCCATCCGTACGGCGATCGGTAACAATTTCAAGATTGAGATCGACGGCGGCGTAGACCTGAAGACGGTGACGGAGGTCGTGAAAGCGGGCGCGGACGTTCTCGTCGCCGGCCATGCGATCTTTGGCGCTGGCGATCCGCGCATCAACACTGAACGGCTTCTAAAAGCAGCGCAAGAAGCCACCATGGTCAGGGTTTGATCTGGCCCGCAAGCATTTTACTGGGGTGATCATGTCACGTCGTTTTACATTGCTCTTCCTTCTCCTGGTTCTGGTCGCCATTGGCACTGGCTGCAAGAACAAGACTTCGAATCCGATCGCGAATGTGGATTCCAAGCAGCCCGACAAGGTACTCTTCGACCGCGCCATGGATGCGCTGAAGCACAACAAGTTCGATGTTGCTCGTCTCACGCTGCAGACTTTGATCAACACCTATCCGGATTCAGAGTTCATCGCCCGCGCTAAGTTAGGCGTCGCTGATTCCTGGCTGGCGGAGAATACCTCGGCCGCTCTGCAGCAGGCCGAAGTGGAATACAAGGACTTTCAGACGTTTTTCCCCAACATGCCGGAGGCGGCAGAGTCCCAGTTGAAGGTGGCGGAGATCCATTACCGCCAGATGGAAAAACCCGACCGCGACTACACCCACGCCAAGCGCGCTGAAGACGAATACCGCCAGTTGATCTTGCAATATCCGGACAGCGTCCTGGTGGAACCCGCCAAGCAAAAGCTGCGGCAGGTCCAAGAGGTGCTGGGCGAACGTGAGTTCCGTATCGGAAAGTTCTATTACATCCGTCAAAGTTATCCCGCGGCGATCGCCCGCTTAAGGTCGCTGATCGATGCCTATCCGCTGTACAGCCAAGTCGACCAAGCCCTGTATATGCTGGGACAAACCTACGAAGCGCAGATGGAGAACATACGCGCCACGCAGATGCCTGAAGATATCAAGGCCAAGATGCTGGCAACGCTGAAGAAAGAAGCCAGTGGGGCGTACTCCAAGATCATTACCCGCTATCCCGCGATGGAGCGCGCCGATGCGGCCCGCGACCGCCTGAAGGAATTGAATATCCCGGTTCCAACTCCCACGCCGGAGGCCCTGGCGCAGAGCAAGGCAGAAGAGGAGAGCCGCAGCGAGACCGGCAAAGTCGGCAAGGTAATGATGAATTTTCGGAAGCGTCCTGATATGGCTCGCACCGCCACTGTCGGCGAACCTTCCCTGTCGGATCCGCCGCAGACCAATGCGACTGAGGTCATGAAGGGGATTGTGAACGACGCCACCGGGGAAAAGAAAGTTACGGTGGAAGAGATCAAGGGCGGCAAGCCTATGAACGATGCCGTTCCGCGCTCCGACGAAGGTATCCAGCAACCGGCTCCTGCCCCGCCACCAACCAATGACGCCAATGCGCCTGACGCCGGCAAAACCTCCGACGGCACGTCTTCCAAGCAAGGGGAGTCCAGCAGTAAAAAGAAAAAGAAGAAGGGCCTGCGGAAGCTGATTCCCTTCGGCGAATAAGATTACTCACAAAATGAAGCCCCGCCTGCGAAGGCTGGGCTTTCGTTTTAGGCCACTTGTTCGGCAGGTTGCTGGCGCACCACTTTGAACGTCATCTTGCGGCTGCCCACGTCGCCATCGACCATCACATGGTCTCCGGCGGTGACCTCGCCCTCTAGCAGCTTCAACGCGAGCGGGTCCTGTATCAATCGCTGAATGGCCCGTTTCAACGGACGCGCCCCGTATGCGCGGTCGTATCCTTCCATGAAGAGCAGCTCCTTCGCTCCGGCCGTCAACTCCAACTCGATCTTGCGGTCGGCCAGAAGCTTTCGCAAATCCTGCAACCGGAGCTCCGCGATCTGAACCAGTTGGTCCTCTTCCAGCGGATTAAAGACCACTATGTCATCCACCCGGTTCAGGAACTCCGGCTTGAAGTGCCCCTGCAGCGCCGCCATCACTTGCTCTCGCGCCGCTTCGAAGTCTTCCGCCGACCTCAGGTTTTCGGCCTGCAAGTACATGGAACCGATATTCGAAGTCATGATGATGACCGTGTTCTTAAAATCCACAGTGCGGCCCTTGGAATCCGTAAGCCGCCCGTCATCCAGTATCTGCAGAAAAACATTGAAGACGTCCGCATGCGCCTTCTCGATCTCATCGAAGAGCAGCACCGCATACGGCCGCCGGCGTACCTGCTCGGTAAGCTGTCCGCCTTCATCAAAGCCAACATACCCCGGAGGCGCCCCGATCAGCCGCGCCACCGCATGCTTTTCCATGTATTCCGACATGTCGATGCGGATCATCGCGTGCTCATCGTCGAACATGAATTCGGCCAGGGCCCGCGCCGTTTCCGTCTTGCCCACGCCCGTGGGCCCAAGAAAAATGAACGAGCCGATCGGCTTCCGCGGATCGCCCAAGCCCGCACGTGACCGGCGGATCGCATTCGCAACCCGCTCAATCGCATTTTCTTGACCAATGACCCGTTGCCGCAGCCGGTCTTCCATCTGCACCAGCTTCTTCACTTCTCCTTCCAGCATCCGTGACACCGGGATGCCCGTCCACTTGCTGACGATCTCCGCGATGTCCTCTTCGTCCACTTCTTCCTTCAGCAAGCGGGAGGCGACGCCATCCGCTTCAGTACTCGCCTTGGCCAATTCATCTTCTGCTTGACGCAGCAATCCGTAGCGGATCTCGGCCACCCGCTGCAGGTTCCCTCTCCGTTCTTCCTGCTGCTCTTCCAACTTCAGCTTCTCGATACGCTCTTTCAGCTCGCGGATCTGGCCGATGGTCTTCTTTTCCTTTTCCCAGCGAAGTTTCAGTCCGGAAGATTGCTCGCGGATGCCACCCAGCTCCCGCTCCACCAGCTTTAACCGTTCCTTGGAGTTGGGATCCGTCTCTTTCTTCAATGCCTGCTTCTCAATCTCTAATTGAGTAGCCCGGCGTTCCAGTTCGTCGATCTCCGTCGGCATTGAGTCGATCTGGATGCGCAACGACGCAGCCGCTTCGTCCACTAGGTCAATGGCCTTGTCCGGCAGGAAGCGATCGGCAATATAGCGATGCGAAAGCGTAGCGGCGGCGACGATGGCCGCATCCTTGATGCGGACTCCGTGATGGACTTCGTATTTTTCCTTCAATCCACGCAGGATGGCGATGGTGTCTTCCACCGTTGGTTCGCCCACCATCACCACTTGGAATCGGCGTTCCAAGGCGGCGTCTTTCTCAATGTATTTGCGATATTCGTTGAGCGTGGTCGCGCCGATGGCCCGAAGCTCACCCCGGGCGAGCGCGGGCTTGAGCATATTGGAGGCGTCGATCGCGCCCTCCGCCGCGCCTGCTCCCACCAATGTGTGCAGTTCATCGATGAAAAGCACGATCTGCCCGTCGGAATCCTCAATCTCCTTCAGTACGGCCTTCAACCGATCTTCAAACTCTCCACGGTATTTTGCTCCCGCCAGCATGGCGCCCAGATCGAGCCCCACCACCCGCTTGTTGCGCAACCCCTCAGGGACATCACCAGAAATGATGCGTTGCGCCAACCCCTCCACGATCGCGGTTTTGCCCACTCCGGGCTCGCCGATCAGCACGGGATTGTTCTTCGTTCGCCGGGATAGCACTTGGACTACCCGCCGGATCTCGTCGTCACGTCCAATGACTGGATCCAGCTTCCCCCGGCGCGCCAACTCCGTGAGGTCCTTGGCATAGCGCTCCAGCGCTTGATATTTAGCTTCGGGATTTTGGTCAGTCACCCGCTGGGAACCACGAACTCCCGTCAATGCTTTCAGGATGGTGCCATGGTCGGCGCCATGAGCGGCCAGCAGTCGCTGTGCAGCATCGCCTTTCAGCCTTGACAATGCCAACAGCAGATGTTCAGTCGAGACAAACTCGTCTTTGAATTGGTCGGCTTCCTTGAACCCGCCATCGAGCGCCCGGGAAAGCTCCTGGGACAAAGCCGGCTGCGCCTGGGCGCTGCCCGAAAGCTTGGGCAGCTTCTCAAGCTCGCTGTTCGATTCCCGCGCCACCTGCTCCGCACTGGTACCGATCTTCGCGAGGATGGGCCCGATAATGCCTTCTGGGTCGGCCGACAACGCCGACAGCAGGTGCAAAGGCACGATCTCGGAGTTTCCGTGCTGCGTGGCCACTTCGCCCGCCGCTTGGATCGCCTCCTGCGCCTTGAGCGTTAGTTTGTCCCATCGAATCGCCATATTGTGCCTTTCTGATAAAGATCGGTTCAGCAAAAAACGGGAGGCCCGTATCCCTGGCGTCTCCCGTTTAGATTCTTGCCGCGTTCTCTAGATGGCTGGGGAACCCCAGGCAGCCCTGTTATGCCGCCTGCCCCGTGCCCTTTACTTGCTTCGGCGCAGTGCCGATGTTCACTTTGATCTGCTTCGGCTTCGCCTCCGCCTTCTTCGCCAGTTGAATGTTCAGCACGCCATTCTCACACTGGGCGGAAACATTCTCGGTATCGACGGTGTTCGGCAGAGTGAATGAGCGGACAAAGCTTCCATAACGACGCTCCACCCGGCGGAAATTCTCCTCCTTCTGCTCGGACTCAAACTTGCGCTCGCCGCGCAGGGTCAGCGTGTTGTTCTCCAACCGGATGTCGATGTCTTTCTCGCTCAACCCCGGCACTTCCACGTGCAGTTTGATGCTGTGCTCATCTTCGTAGATATCGACCGGCGGAGTGAACGTTCCGCTCGTCATTAGATCATCGCCGCTTTGAGCATTGTCCTGGCTCAGGATGCGGTTCAGCGTGCTCTGGAGATTCGTCATCTCCCGAAATGGGTCCCAACGCGTCACAAAAGTCATAACTGTTCTCCTTTCGTCCAAAGGTGGAATTATTGCTTCCCACCCCCTTTGATGCATACTAACAACAATAAGATAATAAAATCTTAGTGAGTTATTGTCAACTAATTGAAGTCGTTATTTTTCAACTACTTAAATTGAAATATTTTAGGCTATGACCGCAACAAAACACTTCAGATAGGAGGTTTCTGGGATGGTCGCTACCACCGGATGGTCTTTGGCTTGGCCTCGTTTTTCCAGGATTCTTACCGTTCGTTTCGCGTCTATCGCGGCCGAGGCCAACATCTCGCTGAAGTCCCCCTCACTAACATGATGGGAACACGAGTTTGTGATCAGCACGCCGCCCGGTCGTAGCATCTTCAGCGCGCGCAGATTGAGTTCCTTATAGCCGCGGGCGGCAGCATCGGCGGCGCGCTTGTTCTTTGCGAAGGCGGGCGGGTCGAGGACGATGGTGTCATACATGGTTTTGGCGGCTGCGTAATCCTTCAGCAGGTCAAAGGCGTTCGCCTCGATCCAATCAATCTCCGGTATTTTCAGCTTCGCCACATTCAACTCCGCGTTGGCTTCGGCGACTTCCAATGCTGGCCGAGATGCATCCACTCCGGTCACCTTGCTACAGACTCGCGCAAGATGCAGCGCGAATCCGCCTTGATAGCAAAAAACATCGAGGGCCTCGCCGTGGGCGTACTGTGCCGCGGCCGCATAATTTTCCCGCTGATCCAAAAACGCGCCGCTCTTCTGTCCCGCCGCAGCGTCATAATGAAACTGCAGATCGTTCATCATGAAAATCGTCCGCGTCTTGTCGCCGGCTAGTTGACGCAGTTCGAGTGGGGGTAATTCTTCGAGCTCGCGAATGCGCGCTTCACCCCGCTCCACAATGTGGACGTTATTTCCGAATTCCGCCTTCAGGACTGAGACTGCCGCTTGCCGTAGGTCTTCGCGGTCCATTGCCTGAGTCAGCGTTTGCAGGGCAAATACATCGTTGTAGCGGTCGATAATGAGGCCGGGCAATGCGTCCGCTTCGCTGAAGACCACGCGATACGCATCGCTGGCCTTCACCCAACGCCGGCGATAAGCCGCCCCCGCCGCTACTCGCTGCGTCAGCCAACCCGGTAGTTCTTCGGCAAAATCTGCTCCGCCGATCACCCGCAACGCGATCTGCGAACTGGAGCTGGATAATCCGGTCGCCAGCACTCGGCCTTTCTCGTCGGCAATGCGGACTATTTCTGCGCGCGGCGTCTCGCTAATAGAGAGGTCCGATCGATACACCCACGGATGTCCAGAGCGGATGCGGGCCGCAGCCCGGCCATTGATTCTTACAATAAGGATGCCAGGAGTACTGGCGCCTGAGGCTTTCGACATTCGTCCAGCTTATCGCGTTTGTTGGAGGGCGGCGATGAAGGCCCGCACTTTGGGCGCTGTGGGGCTCTCAGGTGCTTCTTTAAGGAAGAGCTGATACTCGGCCACTGCCTCTTGCCGGAGGTTTTGCGTCTCCAGCGTCCTGCCGGCAACGTAATGCGCGAAAGCAAACCGTTCGTGATCGGGCATCGTGTGGACTTTGCGGGCATTGCTCAGGGCCAGTGGAAGCTGGTTGGTCTCGTACTCGATCATCGACAGGAGCGCGATCGTCTCTACATTGGTGGGATCGATCGATGCCGCCTTCAGCAGCAGGCGCTCCGCCTCGGGATAGCTGGTTGCGGCCACGGCTTTGGCCAGATTCAGATATGGCGGGGCATATTGGTCATCCACTTTCACTGCCTGCTCGAAGAATCCTTTGCCTTCATCCAGCCGGCCTTGCTGCATCGCGATCACACCCAGGTTGTTGTAAGCCGCGGCATAACGTGGATAGATCTCAAGCGCACGAGTAAAGCGTTTCTGCGCTTCCGCAAGGTCTTTTTTGCGTAGTGCTCCTACGCCTTTGTCAAACTCGGACTCCGCTTTGTTCGGAACGTTTAGCGCGGCCGCCGATATCGTGCCTTGGGTCGAGGTCTGGTTCGGATCAACTTTTCGTTTAACCCGGATGAATTCCAGATGAGTGATCTCCCGGGGACTGATGGCAAAGGAATAATCGGAAGTCTTCTCGTCAATGTCCATGCCCGTCACTCGCAACCGATAAGCTCCCGGCTCCACGTTCAAGAAGCGGGCTTCACCCTCCCCGCGAGTGAAGGTCTCCGCCACGGGGATACCGCCTGAATTGCTTAGTTGCACGCGTACTTGTTCGCCGACGACGCGGTCGTCTTCATACGTCACTCGGACCACGAGCTCCGTGGTTGTACGGGGTTGTTGGCTGCCGGGGCGTTGCGCAAAGGCTACGCAGGGAACTAGCAGCAAGAGGATGCTGAGGAGATGGCAAAACATCGGGGGTCCTCCTTTTGCGAGGAGACGGCTCAGGCCGATACTTGATTAGATGCCCCGGGCGCGATCCCGGCTTGCAGTTGCAGTTCTTCAAGCACGTCCGTAGGAAGCGCGAGGGCGCAGTCGCCTTCCAGGTCAGGCTGCTCAATCCGTAACGGGACTCCGGAAGCTACCTCGGTGGCAAACGCTTCCTTGAAGGTGAGCTTCTTCTTTACGATCTTCTCCAGGGCTTGGCCGGTGGCGGCATCAAAGCTGCGCATCGTGCAAGTGGTCTTGCTGTTCACGAAGGCCAGGAATTTACCGGCCCCTTCCGGGTCAGCGACATACCGCCACGCACGTTCCATAGTAGCGCTGCCTGCGCGGTTCCCCGCTCCTGCAGCCTGATGGCTGGGATCGTAGAACAAGATGCGTCCACAAGACTCGCACAGCACCAAGCCGGTGTTGGCCACCAGCTCGTTGTAGCGCTGCGGCCGCATCATCACGTTGCAAGCGGAGCATTTTTGGTTGATCGCCTCCGCGATGGCGCCTTTGCGCTTCGCGGATACCCGTTCGAAATGCGCCAGGGTCGAAGGTTCGATCTTGGCCTTCAATTCACTTTGCTGCTTGCGCAGCTCCACCAACTTTGCCTGGTCTTCCGCGGTGACCTTTCTCGCGTGCTCTTTCTCTTTTTCAATCTCTGCGGTCTCGAGCTTAAGCTCAGCTTCGGCATTCTTCAGCGCTTTAACAAATCCGTCAGCGCCCTCCATCCCCAGCAGGATCTTCTCTTCTGACTCCGCGATCATCTTCTGCGCGAATTCGATCTCATGCATCAGCGCTTTGTATTGTTCGTTGGTCTTGACCGCGAGCGATTGGTCGCGAAATTTGGAGATCTTCTGCTGCCAGTCCTGGATGTCAGATTCGTGCTTCCGCTTGTCACTTTCCTGGTTCTTGATCGCGGCGGTGGCGGCGTCAACTTGAGCCTTGGCCTTAGCCAGTTTGCTTTCGATCGCGGCTACTAATTTGGGCAGTTGCGCGATTTCTTCGGTCAGGCGCGCAATCTCCTGGGTGACTCGGTCTAGTTCAATAAGGTTTTGCAGGTCGGGACTCATGGCTTTCCGGCGCGGACTGCTCTGATTGTAGCACCGGATGGGACGGTAATAGCGGGTGGACAGCGGCTAAACAGGGAGCCAGAGGCGCACGACTGCGAGCAGGAATACAGCTACGCTGAGGCAAAAATACACATTCGTGGTCACGCCCACACTGGGAAAAGTGGGCAGCCGCCAACCTCTTTGGGCTAAATAAGTTGTCAGCTCCTGCTCCCGGATGTGCATAAATTCTGCAATGGGCCGGTGGAAGCAGACCAGAGCCACTCCAAAGACGATGCGTGCCATTTCGACTATCATGCGGATACGTTGAATCTATTCGGTTTAGGTAGTCCTCTCAATCGGGCGAACCTCCTAGTCATTGCCCCGGCGAGGCCGTACCTCACTGTGAGCCTATGACCCAACCGTCGCATCTGCCCACTTTCACCCGCTCGCTGGGCGACTTTGAACTCACCATCCTGTCCGATGGAACCTACGTCCTGGACGGGGGTGCCATGTTTGGCGTCATTCCCAAGACGCTGTGGTCGAAAAAGGTGGCTGTAGACCAGCGAAACCTGTTCCTGAGCGGGATGAACTCGCTCCTCGTTCGGACGGGGAAGCTCAATATTCTGGTTGAGACCGGCGCCGGCAACAAGCTGAGCGACAAGATGAAGACCATCTATGAGCCACAGGAACGCTTACTCTCCAATTTAGAGGGTACCGGATTAGCTCCCGAAGACATAGATATCGTCGTCAACACCCACCTTCACTTCGATCACTGCGGTTGGAACACCGTTTTTAAGGACGGGCAAGCGGTGCCTACCTTTCCTCGAGCGAAGTATTTTGCCCCGCGGGGGGAGTGGGAGCATGGCCGGAAGCAGCTTGAACGAGACAAGATCAGCTACATTTCTGAAAACTACGACCCGCTCGTAGCCTCTGGCCAGATGCAGTTACTGGAAGGCGAGCACGAGCTTGCCCCGGGAATCTCAGTGTCGCCTTATCCGGGGCACACCCGCACCATGCAAGCAGTGATGATCAAAAGCGGCAGCCAAACGGCCTGCTACATCTCAGACATCATTCCCACCGCCGCCCATACGGAACTTACCTGGGGAATGGCCTTCGATCTCTTTCCCTTGGAGACGATTGAAAGCAAGCGCCGCTATTACCGTCGCGCGGTGGAAGAAAAATGGCTTACCATCTTCACGCATGATCATGAGACGCCATGGGGAGTGATTGAATCGCCTAAGCCCGGACGCTACTCCGTCGCTCCCGGTTCGTGATCGCTTTAGTTTGTTCGCGGTTTCAGGGGCTGGTAGCTCAGATATTTTTCCAACGGGATCTCAAAGTAAAAGAGTTCGTTGCCATCGCCGTCTGCCAGGCCGGTGATCACCAGGTTCGCACCCGCCATGGGATTGTTGATTCCTTGCACATTGAAGAACAAGAACCCATGCCGCGTAGCTTTCGGCTCCACCGCGCGCGCCATGAACTGCGCGCCTTCTACCTCGATCTCTGCCTCTTTACTTACCTGCCGCTTCGATTTTTTGGGCAGTGGGATCGGCAATGGGATCGGAACATTCCTATCTTCCCTTTTGTGCGCGATCCGTCGAAACACATCTTCATTGCTGGACGGCGTGATCTTGGTGCGGTTGCGCGTGACCAGCACGACTTTCATGTCCGCCAGGGACACTGCCTGGTTGCCGTCGTTGCTGAACACCAGCAGGATCGGCAGCAAACCTTCTTGGCGAAAATCGGTACCGAAGACGCCCGCCGTCTTATCAGCCGTGTCATAAGGATCGACCGCGATCGCCAACTTCTCGTTCTCATGGGCTTCGTGTGCCGGATAGGTCTTGGCATGGAATGCCCGGGGCATAGTGAAAACGGGGTCCTTCGCCATGACCGGCGAAGCGACCAGCCAGATGCACAACATAGCAATGAGCTTTTTCATGACCGGTAATTGACCCATCACTGGATTGAGTTAGTTGCTCTGAGCTTAGATGCCTGCATTTAGAATGGCGGCTTAATGCATCTTTTGTACAGCATAGCACTCGCTCTTGCGTTGCTCGTCACCCTGCCATTTTGGCTGTTGGCGATGCTTCGTCACGGAAAGTATCGCGAAGGTCTGAGTGCTCGCTTGGGGAACGTACCCCTCTCGCTGCGTCCCACCAAGCCGTTGGAGCGCTGCATATGGGTGCATGCGGTATCCGTCGGGGAAGTACTAGCAGTCAGTACCTTGATTGATCGTCTAAAGAATAGATTTGAAGCCACCCGCATCGTAGTGTCTACTACGACCATCACCGGCCAATCGCTGGCCCGGAAAAAATTTGGCGCGGAAAACGTCTTTTACTTTCCCTTGGACTTCTCCTGGGCACTGCGCCCTTATTTTCGTCGGCTGCGGCCTTCTCTCGTAGTCATTGCCGAAACGGAATTTTGGCCGAGCTTCCTGTTGCTGGCACAAGTCCATCAGGCACGGGTGGCAGTAGTGAATGCCCGCATCTCCGACCGATCGTTTCCGCGTTATCGCTTCTTCCGGCCATTCTTCCGCCACGTACTGCGTAGCGTCGACCTTTTCTCGGCACAGAGTGAAGTCGACCGCGACCGATTAGTAGAGATCGGCGCCGACCCCGGGAGGGTCCACGTGACCGGCAATCTGAAGTTCGACGCCGAGTTTTCATCTCAGGAAGGCGTCGCGACTTCCTTGCGTTGCGCCATACCGCCATCGGCCAAAATTATGGTCTGTGGCAGCACTGTGGACGGCGAGGAAGAAATTTTGCTCGACGCTTTTCAGTCACTGGTGAAGGATCACCGTGACTTTGTTCTGGTCCTGGCTCCCCGGCATCCTGAGCGCTTTCAGTTTGT
>DATLCI010000075.1:0-10793 GCA_035526435.1 Terriglobales bacterium
GCGGCCTTCTTCGCCGGACGCTTCTTCGCGGCCTTCTTAGCTGCTTTCTTCGGCGCCTTCTTGGCGGGTGACTTGCGAGCTGCTTTCTTCGCGGGTGAAGATGCCCGTCCCGCGCTTCCGGAGGAACTGCTCCCGCCTGTAGTGCGCGGAATGGCGGCCGCGCTGGTGCCTCCGCCGATATCGTCATCATCGTCCATGTCATCGTCGGCTTCTGCGCCGCGACTGATGGCTTCTTCTTCTTCTTCCTCGTACTCGGACTCTACGGACTCGCCATAACTGGAGTCGCCGAGTTCATCCATCTCATCATCATTCCGGCCATAAAGAGTGTTGTCGTCGAGTGCCATCTTGCCTCCTGGGGCTCGTCTTGCGGCGAGAGCGTAATACTATCAGCGGCAATAGCCGTGTCAACTGGCCGAGCCGCGTTTCAGCGGTTTTTTAGCGCGTGATCACGATCACATCGCCGGGTTTGATCCGGTTTCCGATCTTGGCATTGTTCTTGTGCAACTGCGCCACGCTCGTACCGTATCGGCTTGCGATACTTGACAGCGTCTCTCCGCTCCGGACGGTATGCCGCTTCGTCGCCGTAATGCTTTTGGTGGTCTTTTTTCCACTCCGGGAAGAACCTTTCACCGCCGCTGATTCGGCGGCCTCGCCCGGCCCAACCGGCTTATAAATCAATAAGGTACGGCCTTTTCTCAGGCTGTTGCCCTTTAGCCGGTTCCAGCGGCGTACCCGCTCGGCGGGAACCCCAAAATCGTCAGCCACTGTGAGCACCGTATCGCCTTTGCGGACGGTATAGCGCGTAGGTTTCTTGGCGAAAGTAGTGGCCGTGTCTGACGTCCGTCCCGAGACCGGGATGATCACCTTGGCATCGGCCTCCAACTCATTGCCCTCGAGGTTGTTCACCTCGGAGATGGCCTGCGCGGTCGTCCGATATTTCTTGGCCAGCGTGCTTAAACTCTCACCCGGCGCCACCTTGTGATATCGCCACGCCACGCGCTTGTCGCGCGGGATCGCTTCCATCGCGGCGATGTATCGCGCCCGCGTGCCCAGCGGCAACTTGAGATTGAATTCCTCGTCCTTGGGCGTCGTCCGCCGCAGCAGGCTTGGATTAAGCTCCATCAACAGATCGAGTGGCTGGTCGATGGCCTCCGCCACCAGCCGCAAGTCAACCGCGTAATCAACTTTGACCGTCTCAAAATCTTCCGGCACGTCCGTCAGCGATTCGCTCAATCCGTACTGCGTGGGATTCTTGGCAATGATCGTGATCGCCACGATGATGGGAACGTAGTTCTTGGTCTCGTTCGGCAACACGTTTCGCCGATATAATTCCCAGAAGTCCGCATATCCGGTGCGCTCCACCGCGCGCTGCACATTGCCGCCGCCGGAGTTGTAAGCCGCGATCGCCAGGTACCAATCCCCAAACTGGTTATAAAGGTCTTTCAAATATCGCGCCGCCGCGCGCGTCGATTTATCCGGGTCTTGCCGGTCATCTACCCACCAGCTCCGCTTCAAGCCATAACCCGGGGCGGTGTAATGCATGAACTGCCACATCCCGCGGGCGCCCACCCGTGATATCGCCAGCGGATGAAACCCGGATTCGGCCTGCGCCAGATAGATCAAGTCTTGCGGTAGTCCTTCTTCGGCCAGCACCCGGCGGATCATGCCTTGATAGCGCCCCGCGCGCTTCCATCCGCGCACCAGCGTCTCCTTACCGCGCGTACTGAAGAAATTCAGGTAGCTCGCAACATAGTCGTTGATGACTAACGGGATATCGGAGCGGATGCCCTTCAACTCCGCCTGCGCCTTGGCCGTTACCGCCGGATCGACCGGGAACGTCACATCATTGGCTTCGTCGATGGGCGCTGGCTCCGCGCGCTGCTCGGTGAAGCCGTCCCCTTCCTTCAACGCCGCCATCTCCAACTGGTGGACGTTCTCCACGATCTTGCTGAACTGCCGCTGCAGCCGCTCGTCCGAGCCCACATCTACCGGGCCTTCCATCAGGAAGCCCATCGCGCGATCAAAATTTGTTTTCGCCGCTTCCAAGTGACCGTCGCGCACGTTCGCGCGGCCCGCTTGGTACTCCTTCTCTGAATCGCGGATCATCTTCTCCACCGGATCCGGCTTCTGCGGGGCGGACGCTATCGGCGCTGGCGCCGCTGGCTTGGTCTCAGCGGCGATGGTTGGAGCAATGGCCTGAGGAGGAGGAGTCGTGCGGGTCTTCTGCGATTTACTGCTCTCGCACGCCGTGCCTATCACGACCACTGCAAGTGCGAGGATGCTGCTGGAGGCTCGGTGCAATCTCAAATGCGACCTCAGAGCGTACAAAGGATAAGGGGTGTTTCACCCATGCCCATTATGCCTGATTCAACGGGCTCAGCGACTCGTGTTTCCCGGTAAATGCTTAGTGGTTCAGGGTCTAGCGTCTCAACGCCTGTTCCAGGTCGGCGATCAGGTCCTGTACATCTTCGATGCCCACCGAGAGTCGCACCGTTGCCGGTGATACATCCAGCAGCCGCAGCCGTTCCTTGGAAAAATTTACGTGTGAAGCCAGCACCGGGTATGAGACCGTTGACTCCACTCCACCCAGACTCGTCGCCAGATACCAGAGCTTCAGGTTATCGATGAAGCGTTCCGCCGCTCGTCCCCCGCCGCGGACTTCTACCGACACCATCATGCCGAAATCGCTCATCTGCCGGCGCGTGATCGCGTGTCCCTCGTTCGTCTTCAGGCCGGGATACATCACCCGTACGATCCGGGGATGTCGCTGCAATGCTGACGCGATCTTGCGCGCGTTCTCGCAGGCACGGCCCACCCGGATTTCCAGCGTCTTCAGGCCCCGCAGCAGCAGATAACTCGCGCCCGGATCCAGCGTTCCGCCGGTGGTCACGGACATCTCCCGCATCTTCATCACGAGTTTCGGGTCGTTTGCCACCAACGCACCTGCGGTCAGGTCACTGTGGCCGCCCAGATACTTGGTGGCGGAGTGAAGCACCACGTCGCACCCGCTCTCCAGCGGACGCTGCAGAACGGGCGTGGCAAAAGTGTTATCGGCCATCACCACGGCCCCGATCTTCCTGCCCGTCTTGACCACCGCGCGCAAGTCCACCACGCGCAAAGTAGGATTCGTCGGCGTCTCCACGAAGATGAGCTTGGTGCGGGACGAGCAGTGGCTCGCAAGTCGTCCCATCTCCCCATAGGGAACGAACGTGGTCTTGATACCTAATTTTCCGAATACGTTTTCAAAGAGTTTCAACGTACCGCCGTAGATGTCGAGCATGGAAACGATCTCGTCTCCTGCCTGGCAAATGGCCAGCACGCCCGCCAGCGCGGCCGACGTCCCGCTTGAAGTCACCACCGCGCCCGCCCCTCCTTCGAGGGCGGCAATCTTGGCTTCAGCCGCCGCCGTCGTCGGATTCCCGTTGCGCGTGTAGTAAAAGCCGTCCGATCTACCCTCCACGATCCGGCGCAAGTCAGCCACTTTGGGCAATACAAACACGGCCGTCTGCGCGATGTCCGTAGTGAGGGAGCCGGCCCGGCCATGCCGATCCTCTCCCGCATGCACGGCGAGCGTTCCCGCTCCCCGCCGCGCACCGCTGGCCGCTCCCGCCTCAGTCCTGCTTGCTCTTGATTTCACGTTCGGAAGTATACCCGTCCTTCTCGCTCACCGAACTTTGTGAGCCTTCGTGGTTCATTATTATTCCCAGGTTTCCTCTATGTCTCCCGTGCCTCCGTGGTGAGTTTACTGTTTGCCCCAGAAAAAAAGCCCCGACCTTTCGGCCGGGGCTTGAACAGCAAACTCTTACCAGCCCAGCTTCAATCCGAATTGGAACTGTCGAGGATCGAAGGCAGCCGTCGGACGGCTGTAGAATCGGTTCGCCCCATCGCGCTTATTGAAGGCCGCAACATCACTCAAAAACGGTGAAGAACCGGCTTGGTTGAAGCGGTTAAGAAGATTGAAGCCTTCTGCGATCACATCCAGCTTCAAGCGCTCGGTGATGCGTAGAGCTCGACTGATGCGCAGGTCGACCTGGGCAAATCCACGGCTGATACCGGCATTGCGTGGAAGGTTCCCAGTGGTGAAGGGCGCGGGCAAGGATAATACCCCTGCCGAACTGACGTTCGGGCGGTCCGTTTGGTTTGACTGGTCCGCATTGGTGTCGACGCCTGAGAGGATGTTGAAAGGTCGGCCAGATGAAAGCTCGATGACCGGTGCGATTGTGAAATCGGCGAGGATGGAACGCATGGCTCCTCCCCCCCTCCAACCTGTAGGACTCGTCACGATCCCGCTGAAAACAAAGCGGTGACGTTGATCAAAAAGTGAGTCCGACCGCTCCGCTCGCAGATTACGATTGTCTTGCGGCAACAGCAAAGTCTGCAGGTCAGATGAATCGTCGATTGAATGTGACCATGTGTAGGAAGCTAGGAACTGGAAGTTTTGGTTAAAACGCTTCTTCAGGTCCACATTCATCGCATGATAGTTGGAGGTCCCGTTGGAGCTCTGCATGTTGATGGAACCGAAAGGTGACAGCACTCCCGGCGTCCGCAAGCTGCCGGCCAGAAGGCTATCGAAGGTTGCCTTCGAAAGCCCCGTCAAAGCGCGCACTAGGAAATAATTCGGTGCATTGGGTCTGAAGAAGTTAGCCGCTGCCGGATTCACAAAACGCAGGCCGGTGTTGTTGTTCACCGCGATGAATCCCGGGACCACAATGGTGTAGGTCTGGCCAGCGGGGGCCACGAATCCTGGAGCACCCGGCATGGTGATGGACTGGGCCTCGGTGGTGTTTGTCGGCGCGCGTCCGGCGAAACGCTGGAAGTTCTGGACTAATAGATCCATTTGTGGCGCGTTGACGTCGATCGGCCTTGGCAGATGCCGGGTCCCCACCATCAGATAACCCACCGACAGCGACACATCGTCAGTAAAGCTATGTTCAAAACTGGCGCTCGCCTGATGGGCATACGCATACTCGAAATCCTTTGCCACATGCAGAGTGAACGGCAGCACCGGCCCGAACCCCGGGAAGGTCTGGTCGTTGAAACGCATCCGTCCAAACTGGTATTGCGCCGTGGGTGCTACGCCCGGCGTATTCACACCGGCGGGGCAGATCGGCGTGACCGGATGTCCCGGGACGCATACCGTTCCCATGAATATTTGGGTAGCATTCAGGCTCGCGGTTTGGGCGGGACTTCCAGGCAGCGAAACTAGCTGCTGTTGCTGCGCTGCGTCGGCGATGTCGGAGTTAAACGCGATGGCTGCTAGGGGGTGGTCGTAAAACAAACCATAAGCTGCGCGGAAGACGGACTTGCCGTCCCCGTAAGGGTCCCACGCCAAGGCAAACCGAGGTGCAATGTTGTTATTGTCGCGCGGAAAGCCCTGCTGTGCGTTCATGGCGTCCTGCGCCGCCAGCATATCGGCGTCGGTCAGCACGATGCCGGACAGGGGGTCAGTAACCCCTACTGGCCTGATCTGCGCCGTCAATTCGTTGTCGTAGCGGACGCCGAAGTTCAGCGTCAGGTTTCGCGTGATCTGCCAGCTATCCTGCACGAAGAAGGCTATCGGCTTGTTGCTCAAAGCGCTGTTGGGATTGCCGAAACCCTGAATGTAGTTAGCTGGAAATCCGAGTCCGTACTGTTGCACGGGCGTGAAGTCTGGAGCGGCCGTTAGACCGGGGATAAGATTGGCCGCGCCCAACCCGCCAAAATTAAACAGTCCGGAGAAATTCAGCTCAAAGTTGGCGCTTACATCAACGAAATTAACATCGCCGCCAAATTTGATCACATGGTTGCCTACTAGCCAACTTACGTTGTCTCGGATCTGGTAACGTTCCTCCACCCGGCGCACAGGGGAGAACAATTCCCGCCCGAAGAATGCGGTGCCCGTGATGTTGACGGCTACCGCATCGCCGTTCTGCGAACGGAACTGCGCGGAGCGCCTTCCGTAATTGAAGTTGGCTTCATTCACCAGGTGTCCGGTCAGGCTTGAGTTCAAGCCAACAAGAGCGGACCAATCGCGGAACTGTTGCAGACCGGTGCGCGAAAAATCATTCTGTCCTAAGGCCTGGTTTTGTGATTCCACCTGGATACCGGAGATCTTGCTGGGGTTGAAGCCAGCGCGCATCGTCAAGTGATGGCTCGGGGTGAAGCGGTGGTCGAGCCGAAGCGATGTGAAGGTGGTCCCTTCGGAGACCGGGAAGATACGCTGCAATTGCGTCAGCGGACGGAAGGCGATCGGCAAGCCGGCCGCATTCACCGTGCCGCTCGGTATCGGCGCTCCGGAAAGCAGGAAGCGGGGCCCAATGACTCCGGGCGCGATGGGGCTGAATGCTGGACAAAGGCTGCCATCGTTCGGGCTGATTTGTCCCGTCGTACCGGTCAGCCCGAGATTGCCTCCCGTGCTGGCCATAAAAGCATAGGTGCGGGCCGCACAGATGTTCGCAGCTACTCCGCTCCCGATCAAAGTATTGATAAATGTGGCCTGCGCGCTGGTCAGGTTCGTGAATGTCCGCGCGATCGGATTCAATCCGGCGATGACCGGGATCGTGGTGCTCGCCGTCAATGGGCCTACTACGTCACTGGTGAAGAACCCGGATTCCTGTCGGCGGCGCTGTTCGACTGCGCCAAAGTAAAAGGTCTTGTCTTTCACGATCGGTCCGCCGATGGTCGCTCCATATTGCGTGCGCGTGTATGGCGGATTATCGATCGGCGAAAAAGCGTTCTTCGCCTGGAAGCTGCGGTGCCGCAGGAATCCGAAGAGGTTCCCATGCAGGTCATTATTGCCGCTCTTGGAAACCACATTAACCACGCCGCCGGACGCGCGTCCGAATTCCGCCGCGTAAGAGTTGGTCACCACTTGGAATTCCTGGACTGCTTCCTGGCTGAGCGTGGAGCGGGCCGCGTTCACGGATGTGTCTGTGTTGTCGGCGCCGTCCACTTGCACCAGCGTTGAGCGTCCGCGCTGACCGCCGATGTTCAATCCGGATGTAGGCGCGGGACCAATGGCCCGGCCATTGTCGCGTCCTACTGTTGAAGTGGTAAGCGCGAACGACAGGTAGCTGCGCTCGTTGATCGGCAGGTTCTCGATGCGCTGCTGGTCTACCGTCGTCGCCACCGAGCTGCGATTCGTCTCCACCATCTGCGAGTCGGCATTGACCGTGACCTCCGTCTCCGATCCGGCCACCTTCAGCGCGATCGGCAATTCAGCCGTCTGCCCAACGTTGAGTCTCACGTTGGTCGTCTTGACTTTGGCAAAGCCGGCCGCGTCCACCTGCATGGTGTAGTTTCCCGGCGGCAGCAGGGGGATGAGGTAATTGCCTTCCGCATCGCTCTTCACCGACCGTTCAAAATTCCTGGACTCGTCGCGGATCGTCACCGTCGCATTCGACACCACGGCGCCATTCGGATCTTTTACGGTGCCGCGCAGGTCTGCGGTCGCAGCATTTTGCGCGGCCGCCACCGTGGCCATCAACATGATCAAACTCATCCAGCAAGCAGCTTTCATGATTCGCTTCATAGCACGCATCCTATTGGTCCGTCGTGTCCGGTTTTTTTGCCTCCGGCTGGGCATGGTCTGCTGCGAAAGGAAATTAGCCACCGGTATACCCGGCTCGCCGGGAGCTTCGCCCTCGACGGCCTGGCTCGGAAACCGGAGTGCGAACTTTCTACATCTTTTACTGGGCGAATACAAGAAAGAAACTGAATGAGCATTCATCGAGTAAATCTCTTGGAACGAGGAGCTTGGCTCATCCTCTCCGCCCCGCGAAAATGCCCGTTCGTCCCGCTAGCGCTCCAGGCCGAATTCTTCGCTTTCGGCCGTGCGCCAACCCCACGCCATCCGCGGCGTGTTGTAGGCGATGCCGATCTTGCCTTGGCGGTCCATCAGGATCATTCCGCCGTGACCATTCAGCTTCGACTTCATCATGTCGATGCATTGCTTTGCTGCCTGCTGCGGCGACTGCCCGCGAACCACTTTGTCCGCCGCCGCCTTCGCCAGCACCAGCTTCATGATCGGTTCGCCCCAACCGGTGCAACTGGCGGCGGCCGAGTCGTCGGCATATACCCCGCAGCCGATCAGGCTGGAATCACCCACGCGGCCTGGAGTCTTGTTCACCGTTCCGCCAGTGGAGGTCGCCGCTGCCAGCCGGCCGTGCGCATCCAGGGCCACCGCGCCCACCGTGTCATGGCTGTTCGCATCCGCGCCAAACTCTGCCGGTGCAAACGTGGGATCAGGGATTCCCTTCGCCGCGAGTGCCTGCACTCGCTTCAGCCGTTCCATCTCCCGCGGGACCACCAGCTCGGCGTTATCAATCAGCTTCATACCTAACTCTTCTACGAACTTCTCCGCGCCGTCCGCCACAAAGTACACATGCGGGCTCTTCTCCAGCACCAGCCGCGCCGCCCGGATGGCATTCTTCACCCGTTCTACGCAGCCCACGCCGCCCGCGCGTAGCGTGGCGCCATCCATGACCATGGCGTCCATCTGGACCGTCCCATCACGCGTGAGGAAGCTGCCGAGTCCGGCGTCGAAGGTGTCGTCGTCTTCCATGACTACGACCGCTTCCTCCACCGCGTCGAGCGCGGAGCCGCCGGCGCCGAGCACCTTCCAGCCCGCGGCCAGGGCATTACGGATGCCAGTGCGATGCGCTTCCACCATGTCGTCGGGAATATTCCACGCGCCGCCGTGGACTAAGAGGATCGGATGTTGGTCAGCCATGCAGGATGGATTCTACTCTTTGCCGCCGGCGCCGCGAACGGTTAGGTAGGTTGGGTCGCAGTCCCGGGACGGGGCGCGTCAGCCTTCTCGATCCGGTCAGGATTGTAGGTGTTATCCGTATTGGCCGTCTTATCCAGCGCTTCCATCGCCGTGGTTTGCTGGTAGGTATAAAGGATGCGATGGATCACGGTGATCGTCGATAGCAGCGCCAACACCCAGAGCACGGGCGCCATCGCGCCCCACTTCTCGAACAAGGCGCCAATGATGATCAGCACGATGCGCTCCGGACGCTCCATGAATCCGACCTTGCAGCTCCCGATCAGCGACTCGGCACGTGCGCGCGTATAGCTCACCATCAGCGAGCTCACCATCACGAATGCCACCAGGCCGATATAGAAGAAGCGGCTCGCCCGCGCGTAATACACCAGCAGGCCGAAGAACAGGGCGACGTCGCTATAGCGGTCAATGACGGAGTCGAAGAACCCGCCGAAGACGGTGACCTGATTGGTTGCGCGCGCCACGCGTCCGTCCACCATGTCGAATACGCCCGCGCCGATGATCACCAGACCGGCATAAAGGAAGTAGCGCCAGTGATCGTCGCCGTTGGCATAGCCGAACAGCATGGCGGCGATCACATTGATCACCAGGCCGATGAACGTGAGCACGTTCGGCGATATCTTGGCGAGCGCAAGTCCGCGCACGATCCCATACAACAGGACCCGCGATCCCCGCCCAAATGCGCCCGTCCAAGACATGAAAGTTAAAGGTTAAACGTGCAAAGTACAAAGTGAACGCTTTTGGGGTTACTTTGCCCCTTACACACTTTGCCGTGTGTGGTTATCCGGTACTTAACAAATCCCACTTTGCACTTGGTGGACTTCAGTCCACACATCGTGAAAGTTAAAGGTTAAACATAAAAAGTACAAAGTGAATGCTTCTGTGGTTACTTTGTACCTTACACACTTTGCACTGTGTGGTTACTTTGTACTTTACAAATTCCACTTTACACTTTGTGGACTTCAGTCCACATCATGGATCGTCGTGAGCTTCAGTATCTCCAACTCGCGCGGACCGTTCGGCGTGACCACGGTCACGGTGTCGCCTTCTTTTTTCCCGACGAGCGCGCGGCCGATCGGCGACGTCGTCGAGATCAGCCCCTTGGTCACATCGGACTCTTCGCTGGTCACCAGCTTGTATTCAATCTCTTCGTCTTTAGTGTTGTCGTAGATCTTGATGGTGGAGCCAAACGCCACGCGGTCTTTCGGGATGTTGGCCATGTTGACCATGGCCAGCTCGCCCACGCGCTTCTTGAGCTGTCCCAGGCGGGCGTTGACGAACACCTGACGCTGCTTGGCCATGTGGTACTCAGCGTTCTCACTGAGGTCACCCATCGCGACGGCCTTCTTGATCTCTTTCGGAAGTTCGTTCGTCAGCTCGTACTCAAGCTGCTTGATCTCTTCTTCCAGCTTCTTCTTGATGTGTTCAGGCATGAATTAGGACCAGCAGAGATTATAGCCCTCGACGCTAGACGGAAGAGGCCGGCACCCCGACCCCACCCTATCGCTCAAATGTTCGCAAATAAAGCACTTAGGCGCAAATGTTTGAAAAATAATGGACTTTAAGTCTTTTATTTTCAGGCATATTGGACTCCTCTGCCAAATGTTTGAGAACAAAGGGCTGAGGCTCATATGTATGAATCGAAAGGGCTTTCTGGAAGCGCTTTCGTTGTATTGCTTAAAGTTAATCACTAGAATTAAATAATACTACTGAGAACACCTATATGTCAAGAAAACGGGCGTAAATTGCTGCACAAGAGTGGCGTGTTCGGACGCCGCACTCACCTCATAATTGTGCCGTGATTCCGTAGAGCTCGAGAATCATTTTGTCGACATCACTGAGCATAGCGGACTGCAATGCAGGATCGAAGGCAGGTAAGGACTGCAATTCTCGAATTGTAATAGCGCGGTTCACGGGCAGCAGGCCGTCATCGGCAAACCGCTTCCTTAGCGCTGAGTCGACTAAATCAGAGGACCCACGGGCGATAGGAAACGAAAACTCGCGGCCATCGTGGGTCAAGGAAAGT
>DATLCI010000076.1:0-13638 GCA_035526435.1 Terriglobales bacterium
TTGTTTCTTGCGAGGCCTTCTTATGCTCCGAATCCTCACCCCACTCGCGCTGCTCTTGCTCACCCTCACCGCCAGCGCCCAGCATCAGCCCGACCCAAAACCGCAAGCGAAGATCGTTCCCGAAACGCTCGTCCGCTCCAAGTATGTCTATGTCGGCATCCTGCGCGCTGACGGCCGTATCGACGACCGCATCAACCCGGCCACCGCTCCCGAAGATCGCCAGGTCCGCGACGCCGTCGAGACCGCCTTCCGCGGCTGGAAGCGCTACATCGTCACCCTGCTCCCGGACCACGCTGACCTCATCGTCCTGGTCCGCAAAGGACGCCTCGGCTCCGTCACCCTGAGCGGCACTCCGGTTCAGCTTTCCGGCGGTGGCGGCCGCGCAGATACCCGCCCGCGCAGCCCAGATGACGTTCGGCGCAGCACGGATGAAGACCTTCGCGCCAATCGCGGCGTCACCGTTGGCGCCGAAGCCGGCCCGCTCGTGGACATCATGGAAGTCCACACTGGCCCCAACGCCGGCGGCAGCGATCTTCGACTCTGGCAGCGCGCGCGTCAGGAGGGCTTCACCGGTACGCCGCCCCGTCTCTTCCAGCAGTTCAAGGACGAGGTCGAAGCCGCGGCCAAAAAGCTCGGCCTCTAGATGCTGCCTGTGGTTCAATGGTCAGGTGTTCGCGCGTAAGGTCCACATCACGCATAATGGCCAGCCCTGTCCGCTGAAGTGGCTCGACAACTTTGCCATGCGCAACTTCACCAATGACGCCGTCTTTGACGACACGCTGCCCGCCGCCGACGGCGTGCTCGAGATCGGCGCGCGCGTCCCGCTCGACGCGCTCAAGTCGGCCATGGAAGACTGGTTTCGCAAGAAAGGCTACCTCGGTAAGGACGAATCGCTCCACCTCACCGAATCCGCCTGACAACCCAGCACGCGGTCTGATGTCTAGCGCCGCAAAGCAAAAGCCCGGCGCATGGCGCCGGGCCTGGAATGCGAATGCAATCGGTGGGCTAGTCGCGCGGCAGCTCGCGCCGTTCCGGACGCCGCAGCGCCGCGATCTCGAACTTGCCCGTCTGGATGGTGGGGTCCTCGGACACCTTCATGATCATCAGCACCTTGTCGTCCGTGTACTGGCCGGTGGAGGAAAACTCACCGACCTCGGCGAGCACGGCGTCCACGATGCCTTGCGCGGTCTTCAGCCGGTTGCGCGCCACCGCCGCCGCCAGCCGCTCTTTGCCGAACTCCTCTTCGCGTTCGTCGCAGGCTTCGAGGATGCCGTCGGTGCAGCAGACCAGGACGTCGCCGGGCTCCAGCTTGCAATTGCCGCGCCGGTATTCCATCTTGGGGAAGAGGCCGATGACGGTGCCGCCTTCTTCGAGCAACTCGTATTCGCCGCTGGCCGCGCGGATCAGGATCGGCGGCACGTGTCCGGCGTTGATGTAGTGCAACCCCCCGCGGCGCGTATCCACCAGCCCGAGGAAGCAGCTCAGGTACTTCTCGGACTTGGTGTCATTGCACATCATCTCGTTCAGAGAGACGGCCAACACTTCGAGCGAGTGCAGATGCATCACCAGCGCCCGCAGGGTCGCCTGCAGGTTGCTCATCACCAGCGCGGAGCCTACGCCTTTGCCTTCCACGTCTGCCACCACCAGCAGCAGCGATTGTGGGCCCAGGCTTAGGAAGTCGTAGTAGTCGCCGCCCACTTCGAAGCACGGCTCGTTGAGCACGGCGATCTCATAGCCGGGGACGATCGGCGGCCCTTCGGGCAGCAGGCTGCGCTGGATGCCGCGCGCCAGTGCCAGCTCCTTCTCCAGCCGCTGCTTGATCAGCGCGTCGCGATGCAGCCGTGCATTCTCCAGCGCCATGGCCATGTGGCCGCTAAGCTTGATGAGGAAGTCTTCATCCTCATTGCTGAACGATTGGCTGCCCTTCTTGTTCAGCAACTGGATCACGCCCACGATCTCGTTCGAATGGTGCCGGATGGGCAGGCACAGCAACGACTTGGTGGTATAGCCGAACTTCTGGTCGAAGGTCGCTTCAAAGTACGGCAGTGACCGGGCCTCTTCGACGTTGATGATCTCGCCCGTCTCCGCCACGCGCCCGGCCACGCCCTTGCCGAAGGGCACGCGAATCTCCTGGTGATCCAGGCCGGAGGCAACGATCGACCACAGCTCTTTGCGCTGATTGTCCACCAGGAAGACGCTGCCACGGTCGGCGCGCACCTCCTGGCTGGCGATCTTCAAGATGAGCTCCAACAACTCCGCGAGGTCCAGCGTCGAGTTCAACAGGCGGGTAGCTTCGAACAAAAGCGAAAGCTGGGTGATCTGGCGCTGTTGTTCGCGCGCATTGATCAGGTCAGGGACCTTGGCGCCGCACATCTCCGCGTACATGTGCCACCAGCCCAGTAGCTCCCTGGGAACGGCTTCCTGACTGTAGACAGCCAGCACCGCGATGGTCTTGTCGCCCGCGGCCAGCGGATAGGCGCAGATATTGAATAGACCAGAGGTCTTCGCGAATTCCTGGTCGTCACCGCCGAAGGTGGAGAGCACGATGTTCTCGATGACCTTGCGCACCTCTCCCACCTTGCCGACGGCTCCCTCCCCGGCATTGGTGAAGTCGCGGCGATGTTCAGCATGCATTCCAGCCGCATGCACCAGGTAAGCGGAGTTGGAGGATTCATCCCAGAGCCAGAGCTCGGCGCGGGCCGCGTCGAACTGATTGACCAGTTGCGCGGGGATCTGCGAGAGCAGATCCTCAATGTTTCCGGAAGAGAACGAGCTCAGCAGCTTGGCGAATGCGTCAATGTAGTCTTTGCTGCTGGACTTGGCTCGCGCCACGCCAGTCGCTAACGAAGGTTCCATACAGGATCACCGGGCCCCCGCCCATACCGTCCTATTTGGGGAAAGTCGGATAACTATATTCGGCTTCTGGGCAGCTGTAAATAAGGTAGTTCAACCCAAAAGCCCTTATTTTTCGGGCATTGGCCGCAGCAACCCGCTGCTGGCATAGCGCCTAACTCGCATAGTGCAGTAGGGAAAATACGTCGTATTTGGCCAGGCGATCGCGGCCTTTCAGGAAGTCCAGTTCCACGGCAAAGGCCAATCCAGCCACTTGGCCGCCTAGCGATTCAATGAGTTGCGCGCAAGCAGTCGCGGTTCCGCCAGTGGCTAGAAGGTCGTCCACGATCACAACCCGCTGACCTGGCTTTACGGCGTCTTTGTGGATCTCCAGCGTGTCTGTCCCATACTCCAGGTCATAGGTGACCTTAGCGGTCTCCGCGGGAAGTTTCTTCGGCTTCCGCACCGGCACGAACCCGGCATTCAAACGATAGGCCAATGCGGGCCCGAAGATGAAACCACGCGCTTCAATCCCCACGATCAGATCCACGCCGGATTCCAAATAGTGTTCGGAGAGCGCGTCAATCAGGGTGGCGAAGCCTTTTTTATCCTTGAGCAGCGTGGTGATGTCGTAAAAGAGGATGCCCTTCTTGGGAAAATCCGGGACCTCCCGGATCAACTTTTTTAACGGCTCACAATCGATGCGTTGGGCTTGCGGCTGCATTACCAGGCTCCTCGTATCTGAAATGACTTCAGGTTTCCAACGACTTCATTGGGTGCGGGCTCAAGTTCTTCTACCTGGTCCACGCGCGAGGCTCGCGGCCCCTGCTGCAACCGCTCCTTCAGCAACTGCAACTGCTGGGGTTCGCCCGCGGCCACCAGCTCGACAGTACTGTCTTCATTATTACGAACCCACCCAACCAGCCCGATGGCGGCTGCTTCCCGCTCCACAAACCAGCGAAAGCCAACCCCCTGGACTCGACCACGGACAATGTAGCGGCGCGCCTGCATTGATTGGGTCAAGCCCGCGAAAGGTACGCGCCTTCGGCGGTGTCCACGCGAATGGTCTCACCTTCATTGATAAAGGGCGGCACTTGCACCACCAACCCCGTCTCGGTCTTGGCCGGCTTGGTAACGCTGGAGGCAGTGGCGCTTTTGATGCCCGGCTCAGTCTCGATGACTTTGAGGTCGACAGTCTGGGGCAGCTCCACGCCCACGGCCTTGCCGTCAAAGAACTCGATCTTGATCTGCATATTCGGCGTGAGGTAATCGGCGGCGTCACCCAGGATCTCATTCGACAAAGCGATCTGCTCGTAGCTTTCCGTATTCATGAAATGGAAGTTGTCGCCATCGTGGTAGAGGAATTCCATGTTGATCTCATCCACCGTCACCTTCTCGATGGGATCCGGAGAACGGAACCGATGCTCGAACATGGCTCCGGTACGCAGGTTACGTAATTTGGCCTGGATGAAGGCGCGCAGATTGCCGGGCGTCCGGTGCTCCACCTTGAAGACGGAATGAAGTTCGCCGTTGTGCTTGATGATCATGCCGGGACGCAATTGAGTGGCGGGGATTGCCATGAATAAAACTCTCCTTAAACGATTCCCCCTAAGGGGCAAACACTCGATTTTACCGCACAAACTGCTTTTCTCTCTAGCGGCCAGCACATCGCTAGGGTTTATGTCGGATACAGTACAACACCCCTTCGCGGCTGCATTTCTAACTGAAGGAGTCGCAATTTTAAGCAGTCATACGTCAAAGGAGTTTTACGCCATGAAAGTCAAAGATTTAATGACCCTGAGCCCCACATCGGCTGAGCCGGATACCACTGTCGAAGAGATCGCCACTATGATGAAGGATGACAACATCGGTTGCGTACCGGTGATCGACGAGGATGGCCAGGTCGCGGGTGTGATCACCGATCGCGATATCGTGATCCGGTGCATCGCCGAGGGTAAAGATCCCGCCGAATGCCGCGCCGACGACATTATTTCGCCGCAGTCAATCTGCGTCAGCCCTAATACTGATTCGCGAGAAGCTGCGCATCTTATGGCGGACCGCCAGATCCGCCGGCTGCCGGTAGTTGAGAATGGCAAACTCGTGGGCATGCTTTCACTGGGCGATGTGGCCGTGAAAGAACACGACGATCGCCTTTCCGGAGATGTGCTGCAGGATGTTTCCGAGGGCGTGAAGAACTCTTCGGGTGTGGTCAGCGGTGAAGGCTCTGACGCGCGCGAGATCGGCGCGCAGCAGGGCGGGTCGCGTAGCGGCGTTAAGACCTCGACCGCCAACCGCACTCAGGCCGGACGCTCGAGCAGTGGGAAAACGACCGGCTCGCAGCAGAATTTTTCGCGCCAGAAAATCTCGAACGGCATCTCGCCGGAAGAATCGCTGGGCGAGCGTTTCGCAACCCGAGAAGATGAATTGTCTGAGGATGCCCGGCCGTCGGCGGCCTTTGATTCCGGCCGAGCGCCCGTAGCCGGAATCACCAATCGTCGCGATGAAGAGGCGCTTCGCCAGGACAAAGTATTACCATTCCGTGAACGCGAAGATCTCAGCGTCCGAGCAGAGGCGAACCGTACTCGCGAAGAATCGGAGAATCGCGCGCCCAAGGAACAGGGCCGCGGACGCAAGAAGATCAGCTAACGAGGCATGACCTGCGCGGTAGCTGCGTCGAGGATGGCGTAGATCTTCAGAACCCACTGCTTGTGCTCCGGCTTCATCAAGACGGAGCGCAAGCAGGTCAGGGTTTCTCCATCCATCTCCATCCCCGCTTGGGTGGCAGAGGCAGCGAACATTTTCGCGGGTAGCGTGGCCAATGCCAGGTGCAGGCCACGTTTTGCCGACTCATCAAAGATCCGGCGCGCGAGCAATGACGCCTCACTCGTTCGCTTGGCGCGCGGCGCCCACACTACGATGTCCAGTTCCGGCGGGAAGGCCGTAATGAACCGTCCGTCTGTAGCCAGCAAATCATGGAACGCCAGCGCAGCATCGCGACACGCGCTCAGGCCTTGAGCGAACTCGCCGCCCGGGTGCAATGGCAGCAGGCGCTGAGTCGCCCAGAGCGCGACCGCGGAGGCGCCGGCCCGCGAACACTCCAGGCTTATCTCGCCCAGATGCAGGTCGCCCGAAGAAGTGAAGTACGTGTAGGGCGAATCGTGTTTATACAATCTCCCCACTTCACAGTCTTTGAATAGCACACAACCACATCCATAGGGTTGCAAGCCGTGCTTATGCGGATCGATAACGATGGAATCGGCGTGCGCGATCAGTTCGAAGGCAGTTTTGGCTTCCGCCGCAAGATTTCCCGCTAACTTGAAGTAACCGCCATAGGCGGCGTCCACATGCAGACGAAACTGGTATTTCGCTTTCAGTTCCAGTATTTCCGGAAGCGGGTCAACGGAACCCGTCGCCGTGGTTCCCAACGTCGCCACCACACAGCCGCTGTCTCCGGCCCTGATTTGTTCTTCCAACGCCTTGATGTCCATGCGTCCGTTCGCATCGCAATCGACCGAAGCGAATGGAATCTTCAATACGCCGGAGATCCTGCCATGGGTGTAATGCGCCTGCGACGATGCCAACACCTTCTTGCCCGGATGCAGTTGCCCTGCTACCCACAAGGCTTCCAGATTGGCGACGGTTCCGCCGCCGCACAAGTGGCCAAGGGATTCTTTCCAGCCGAACATTGAGGCGATTTCGGCGACCGCTTCCTTCTCCATAGCGGAGCTGGCGCGTCCTCCATCGAGCGCGTGGTTGTTCGGATTGATAAACATGGCCAGCGCATACGCCAGCCTGGCCACGGCATGCGGCGGTTTCAGCATCTGCCCGGCATACAGCGGATGGAAATAGGGATAGTTGTCCGCCATCCGTTGGGCGACGGCATTCAGCGTATCTGCGATTCGCGGCGCATCCGCGGCCCTCTCCAGCGTAGGCAAGGCGGAGAAGTTGCGTGACAGTCGGTCTGCCGCGTCCTCGAGAAGTTTGATCGTTTCTGTATCGAGCGCTCTATCCATCGAGCCATAAGTGTACTGCCTGCGGGATGATCTTCTGTGCGCTGCGTCACGGCTGTAATGGCAAGCAAAACGGGCGACCCCGAAGGCCGCCCGTTCAGAAAAATCGATACCGCTTAATAGAGATTAAAGTTTACTTCCACATTGATGGCGACGGAGACGGGTTGACCATCTTTCTTAGCGGGCTCGAAACGCCAGGCGCGGACTGCTTCGATGGCTTTTTCATCCAGTCCCATTCCCAAAGTGCGCATAGGGCGGATGTCGCGAGTACGGCCGTCAGGGCCAACAATCAAGTGAAGTACCACCACGCCCTGATACTTGGCCTTGCGAGCTTCTTCCGAATACTCCGGATCCGGCGCATAGATAGTGCGCGGCGCGCTTACGCCTCCGCCCACGCGGAAGACGCCTCCACCCGTGCCGGCGCCACTGCCGGGGCCAAGGCCGCGTCCGTTGCCGGAGCCGATGCCGCCGCCCGAACCGGTACCGATGCCGCTGGAAATCCCGGTGCCGTTGGAGGCGATCAGTACATTGCTAAGCGGATCGCCAACCTGGGTTTGTGAAGTAGGAAGTTTGATCTCAGGCGGTACGGCAAGGGTCTGCTCGATCTTCAGCTTGGGATCGTCGTTCTTGATGACGGCAGTCGGGGGCGTGATCTGTTTCAGGTCGAACTTGGGCGGTTTGCCTTTGGAGGCGTCGAGCTTGCTCTTGTCGCCGCCGCCACCACCGCCGCCGGAGATGTCTTTGCTGGGAGGCAGCACGATGTCGCTGGGGTCAACCAGTGAGATCACCGTACGCTTGATCTCTTCCTTATTATCAACAAAAAACTTGGTGGACAACACGATAGCCGCGACGATCAGTATGTGCACCACGAACGAAAAAATGAAGTTATTGGGTTGAGCGTTGTAGTTGCCATAGCCAATACCTTCCAGCGTGGGCATCACGGGACGGGCGTTCAGTTTATTAGGAATGCCTGAAGCGGGGGTGGACATAGCGTGTCTGAATTATAGACTCTAAAAACCGCAAATAGTTGCGAAAAGGTGCCCAACGAATGCCCCGGGATAAAGCTGTTCAACGTTGACGGGCAGCCTTTCTGGGCGAATAAAATCAGCTACTTAGCTGGCGTCCTCTTCGTTTGCCTAGCGAAAGATGTTCGCGATGGCCGAACCCAGGCGTTGAAACCACTTTTTCTTTACGGGTTTTGGCGTGGGCGCGGGATTTTCGGCCGTTTTTACGCCCGGCTCCGCCGGACGAGAGGAAGTCCCGGCCGCCGGACGGTTTGGCTCAGTCGCCGACGGTGCTTCGCCGGGCTGAGGCTTCAAATCTTCCCCCCTAAAGACGATAGGTGCATCCACCTTGGTGATTACCTCATTTTTGTCGGCACTCACGCCCGCCAAAGGCGCGCTCGCCAGAGGGATTTGTCCGGCGGCGATGGCAGCCGCCGCTTGTTGCGATTGCTGCTCCGGGAAGCCCAGCTCTTTCGCCGCAACCCCGGCGCACCCACACGTTTCGCCGGGAGCAAGCGCAATCGAGTTTTGCACGCTTCCCTTCTGGAACATGACAGCCTCCCCTGGTCGAACTTGGTGAGTACCTTCGCCAAATACTTCATTCACGATCATCGCCGAGGAATTTCCCGGTAACGATTTCACGCACATATCACCACTTGCTTTCATTCCTATCGCAAAGTTGAAGTCGCCGGGGCCGGGCAGCAGCAGGCGAAAATCAGGCGTGACGATGGTGTCCGCGCTGGAACTGAGGCGGTAACGAGTTTCGATGGCGCCGTGATTGAGCGCGAACAAAGTCTCCCGCCCGCTGGCACTGGCGGTGATGGTGATGCTGCCGCCGGAACACACTTTCACTTCGCCGCCGCGCGTCAGATTAATGACCGCCGGGCTGGCGCCGGCCGTGACCTGCGAGCCGCTCATAATGGTGGTCGAGTTCGCGCCCAAGGTCACCGCGCCACGCACGCTTGCGTCCGCGCCTTGCACCTCGCCGATGGACTGGGCGGGCGTCGGAGTACTGGTCTGAGCGGCGGCCGCACTTATCAGCAGCATATAAGGAAGCAGGCTCCGCATGGTTCCGCCTAGTGTAACAGCGGATTTCACCAGACCTGCATTGGGATTAAACGGCCTTCACATCAAAGTCAGCGATCAAAGGCAGATGGTCGGAGGCGATCATGGCTAGCCTTCGGCGGTCCATGGCAAAGTGCTTCAGTTCCACGATGGGGTCAAAGTAGATGTGGTCGAGGTGCATGAACGGCAGGATGGTGGGATAACTCGGCAGGCGCTGAAAGTGCGGACGCAAGTCCACCGTCTGCAAATGCGCGCTTAACAATTCAGTCACCAGCCCGCGCGACCATTCGTTGAAGTCGCCTAGCACCACGCGCTTGCCGGCGAATCGCGGATTGCGCAAGGCCGACTCGTGCACGAGTTTGTGCGCCTGCCGGCGGCGCTCCATGTATCCCGTTCCCAGGTGCGCGTTGAACAAATGGAGCACTTGGCCGCCGGGCAGCTCGATGTCCGCGCGCAAGCAGCCGCGCTTTTCACGGTCTCCGGCGGTGAGGTCATAGTTTTCGGCGGAGAGTATCTTCAAACGGCTGAGGACGGCATTACCATAACCAGCTTCGCCAACCTTACGGTTCTCACCAAAAACAAAGTTATAGCCGCCGATATGCGAAGCAATGTAGCGGGCCTGTTCGAGCTCGTCTGTGCCGTGTCCGCAGATGACTTCCTGCAGCGCGATCACGTCCGCATCGAGCCCGCGCAATACCTGCGCGATGCGCGCGGGACGCACCCGCTGGTCGAGTCCCCGGCATTTATGGATGTTGTAACTTACGATCCGCAGCAAGCAGCTCCTGGCGCCACCGGTAAAGCCAACAGTTTTTGATGCGCGCCACCTGCCTCGCGATGGAGTTTCGACTTCCACGCATCTTTCAGGTATCTTTTCAGCGCATCCACCTTGTGACGATCCGGAAAACTCATGCCTTCATCTGAATATGATCTGGTAGTGATCGGCAGCGGGCCCGCCGGCCAGAAATCCGCCATTGCCGCGGCCAAGATGCGCAAGCGCGTGGCGGTGGTGGATAGACGGTCCATGGTGGGCGGGGTATGTGTACATACGGGAACCATCCCGAGTAAGACCTTTCGCGAAGCCGTGCTCTATCTCACCGGCTTCAGCCAGCGCAGCTTCTACGGAAAAGACTATGCGGTAAAAGACAACATCGCCATGAGCGACCTCATGTTCCGCGTGCGGGCGGTAGTCCAGCGCGAAGCCGAGGTCATCAGCAATCAACTGCGCCGCAATCAAGTCACCGTGGTGGACGGCCTGGCTAAATTCGTGGATCCGCATACCTTGGAGGTCACCGGTCCGGACGGCGTGGGCATTCAACTGAAGGCGGAGCGCGTGATGATCGCCTGTGGTACCCGTCCGGCGCATAATCCGAATATCCCGCTCGATGGCAAGCGCATCTTCGATTCTGACCAGCTCCCCGCCATTGAAAACCTTCCCAAAGAGATCATCGTGGTGGGGGCGGGCGTGGTGGGCTTGGAATTCGCCTCCATGTTTGCGGCGATGAACGTTGAGGTCACGCTCATTGACGCACGCCCTTCGCTGCTGGATTTCGCCGACCGAGAGATCATCGAGTCACTCAGCTATCAATTGCGGCGTCGCGGAACGATTTTCCGCATGGGAGAAAAAGTTCTCTCCGTGGATGTTGATGATGAGCGCGGCCGCGTCTCTGCGCACATGGAAAGCGGCAAGACCATCCACGGGCAAGCATTGCTTTACACCGTCGGACGCCAGGCAAACACCGACCTCTTGAACATCGAGGCCGCGGGCATCACTCCGGAGCCTCGCGGACAACTCAAGGTCAATGAATACTTTCAGACGGTGGTGCCGCATATTTATGCGGCGGGTGATGTCATCGGCTTTCCCTCGCTGGCCAGCACCTCAATGGAGCAAGGACGCCTGGCGAGCGGTCACATGTTCGGCACGCCCGGAAAACTCGATCCCAGGCTCCTGCCCTATGGCATTTACACCATCCCGGAGATCTCAATGGTGGGGCATACCGAGGAACATCTCACCAAAGAACGCATTCCTTACGAAGTGGGCGTCGCCAAATACGAAGAGCTGGCCAAAGGGCAGATGCTGGGCGATGAACAGGGCATGCTGAAACTGCTGTTCTGTCCTAAGACGTTCAAGGTGCTGGGGGTGCACATCATTGGCGACCGCGCCGCGGAGATCATTCACATCGGACAGACGGTCATGAGCCTCGACGCACCGGTGCAATACTTCCGCGACACCGTCTTCAACTATCCCACGCTGGCCGAAGCGTACAAAGTCGCCGCGCTGGATGGACTGAATAAATGCTAGCCGTAGCGGCTAATGAGGGTCACTTTTTCCGCGCCTTCACTTCCAAATACTCCACTGGTACTAGCGTACGCTCTGCGGGGTTCGGTGCACGGTTGTGCTCGGACCACAACTTCACCAGCACTTCCTTAAACTCGGGCTGTTTGGCGGAATCAAGCTTCGAGTAAGCCACCTGCGTAGGGCCGAAGTAGCGGCGAAAGAATTCAAAGACAGCCTCGGGCGGGAACGGATAGTCGAAATCAGTGGTCACGGGGCGGGTTTCCACTGTGACCGCATCGCCAAAGCGCTGCTTTACGATCTCCGGTACTCCCCACTGCGAGGCAGGCGGGACGTCCGGCGGTGGGGGAACGAACTGCGCAGTCACGCGGAATAACTGGCCGGGGAAGCCGGCGGGCGTCCAGTTGGCCATGGCGATCGAGCCTCCGGGCTTGCAGACCCGCACCAACTCGCGCGCTACCAGCTCCGGACGCGGCGCAAACATCGCGCCAAACATCGTGATGACCGCATCGAAGGAATTGTCCGGAAACTGAAGCTGTTCGGCGTCGCCTTCGAGGAACTCTGCTTTCACGCCTTCTTTGGCGGCTCGCGCACGGGCCTGCTCGACTAAGTTGGTGGCGATGTCCACGCCCGTCACTACGCAACCCAGCTTGGCGGCGGGAATCGCCAGGTTTCCTGACCCGCAGGCGACGTCGAGCACCGATTGACTGGCCTTTAATCCCAGCCGTTGGACGAAGCGCTCCGCCTCCGAGGCGGTGAAGCTGGCGATCTGTCCGAAGTCACCGGCCATCCATGTGGCCTTCATCCCTTGCTTCAATTGCTGAATGTCAGTTGCCATTGTCTTCCCCTTCGCACTGTCTTTTCGCTTGAAAGTTTTTCACTCCCGCTAGAGACTAAATTCTAAACATGACCAGCTCGCTTGTCAGCCGCCTCACGACCAAGCACCACAGCCTGCGCGACTTCCGCTATTTCGACATCTGCGTTCACGTATTTGTCGTCATCCTGCTTATCTCCAACCTGGTGGCGGCAAAGATCATACTCATTGGGCCATTCAAGATCAGCGGCGCGCTCCTGCTCTTTCCGCTGACCTACATCTTTGGCGACGTCTTCACCGAAGTGTATGGATACTCCGGTTCACGGCGGGCGATCTGGATCGGATTCTTTGCCTCCAGCCTGCTAGCGATCCTGGCGAAGATCATCGTCGTGCTGCCGGCCGCGCCAGAATTCCTCCACCAGGAAGCCTACGCCATTGTCTTTGACGCTGTTCCGCGCGCCATCCTTGGCAGCCTGGCGGCATTCTGGGCGGGTGAATTCGCCAACTCCTACGTGATGGCGAAGATGAAAGTCTTTACCGGTGGACGCCACCTATGGGCCCGCACCGTGGGCTCTACGGTTGTGGGCCAGGCCGTGGATACGGCCATCGTCATCACCATCATCTTCGCCGGCAACGCGAGTTGGGTGACCATCGCCAACCTGATCTTCTCCGGATACATTGCCAAGGTCGCGTATGAGGCCGTCATGACGCCGTTCACTTACTTGGTAGTGAATCGCCTCAAGCGCCTGGAGGGCGTGGACGTCTTTGACGTCCACACTGACTTCAATCCGTTCGGCCAGGCGAAGGAAGATGAGATAGCGACTCCGACTACAGACTCTGTCCCGCGCTAAAGCCCGACGCCCATGCCCACTGGAAGTTGAATCCGCCTAGGTGCCCGGTGACGTCCACCACTTCGCCGATGAAGTAAAGCCCGGGAACCTTTTTCGCTTCCATGGTCTTGGCTGAGAGTTCGTCGGTATCTACTCCGCCCGCGGTGACCTCGGCCTTGGCATAGCCTTCGGTGCCGCTGGGCGTTACCTCCCAGTGATGCGCTCGCCTTTCCAGCTCCTCGAGGGAACGGTTCGTCCAATCTGCTGGCGTATTCGCCTCTAACCACCGCTCGGCTAATCTGCCGGGCAGCACCTGACGGAATGCGGCCTTGGCCGCAGTGAGGTCGCGCCCGGAAGGCGACTCGCGCATCGCGGTCGTAAGCTCCACACCAGGAGCCAAGTCGAGCGCGATAGGGCTGTCCTTCTTCCAATACGACGAGATCTGCAAGATCGCCGGGCCGCTCAGCCCCCGATGCGTGATCAGCATTTTCTCCCGAAACTGCTGTTTTCCGAGCGACGCCACCACCTCTGCCGACACTCCGCTGAGATCGCAGAAGGCCCGACGATCATCCTCATTGAGCGTGAGCGGGACTAGCGCAGGGCGAGTAGGCACGATCTTCAATCCGAACTTGCGCGCCAGGTCATAACCAAACGACGTCGCGCCCATCTTCGGGATGGAAAGTCCACCAGTAGCGATGACCAGCGCGGGAGCCGTGAACACTTCTAGGTTTGTCTGTACCTCAAAGTCCGTCGTGCCGGTCTTGCGACTAGCGTTCCTGACCTCAACATT
>DATLCI010000079.1:0-3306 GCA_035526435.1 Terriglobales bacterium
CAAGTCCCGCGTGGGACGCAATCCCAAGACCGGCGCCCGCGTCGAAGTCCCCGCCAAGAAGATCCCTTTCTTCAAGCCCAGCAAAGAGCTGAAGGACCTGGTCAACGGCAGCACCGAAGCCGAACCCGCCAAGACCTAGCCGACCTCAACCAATCGCACGACCGTCTTACCTTTGCGCCCCTTGCGGTAAATGCCCTTCGCGTACCTTTGCATTGTTCGCTTTCTCTGCGCCTCCGCGTCTCCGCGTTAAATCAGCTCTACCCCCACCACCGCCATCATCCGCCCCGTGAAGCCATCTTCTTTCCGGTGCGAGAAGAGCTTGTCGGTATTGCACCCCGTACACAATCCTGCCACCCAGATGTTTTCTGCCGCCACCCCCGCCTCTACCAACTGGCGCCGGTTCGCTTCGGTCAGGTCCAGATGCGGTTGCTTCCCTACCGGCCCGTGTCCCGGCGCGCGCGCCGTCAAGAACAGCAGCGGATACTTCTTCTTTACCGGGTCGTCGTCAAAGATATCTTTGAACAGCGCCGCCGCATACGGAAACTGGGAGTGGAATTCATCCACTACTTCCGGTCCGACTGCGTAACAGCACTGCTGGATACACGGCCCGATCGCCGCCCGGATATCCGCCGGACGCGACCCATATCTCATCTGCATCATGCCCACGCCCTTCTCCACGATGCGCTTCGCCGTGCCGCGCCATCCCGCATGAAACGCGCCCACCGCTTTCTTCACCGGATCCATCAGCAGCACCGGCACACAATCCGCCGTCTGAATAGACAGCAGTAGCCCCGGACGGTCCGTGATCACTCCATCGCCCACCAGCAGCCCCTTCGGCGCTGCATCCAGCACATGGATATGGCTCGAGTGGATCTGCTTCAGCGTGGCCAGCTTGAATCCGCGTCCCGCGCCTACCGCCGTGAAAAACGCCTTCCGATTTTTCTCTACCGCAGCCTTGGCATCATGCTTCTGCATGCCTAGATTTAAATCGCTTCCGCCAAAGACCTTCGAATATCCGCCGGTCCGCGTACTGAATCCATGGACGAGCCACTCTTGCTCCCAGCCCGGCGCCCGCAAGACTTCCAACGGCTTCTTCAAACTTCTCGCTGGCCGCTTCGGTGACCTCCGCGCATCGCGCTTCCCGCGCTCCCGCGCCAGAGCTCCCTGCGGACGCGATGCCCGCCGGAATCCTCCCGCCGCCAGGAAGTCATCCAGCTCGGCAATGCCCACATCCTCCGCCGATTTTCCCCCACGTTTCTTCACCACTTCATTGTATCCGCCCTCTTCGCGCCCGCTTAACTCCCGCCAAATCAATCAAGTAGCAGCCTCCTGGCTGCTCACCGCTGGCTTTCTGGTATCATTCTTGGTTGTCTTAGTAACCTTTATGTACGACGACTTCACCGCCGCGGACCGCTGGACCAAGCAGCCTATCCATTGCATCTATCAGGCGCTCGTAGCCGCCATCGCCACCCGTCATGCCGACGCCATTGACATCAAGTTTCTCGCCGGCGGACGCCCCGTTTGGATCGCCCTCCCTCACACCGCCTGGGCCAGATACAACAAGTTAACCAGCCGGGTCATCACCGATCCGTTGGCCGTGCAGACTGCCGGACATTACTTGAAGTCGGCCATCGAGACCGGCCTCGACAACGGCCGCGAGATCTACACTCTGACTGAAGACGAGACTTTGCAGCACCTGAGCGCGGTCATGAAGGAATTTAACGCGCCCGCCGACGCCATTCCCCATTTGGAACCCGCGCCGCTTTAGTTATTGCCTTTTGGTTGTGCGCTTTGCGGTTTTGGTTTGCATTTTTGCTTTTTGACTTTTGCTTTTTTGGGTTTGGCTTTGCTTTTCTGGCAACTGGAGACTGGCAACTGCTTCTTTAGCTTTTGACTTTTGTTTCTGACTACTGGCCACTAGCAACTGGTTCTAGGCACTGGCCACTGTTTCTCTCTCGACCGGGCTGCGGTAGAAGTTGCGCGGCCCTCCTTAAGCAATGCGATCCAAGTAGTCTGACTTTATTGCGTCTGGTTTTGATTCGATCTTGATTTTCTAGCCACTGGCCACGAGCCACTGGCCACTCATCCAGGAGATTTCATGAGTTCCAACAACGACCTCGGCTCCATTTTTTCCGGTAAAAATGTGCATCGCAATCTTCAGCCCGGCGCGCTGGTGGAGATGTCCATCCGCCGCAATGAGACCCGCATGTGCGCCAATGGCGCTATCGTCGGCGAGACCGGCAAGCGCACCGGCCGCTCCCCTAAAGACAAATTCATCGTCCGCGATGCCACCACCGAGAAACTGGTCAACTGGGGAAACGTGAACCAGCCGTTCAGCTCCGAGCAATTCGACGCCCTCTACCAGCGCGTCCTCGAATATCTCAATACGAAAGACACGCTCTTCTCGCAGCAGCTCTTCGCCGGCGCCGACCCCAAATACCGGTTGCCCATCCAGGTCATCAACGAATACGCCTGGCACAATCTTTTCGTGCGCCAGTTGTTCGTGCGTCCCACCGCCGACGAACTCAAGACGCACCAGCCCGAGTTCACCGTCATCGGCGCGCCTGAATTCCAAGCCGACCCCAAGCGCGACGGCACCAACTCGGAGACCTTCATAATCACCGACTTCACCCGCAAGCTCATCCTCATCGGCGGCACCAAATATGCCGGCGAGTTGAAGAAGTCCATCTTCGGCGTCATGAATTTCATCCTGCCGCAGAAGAATGTCTTCCCTATGCACTGCTCTGCCAACGTCGGCAAAGACGGCGTCACCGCGCTCTTCTTCGGATTGTCCGGCACCGGCAAGACCACCCTCTCGGCCGACGCTACCCGCGGCCTCATCGGCGACGACGAACATGGCTGGTCAGAGACCGGCGTCTTCAATTTTGAAGGTGGCTGCTACGCCAAGTGCATCAAGCTGTCGAAGGAGAACGAGCCCCAGATCTGGAACGCCATCCGCTTCGGCTCCGTGCTCGAGAACGTTACGCTTGATCCCGAGACCCGCGTGCCTGACTACGACGACCTGTCCAAGACCGAGAACACCCGTTGCGCCTACCCGGTCGAGTACATCGACAACGCCGTCATTCCCGGCATCGGCCTGCATCCGCGCAACGTCGTCTTCCTTACCGCCGACGCCTTCGGCGTGCTCCCACCCATCTCCAAACTCACGCCCGAGCAGGCCATGTATCACTTCGTCTCCGGATACACCGCCAAGCTCGCCGGCACCGAACTCGGCGTGACCGAGCCGCAGCCGAATTTTTCTACCTGCTTTGGCTCGCCCTTCATGCCGCTGCCGCCCAAGGTCTA
>DATLCI010000097.1:0-6713 GCA_035526435.1 Terriglobales bacterium
CGCGTGCGTTCGCGGTTGCGCCAGGATTTCGACACTACCCTCCCGCGTTTTGACATGCTAGCCCAGCTCGATGCCGCCTCCGCCGAAGCGCCGTTGGGCCTCACTATGGGTGAGCTCTCTCGTCGCTTGATGGTCACCAACGGTAACCTGACAGGATTGACCGAGCGCCTGGTACAAGAAGGCCTGGTGCGACGTAAGATCTCAGCCAAAGATCGCCGGCAGCAGCGGGTCGCTCTCACCTCTCAAGGGAAGCGCGCATTAACGGCGATGGTGGCCGATCACAAACGCTGGATCGATGAGATGTTTTCCGGCCTTAGGGAGGACGATGTCCTCAAGCTTTATCAACTGGTCGGACGATTGAAAGCTTCGGTGTTGTCGTCAGACGGGGAGGCCTCATGAAAGAGATTCGTCCGCAACATTTTCTCTGGACGATGCAAGATGGCGTCGCCACCATTACGTTGAATCGTGCGGAGCGGAAAAATCCACTCACGTTCGAATCTTACCGAGAGCTGACGGACACCTTTCGTGCCCTGCAGGACATGTCGAACGTGAAGGTTGTGGTCATCACCGGAGCCGGCGGAAACTTCTGCTCTGGGGGCGATGTGCACGAGATCATCGGGCCACTGGTGGAAATGAAAGCCAAAGGCGATTACGAAGGTCTGCTGAGATTTACGCAGATGACGGGAGAGCTGGTGAAGGCGATGCGCCATTGTCCGCAGCCCATTATTGCTGCCATCGACGGCATCTGCGCGGGCGCCGGCGCCATCATCGCTATGGCCAGCGACCTGCGCCTGGGTACGCCGCAAAGTAAAGTCGGGTTCCTCTTCACCAAGGTTGGCCTCTCTGGCGCGGACATGGGAGCCTGCGCGTTGCTGCCTCGCATTATCGGACAAGGCCGGGCCAGTGAACTCCTTTACACTGGACGCTTTATGACCGCCGAAGAATCCGGGCGCTGGGGTTTTTATAACCAGGTGGTCGCCCCTGATCAACTGCAAGCCGAAGCGAAAAATTTGGCGAGTGTTCTCGCCAGCGGCCCCACCCTAGCGCACACCACCACGAAGCGATGCCTGCATCAGGAATGGGAGATGAGTGTGGACGACGCCATTGACCATGAAGCGCGGGAGCAAGCTGCCTGCATGGAGACTGAAGATTTCGCCCGCGCTTACCGCGCCTTCGTCGCTAAACAGACTCCAAATTTTGAGGGCAACTAACGATGGCTGACACCACGTTCCTGCAATGGCCCTTCTTTACCGATGAGCACCGCAAGCTCGCCACCGAGTTGCGCGAATGGTGCGCCCATGAGATTGCCGCTGAAGGGGACCCAACCCATGCCCAAGTTGATGCAGCTTGTCGCAACCTGGCGACTCGCCTGGGCGATGCTGGTTGGCTTCGCTATGCGGTGCCCAAAGCCTTCGGTGGATTGCTGGAAAAGTTAGATGTCCGCTCGCTCTGCCTGGTGCGAGAGTCGCTCGGGTATCACTCTGGCCTGGCGGATTTTGTTTTTGCTCTACAGGGACTCGGCGCCGGTCCCATCACGTTATTCGGCAGTGATGCCTTGAAACAGAAGTATCTGCCCGGCGTGGCCGCGGGAAAGAGTATTGCAGCCTTCGCGATATCCGAAGCCAATGCTGGCTCTGATGTCGCGGCTATGACCACCACGGCCCGCCGCGATGGCGACGGCTACATTATCAATGGCGAAAAGACTTGGATCTCGAACGCCGGGATCGCCGCGCACTATGTCGTCTTCTGCAAGTTTCCCGAAGGTGGCGAGAAGGCGTTCATTGCTCTGCTCGTCGAAGCTGACAATCCTGGATTGTCGGTCACCAAGCGCATCGACATCATCGCGCCGCACCCCTTGGGCACGGTTGCCTTCCATGACTGCCGCGTGGCTGCCGGTGCTGCCGTCGGCGAACCTGGCCAAGGTCTTAAAGTCGCGCTGGGCACGCTCGATGTCTTTCGCTCGACCGTGGGGGCGGCAGCGTTGGGCTTTGCCCGCCGCGCTCTCGATGAAGCCGTGAAACATACCAGCCAGCACAGGGCATTTAATCAGCCGCTCGCTGATTTCCAAATGACGCAGTCCCGGATCGCTGAAATGGCCACTGCAATTGACGCTAGCGCTTTGCTTATCTATCGCGCCGCGTGGACGCGCGACCAGGGGGCGACTCGCGTCACGCGTGAAGCGGCCATGGCCAAGCTCCACGCGACCGAATCAGCCCAGAAAGTGATCGACGACGCAGTGCAACTGCTCGGCGCGCGCGGTGTGGTCGCCGGAGAACCAGTCGAACGCCTCTATCGCGAGATTCGCGCGTTGCGCATCTACGAAGGCACCAGTGAGATCCAGAAGATCGTTATTGCCGGACAGGTAATGGCCGCGCATAAAGCATGAAGAACAAGTCCACTATCGAGTCTGTCCCGACGGCGCATAGCGATACTTTTTGCGCGGAGAACCTGCCCCCTGCGGAGCTGCGGCCGCGCATTGAGTTAGGAGATCTTAAATATCCCGCGCGCTTGAACGCAGCGGTTGAGCTGCTGGATCGCATGACGGAAATGAACCCCGCAGCTCCCGCGCTCCGCGCCCATAGTGGGAATTGGTCCCATGCGCGACTGCTGGAAACCGCCAACCGCATCGCGCATGTGCTGGTCGATGATCTAAAGCTGCTGCCGGGAAACCGTGTGCTGCTGCGGGGACCGAATCATCCTCTGATGGTGGCCTGCTGGTTCGCGGTCCTCAAAGCGGGCGGTGTCGCCGTCACTACCATGCCATTGCTGCGGAAAAAGGAATTGGGATACGTCGCCGAAAAAGCACAGATCGATATCGCCGTTTGCGACCATCGTTTTGCGGTGGAATGTCAGCAGGCATTCGCTGCGCGCCCGGATTCTCAGGTGGTGTACTTCAATAAGGAGTCAGAACTCGACCCCCAACGCGACCTCGAAGCTTTGGCCGCGAAAAAACCGCCGACCTTTACTTCGTGCCCCACCACGGCGGAAGACATCGCTATCATCGCCTTCACCTCTGGTACCACCGGGCAAAGCAAGGGCACCATGCACTCTCATCGCGACTTGCTCGCCTCGGCTGACACCTTTGCCCGCCATATTGTCCGAGCCACCGCAAAGGACGTGTTCATCGGCTCGCCGCCGCTGGCTTTCACTTACGGGTTAGGTGCGCTCCTGCTTTTTCCTTTCCGCGTAGGCGCGTCGGTCGTCATGTTGGAACAGGGAGCGCCGCAATTGCTCTTGGAGGGCATCCAACACTTCCGCGCGACCGTCTGTTTCACCGCGCCAACCGCCTATCGGGCGATGCTGAAGATGTTGGAGGAGTTCGAGGTCTCCAGCCTCAAAAAGTGCATTTCCGCAGGAGAAACGCTTCCACTCGACACCTTTCATGCTTGGCACCGGGCCACTGGACTGAAGATCATTGACGGCATTGGCTCCACCGAGATGTTGCACATATTCATCAGTGCCTCGGACGCTGACATTCGCCCCGGGGCTACGGGAAAAGTCGTGCCCGGATATCGCGCCAAGTTGCTCGACGCCGCGGGGAACGACGCTCCTATCGGCGAGATCGGACATTTGGCTGTCATCGGCCCCACTGGCTGCCGCTATCTTCGCGACCTGGATCAGCAGAAGAAGTATGTGCGCAACGGCTGGAATGTCACCGGTGACTCCTACAAGCAGGATGCCGACGGTTACTTCTGGTATCAAGCGCGGACAGACGACATGATCGTCTCTTCCGGTTACAACATCTCCGCTCCGGAAGTCGAGAACGTGATGCTTACTCATGCAAAAGTCGCAGAGTGCGCTGTCATAGGCGTTCCTGATGCGGAGCGCGGCCAACTGGTGAAGGCCTTCGTTGTATTAGCACCCGGCGGTGAACCTACACCGGCCACCGTGAAGGAACTGCAGGATTTCGCGAAAGCGGAGATCGCGCCTTATAAATATCCCCGGGCCATCGAGTTTATGAAGTCATTGCCGCGTACCGCCACTGGCAAGCTCCAGCGCGGACGCCTCCGTGAACAGGTTTCTACTTCGCCGGGCCTGCAGTTCCATGATCCAGAAGGCTGGGCGCGACCCAAGGGGTACGCGAATGCTGTCTCTGCTCGGGGACGCACTATCTTTCTCGCGGGGCAGGTCGGCTGGGACCCCACGACGATGGAATTTGCCTCCACCGAATTAGTGTCGCAGATCCGCCAGGCCTTGCGTAACATTGTGGACGCTCTGCGCGCTGCTGGTGCGGAGCCGGCGCATATCGTCCGGCTTACTTGGTTTGTCACCGACCGCAGGGCGTACATGGAGGCGCAGCGCCAGCTCGGCGAAGCATATCGTGAAGTTCTGGGTAAACATTTCCCCGCAATGTCCGTTGTAGAAGTGAGCGGGCTGGTGGAAGAAAACGCCGTGGTGGAGATTGAAGCTACGGCCGTCGTTCCCGACAAGCCGGCTTCGTAATACAATCCCTTCGACTGACATCAACAATCCCGCCGTTCCAACTCAGGAGGAAGCGCTCATGCTCAACCGCCGTCGTTTTCTTTCGCAGTCCACTGCTATCGCTGCAATCCTTGCGCTGGATGTCAAAGCGCTGGAGGCGCAAAAGATTCCTGCGCCGCCCCTCCCGCAAACGTATCTCTATGACCAGAACGAAGAAAGATATTGGCAGCAGATTCGCAAGCAGTTCCTCATTCCTGAAGGCGACGTCTATCTGAACAATGGCACCGTCGGCTCGTCACCGCGCCCCGTGATCCAAGCCGTCATTGATGGCTTCATGGAAACCGAAAAGATGGACATGCCCGGCTCCGAGGACTATCCCATCTGGGGCTACGGTGCGTGGGAGGAATTTCGCGATCCTTTGGGCGCGTTTGTAGGCGCAAAAAGGGATGAGATTGCCATTGTTCGCAACGCGACGGAAGCCAATAGCTACATTGCGAACGGGCTGGAACTTAAAGCAGGGGATGAGGTCCTAATGAGCGACCAGGAACACCCCAGCGGCGAGCAGCCCTGGAACCTCCGGGCCAAACGCTATGGCGTGGTGGTAAAGAAATTTAAGCTGCCCATGCCGCCCAAAAACCCGGCGGAGATACTGAACCGCATCAACGATGCCATTACACCGAACACTCGCATCATCTTTATCAGCCACATCAGCACCGCCACCGGGTTGGTTCTACCCGTCAAGGAGATCTGCGCGCTCGCTCGCTCCAAAGGCATCCTCAGCGCGCTGGATGGAGCCCACGTTCCCGGAATGATGAAGCTGAATATCAGTGACATCGGTTGCGATATGTACACTGCGTCGCCGCACAAGTGGCTGCAGGCGCCCAAGGGCAGCGGTTTTCTTTTTGTGAGGGAAGAGGTCCAACCCAGGATTTGGAACACCATCGTCACCCACGGTTGGGACAATCCCGCGCTGAAAGCCGAACGCTTCATGCATATCGGCTCGTCAAATATTCCCATGCTATGGGGAATGCGCGCCGCCATCGGCTTTGCCAATCAGGTCGGTCTTGACCGGATCGAAAAACGCCACCGCAAGATGGCAGACTATCTTCATACGGAGATGGTGAAGCGTGGTGCGGAGTCCTGGACCTCGCCGGACCCGGCCATGCGCTGCGGCATTGTGACCGTGAATATTCCACCCATCAAGCGGATGGAACTTCAGGATTGGCTATGGAAGAACCACCGCATCCGCATTCGCGGTGGCGAACCTTCAAAGCTCCGGCTCTCCACCCCTTATTACTTGCTGAAGGCAGACATTGATCGATTCCTGGCTCGCTTCGACGATTTCCGCAAGATGCAGAAGACGGCTTAACGTACGACTAGACCAGGAAACCGAGATTCTTAGTGGTAAAGTTCGGCAGGTTGGGAAAGATGCTAGGAAGGTCCGACTCCGCGACACCGAACCAGTTGGCGAGCGTCGCCCCGTATTGGTCGATGGACGTCGTCGGGATCCACCGCCCATTGTTCCCGGCATCGTTCGGTCCGCCCAGCGCCAGCGTCGGATACTGTCCGTAGATTTCCTGCCCCGCCACCGCGCCTCCCATCATGAGCTGATGGCCGCCCCACGCATGGTCGGTACCGCCGCCGGTGTTGGGCTGCAGGGTGCGCGCAAAGTCCGACAGGGTGAAGCTCGTGACCGAGTTTTGAACTCCAAGTTCCACCAAGGCATTCTGAAATGCATTCAGGGCCTGGCTCAATTGCGTGAGCAAGGTTGGCTGTGCTCCCGTGCCCGCGGTGGTCCCCTGGGTGCTGTGCGTATCAAACCCACCCAAAGAGACGAAGAAGATCTGCCGCTTCATGCCCAATGCCGCTCGCACCTGGATGATTTGGGCTACCTGAAGCAGTTGCGTCGCCAGGCTGTTGCCCGCCGGGAAAGTGGTGGCGAGCGCCGGTGCCCCACTCCGAGCCTGTGTGAGCAAGTCGTTGTAGAGGAACGAGCGCGAAGTTACGTCGCTGGTCGCCTGGATCAGCGCGGCGCCGGTATCGAAGGTCAACAGCTGCTGGAGTGTTGCCGTTCGGCTACTGCAATCGGCGCTGTTGGCGGCCGAAGATCCGTTTACGCACGTGATACTTGAATTCGTGCCGGCCGTGATGTTCACCGGAGAAGTGACATTCCCGGCCGTGAACACCGCGGAGCCCGCCGTCGAGACTGCCAGCGGATACTGCGATCCACCGTTGGCGTACTGCATCGCGTCCGCGATCTTTCCGCCCCAGCCGACAACGCTCTGACTGTT
>DATLCI010000107.1:0-12861 GCA_035526435.1 Terriglobales bacterium
AGGGTGAGCGAATGATGCAGAACGTGAAAGATTCCTTTTACATCGCACTGCGCGACCGGCTCGCGATACGAAATCCTGATCGCAAAGTAGTGGTGGGGGGAGAAGAGCGTCCGGCGATCGTGGTCGCGGAAAACGAGTTCGTGGCCGCGGGAAGTTCGCTGCTGGAAGTCTTCCACCTGAAGTGGTCGAAGACATCGGTTGTCACCGGTGACGAGCCCGCCCCCATGCTCCAGATCCAATGCGAGATCAGTTACTGCACCGAAGGCTCGGACGACCTGAACGCGCAGGACCGCGGACGCGTGCTGGCCGCGATGGATGCCGAACTGCTGGACATATGCCGTCCCGGAAGGACAGAGATCGAAGACTTCACTCAGCTCCCGCCTTTCAGCGCGGGCACCACGCTTTTCTGGTCATTACCTCAACTGGGCGAGATTGAGGATGCAGGCCCGCGACTGAGTCGCACGGCCGCCGTCGAAATGTATGCCATCGCGGAAAGGGGCATTTGATGCCAACCGAGAATTTCTCTCAGCGCGGCGGCATGCGTCCGCTAAGCAAACGCGTACGCGCGTACTTTGCGCCGGTGGCCAGAGTCACGAGTACACCGGCGGTGTTCGATCCAGCAGCTTCACCCGCCTTTCCCCTGGATACTCCTCCGCCACCGTGGATCGATGCGGGATGGGTGCTCAACTTCCAGCGACGGTCTTCCACGGCGATTGAAGCGCTCACCACTGGGCCGCGCGGCCTCGCGCAAAAGCAATTTCGCAACGATGTGAATGCCAGCGTGGAGTTTGATTTCCTCGACTGGGGCAAGCTGCAGATGGCGATATCCGCGGGCTGCCAGCAGATGAATCTGCTGCGGGAAGCAGAAAGCGCCGGACCAGCGCCCTCCGGGGCAGCCGCGCGTCCGGCGGTGGCGGTGCTCGCTGGTAGTTCTGCGAGTGAGATCGTGGTCGGCGCGAGTGTGCTCAGCGATTTTTCTGCCGGTGACCTCATCGTGGTGGACAGCGACTATCAGCAACAGACCGGCTATGTAGGCGACATCGCAGGCGCGTACATAAACGATCCCGCGGAGGTTCAGTTCGACATCGATTACCGGCGCCGGGTGAGCTTCCGCGTGGGCCGGGTGTCGTCTAAGACGGGGGCGGCACTGGTCTTGTCCGCGCCTCTGCCCGGGGGCATGCCGCCTGCGGAGTCAGCCGTGCAAAAGGTCATCGGCTTTGTGGACCGTGAAGGCGGAGACTTCTTCCAGGAGTGGTCGGCGCTGTTTGTGGTGGAGTCGGAGACGGGCGCGCGCATCTTCTATCACTATCCGCGATTGCAGCCGCGCGCGGCGGCAAGCGAAAGTTCGCGAGAGGTGGCCGGATTTGATGCGTGGTCACTCCATGCTGCCCTGATCGCATTGCCCACCACGGACGCGAATGATTCGCAGCCGGTGTTGTGCTATCGCAGTTTCATCCCGGCATCCCACGCGGCGGTGAATTGATGCGGCTGACCATCGACAATTTTGGCGGCCCCGGTCCGCTCGACTACACGCCCTGGGTGGAAGAGAGCAGCCTGAAGATCGTCCGCGAGCTGAACGGGGGCGAGCGCATGGAATGTTCGTTAGCTTTTGACGCGAACTCCGTGACGACTCCAGCCGCGGGCGCGCGAATCGTGCTCGTTCGCGAAGATGGCCACAAGCTGTTTACCGGTTATCTAGCAGAATCGCCCGCTATGGAATACCTGGGATGGCAGCACAGCGGGGCGGTGTATCGCCATAGCGTCCTTGCGGACAGCGATGACGTATTGTTCGAGCGCCAGCGCTTACCGCAGCGTCCGGCATTTCTGCAGCGCACCGCCGGCGAGATCGCGCGCCAACTCGCGGCCGACGGTGGCGGCGGACTCGCGACCGCAGGCGTGCAGGAGGTGGAGACGCTGCCGCAGTTCGCCACCACCTCGCAACTGTCATGGCGCGACCACATGCAGCGGCTGGCGACGCGCACGCGTTGCTGCTTCCGCGCCTTTGATGGCGACATCCGCTTTGCGCCAATGGGTGGAATCACTCACACCCTCAACGAAGCAGATGCTGATTTTTCTCCGCGACGGCTTTCCATCTCGTCGCCGGAGCGCGCCATCAACGACCTGATCCTGCTCGGGCGGTACGAGCCACGCGCTTATGTGAAGGACTACTTCATCGGCGACGGGCTCAACCCCGATTTCAATCTCTCGCAGACACCGTTTCTGCGGCGAAGCAGCACGCTGCTCGAAGAAGAGTTTCAAGGCGACGCGCTTGATCCCAGGATTTGGAGCGCACAAGACGCCATTGGCGTTTTCAGCGTGACTGATGGGCGCTTGCAGATGAACGGGGGCAGCGGGAGTGACGGCGCGGCCTGGGTGAAGGCTATCGAGCTGGTTGAGGTGGGCGGTGCGCTCAATCTGCAGCATGGCGAAGTGGAATTTACGTCCCCATCGTCAGGCGTGATCGGCGGGCTCTACAACGGCAGCATTCTGCGCGGGGATTGCGTGGCTGGCTTCAGTGTTGCAAATATTGGCGGAAGCTCAACCATCCGCGCCATGGTCAACGGAGCCGAAACGGGGGCGACGATCACCATCGTTGCCGGACGCCGCTACGCAATGAGCACTCGCATTTACGCTACCGAACCCTATCGTCGCCAGCAGGTCTTTCACTCGTCGGCGTCCGTCGCGGGCGGAGGGTTGGGTGGCGTTGTCGTCGCCAGTGCAGCGCGCGTTGTGCTGGAAGTGCATGAGATGGATCCGGCAAATCCCGCGACATTAGGAGCGGCTTCAGTAGTGCTCTTTGACGGCCTGCTCACCAGCCTTCCATCGCATTGCACGTACGCCATCGCCAATGCCGGCGAGTTGCATGGCAATATCCGCTTTGTGCGGCTGCTGCGCATCGTCGGCGTGGAAGTGCGGAGCACCATCCCCGCGCAAGCGGCGCGTACGCGGCTGGTTGGATCGTTGGCGGAGGGAGCCGAGTGCGTCCTCACGGTCTCCGGACAGCTCGTATTCTTTTCGCCCTTTGTGCCGGTGCCGAATGAGACCATGGTCGCCCGGTACCGGGCCACGGGACGGGCCATCGCGCGGTTGATCGACGCCGCCAGCATTGCCGGGCTGGCAACCCCCAATGACAACGGCCGGCGCACCGCCATTGTCCGCATAGTGGAGCCGGCCGCACGCAACTCCGCCGACTGCACGGTCGCGGCCGAGGCCATTCTCGAAGACGCGACTCAGCCCGCCTGGCAAGGAACCTATGAATGCTGGAGTGACTTTCTGCCCTCGGGTATTGCCAGCGACCCGCTGCCGGGGGAAAGCGTCTCCGTGATCTCACCTTCGCGCGACGCCGACTTCACTGCCACCATCCGCGAAGTCGAGATCCAGGTGCGTGATCTCGCGGAAGACCGCAGCATCTACAAGCTGAAGTTTGCCAATGACGCTGCCGCGCCTCTGGCATTCGAAGCGGAGAAAGGCATTTTGCGGGAGCCGCTGGAGAACGTGGTGGCAGCGGCGGAGAATCTGGCCGACCTGCCCAATGCGGAGATCACCGGCATCACCTCCACCACCATCACCGTGGATTGCGGCGTGGCGCCGCCGGTGGGCGGGGGCGTCGAAGTCAGGCGCACGGACTTTGCCTGGAGCGCGGAGACGGACCGCAACCTGATCGGCCGATTCACTACGCAGGTCTTCACCTTGCCGCGGCTGGCGCGTATCCAGACGTATTGCATCCGGCAGTTCGATACCGCAACTCCGCACCGCTACTCGCGCAATGCCACCGCCCTGCATGTGGATTATCCCTTCTAGGAAGAGTCAGGACCCCAAACATGAATGAATTTGAACAACAGGTGCTGGCCGATCTGGCCACGCTCAAGGCGGAGATGCGCGCGCTGCTGGGCAACGGGCAGCCGGGCCGTCTTCGGCAGATCGAGCAGCGAGTGGACCAACACGAAGTCATGGTCCAGCGGGTGACCGGAGTGGGCGCGTTGTTGGGCGCGCTGCTTACCGCCGTGCACGTGGGCCTGGATCTGCTTCGCAACCGAATGTGAGTCAAAAATCAAAAGGAGAACAAAATGAATTTTCTAGCAAAGTTGTTGCGCGGCGTCGCGTTCATTCCGGCGGTGGTACACGGTATTGAGGCGCTGTTCGGTGGCAAGAGCGGCAATGACAAAAAAGAAGCCGCCATGTCCTTTGTGGGGTCCGCCCTCGGCATTGCCGAAGCCGTCACCAGCCGCGACATCGTGGATGACGTGAAGTTCCGCGACGGCCTGGGCAAGATCATCGACGGCGTGGTGCAATGTCTCAATGCCAGCGCCTGGGCGAAATAGGAGCACGGCAGGGAATCAAAGCCCGCAATAGCCTGACGTTGGCGTTTGCCGCAGCGTGTAGTACCTTCGCAGCGTGAGCTCCGGAACCAATCCGTTCATGGCCGAGGCCATTGAACTTTCCTTGCGCAACGTGCGCGAAGGGAAGGGTGGGCCGTTCGCGGCCGTCATCGTAAAAAATGGCAAGGTCATCGCACGGGGACAGAATCAGGTCACTTCGACTAACGACCCGACCGCGCACGCGGAAGTGGTCGCCATTCGTGAAGCCTGCAAAGTTTTGGGGACGTTTCAACTCACGGGCTGCGACATCTTCACCAGTTGCGAGCCATGCCCGATGTGTTTAGCGGCGATTTATTGGGCACGGCCGGCGCGCGTCTTCTTTGGCAATACAAAAGAAGATGCCGCGGCTGCGGGCTTTGATGATTCACTCATCTACGATGAGATCGGACTACCCCGCGACCAACGCAAGATCCCACTCGAGTGCATGATGCGCGACGAGGCCAAGGCCGCCTTCAAGGAATGGGAGACCAGTCCGTTGAAGGTGGAGTACTAGCGGCGTTACCTCACCGGCGTACTTTACCGGCTTACTTTACCAACAAGGCAAACCGGGGGAAGCTGAACGTGCCCGCGGCATCGTCCACCACCGTGACCTGGCAGGTGTAATAGCCCGGCTTGAGTTGCGTGAGGGGCACATCGAGCTGGAAGGCGGCGGCCCTGCGCTCGGGCGAGAGCTCGCGCACTTCCATCAAGGGCGTTTCAAACGCTTTTACCTTGCCATTAAAGAACTGCACGCTGCTCATGACCCGGACGTCGCCTTTGGGCGGTTCGGGCTTTGCGAGTTGACCATTCTCCGGCTTCGGAGCGGGCGTTTTGGGCGCCTTGGCCGGATCGTAAACCTCGTAATACATATAAAGGTGCTGGTCCTTGGCGAAGACGTGGGTGATGTTCGGCACCATCTCTTTGCCATCGCGCACCAGCGGATTATCTTTTGAATTCTTGCCCGCGAGCTGCACTTGCCCACTGAGCACTACGGAGCTCATCTTCAGCGGGTTCTTCTTGTCCTGCTTGCGCAGGTCAGGGACAGTGATGTCGGTCTCAAAGGAGCCGATGCGTCCGGTCTGGTTTTCGCGCACCACAAATTTTAAGTGGAAGGTGCCGGGCGCCAGGATGAATCCCGTGTTGTACTGAACGTTCTTGCGTTTTACGTTCTGGCTCTCCTGGACGTTCAGCTTTACCGTCTCGCGTGCGCTGGCTACCGGGATAGGGGTCTGCCCCAACCGGACTACGCCAATGATGTCGAGCGAAGCTTTATCCACATCACTGGAACGGGTGAAGGGAATCTCGGAACCCGGCACCACGATCGAAACGGGCACGTAGTACTGACCATCGTTGCGCCGGAAGTACGAAGCGGCCATGTACACCGCGACGTCGGTCGCCGGCAGCTCGGAGTTCAACTCTTTCTCCAGAGCCTCTTCGCGGTCATCCTTGCTGGAATGCGCAAAATCCTTGCCTGCGTAATAGCCCGAACGGTATTCCAATCTGAGATCGGGACGGTTCGACTTCACCGTGATCTTGCGATAGCGTCCGTCTTTATTAGGGTTGGCGCTGCGGAATGAAAGTACGTAGTAGGCGGAGGTATCCTGCTGGACGCGGTCGAATACTTTGTTGAAATCGTTGGAATCAAGGAACGCCTTGCCGCCGGTGTCCGCGGCAAGCGTGGTCAGCGTCTCCTGCGAGCCAAAGTTGGCATCCATCTGGCTTTGCACGGCCGCTCCGGTGAATATTCCCGTGCCGCGCGAGCTTCCGGTGGAAGCATCACCGCCGGGGGGCAGCGCCTGCAGCCCGCGCACGTCCATGGTGTAGATGGCGACGTTCGCCTTCACCGCCTCGTTCACAGTCGCCCGAAGTTGCGATTGGTTTTCCAGCCCGCTGCTGCTTACCCCGTTGCTGAAATAGATGATCGACTTTTTCTGCTCAATGCGCGCCAGGCCTTTGGCCAATGACTGCAACGCTTGCAGCTTGCGATCAGTGTTGAAGCTGGTGAAGTCGCTGTCGTCAGCAGCAAAGGCGTTGCCGGAACTGTCCGCGTCAGCCGCCGACTGAAAGCCCTCGCCGGAGGTGGAAGTGAAGCGCGCGAGTGCCTTCTTCAGCGCTCCGCGGTCCGCAGTAAAATCCTGGTTCACGATCAGCGACGAAGAGAATGAGGTGATGGCGACGGTGTCCGCCGCCGTCATCTGCTGATCCAGGTATTTCTGCGCCGCTTCCACCGCGCGCACGATCTCTTCTTCTTCCATCCCGCTGAAATCAAAAAACAATACGATCAACCGGCGATTCTTGAGATTGATGCTGGCCGTTGGCGCTTTCGGTTTCGCTTCCGTCGCCGCTTGGGCCGGCCCGCCATCGGCGGGGGCCGCGCTCACTACTTCCGGCAGCGCTGCCATCTCGGTGTTTTCGATATCAAAGCTCGAGATCTTCTGCGGCTTGCTGTCTTCCAGCAGCGTGAAGTCCTCGCGCTTGAGGTCAGTGATGAGGTTGCCCTTCTTGTCGCGGGCTACCACATTCACCAGCACCAGGTCAGACGTCACCTTGAAGGTGAAGTCACGTTGCGGCTGCTCTGCCGGCTTGGCGGACGGGGCCGGTGTCTGCGCCGGCAGCAGGGGGCAAAGCAATCCCAACAAAGCGGCTTGGGCAAGGAATCTGCGGGTATAAAAAAAAGCTTTCATTTTAGGTAATGCCCTGTCCTAGAAACGGAATTGCGTGTTGAATTGGATACGCCGCATCGAGCCCACCGAAGTCACACGGCCATACGAGGGCGAATTCACCACCGCATCGATGCCGGTGTAATTACCGTGGTTAAAGAGGTTGCTCACCTGCATGCGGAAGTTGAGCGCGCGCGTGTCCTTCAAGGGCAGGCTCTTGTTGAGTCCCATATCGAAGGTCACGGCGCCCGGGCCGATGATGGTATTGCGGCGGGCATTGCCATATTGGCCGCTTACCGGAACCACGAACGCCGCGGTATTGAAGAAGAGAGCAGCGGTAGGATCGCTGATGCTGATGGGCGCTCCGGTAACGTTGGCCCGGAGCGTACCGTTCACGCCCCCGGCGACGTCGGCAAAGCCGCCGATGACCCGCGCGGTGAAGGGCGTTCCCGAACGCGCGTTCATGCCGCCCTGGATGGTCCAATCACCGAAAATCTTGCCCGCGGCATTGCCGGTCGAGAGCCAGCGCTTGTTGGTGCCGAACGGAAGCTCGATGGTGTAGTCGATGTTCGCGCGATGCCGCTGATCGAAGCTTGATAGCCCGCGCTCCGCGGCGAGATCAAGATCATTCTGCGCGACCACCGTAGCCCCGCCCCCGATGCTGGAGGCGTTGTCGATGGATTTCGAGAACGTATACGAACCGCCGATCGAGATGCCCTTCTGCATACGCTTGCGCAACCGCAAGGAGCCGCTATGCAGGATCGAAGCCGCCTCCGACGATTGCCACAGGAACGCCTGCACTCCGGGAATACGCAGTCCGGTGGGCGTGCGGTTCGGCGCGCGCTGCATATCAAGCCGCGTGCCCTTGGCGCCGTTGTAGCCCACGTTGAGCACCAGGCCCGGTCGTAATTCGCGCTGGGTGTCCAGGTTCCAGGTTTGCACGTAGCCCAGGCGATAATCGCGATCGACGCCGAAGTTGTTGGTCAGAAGTCCAGTGGTGGCAGGAAAGCCATTTTGCAGCGTCAAAGTATTTGCCGCCGAAGTCACATTGGTGGACGTGTTCGAGAATGGCGGCTGGAAGGCAAGCTGCTGTACGAACGCCGAATACGCGCCGACGTTGTAGTTGATGCCATAGCCAGCGCGGATGACCGTTTTTGCCAGCGGAGTCCACGCGATCCCCACGCGGGGCGCAAAGTTGTTGCGGTCCGGGTTCACCAAACTCTTCGGGAATGTGCCGGAAAAAGCCCCGGTGGCTCCCGGAAAGACCGGGGCTACCGCAGTGAAACCTCCCGCTGCATCCAGGTTGACCAGGCGGTCGTTCGTTTCGGTCAAAGGTCCTACGTACTCATACCGCAGTCCCAGGTTTAACGAGAGCTTGGTGCTTATCCGCCAATCGTCCTGGAAGAACAAACTGTAGTTGTTGCCGTTAAAGTTGTAGTTGTTCGCGCCGAATTGCAATCCGGTCTGTTGCGGCAGCCCCAGCAGGAAGTCCGCAAAGTCATAACCGGTGCCGGGAGTGCGGACCGGAACTCCACTCACCAGCGTCGTCCGCGCGGTAGAGAATCCGGTAAAGGTGAACGACCCGCGCGGATTCGGATTCGATCGTACGTTGAGGCTGGTCCGCCGATAGTCGCCGCCGAAACGCAGGTTGTGCTTTTTGTAGCGCAGGGAAGCGTTCTCTGAGATCTGGTAGGAAGCATCCTGCCGCATGGCGGGATTCAGGTCGCGGATGGTGCTGAGGTTGGTGAACGAAAGCGTGGGCGCGCCCCAATCGAAGGGGTCAGTGGAAACTCCCGCGATGCCGAGATTTCCCTCGATGTTCTCAATCCCAGCGTAAAGGTTCTGGTTCCGCGATTCGTTCCGGTTGTAATTGAAGCTGAGCCGGCTGGTGATCTTCTTGATGCCTTTCACCCAGCTTGCGTTCACGTTCATGCCATTCGCGTGGCCGGTGCCGCCGAGCTCCGGCGAAAAATTGCTGATGTTGTTTTCGCTGGTGCGGTAATTGAAGCCAAAGTTCACGCTGTTGCGTCCGCCCATCAACGCGGCCAGCGGATTTCCACCGCCTTGCCCGCCGCCGCCAAAGTTGTGGATCAGGCGCAAGTTCACGTTGTGCGCGATGGAGTCAGAAGAAGTGACCCGATGAAAGTTCTGGATGTTGTCGGCCTGGTTGGCGCCGGGAAAGAACCGCAGCAGTCCTGAAGCCGCCCCGTTGATGCGTCCTGCCGGGATCTGATTATTCAGGAACGGCGATCCGGTCTGCGGATCGTAGATGACCACCGGCTGGCCGGCGTTGGGTCCGGAGCGGATCACCGTTGAGGAGAAGTCACCGGCGCGTTCCGCCGCCGTGGGCACGGTGGAAAACACATCGAAAGGATTAGCGGCAATGTTCGCGAAATAATTCACAAAATAGAAAGTCTTGGCGCCGCCGTTGTAGATCCGGGGAATATTCAGAGGCCCGCCAATGCTGGCCATGATGCGGTGCTGGGTGTAGTCCGGCTTCTCCGCCTGCTGCCCGGTAAGGGAATAGGGCCGTGCATCCAGCACGGACGAGCCCACGTTGTAAGAGATAGCGCCATGGGGTTGGTTGATGTTGAAGCGTCCGCGGCCACCGGCGCCGCCACGTCCTCCACCACCGGGTGCGCCGCCCATCATGATCATGGGGCCCCCACCACCGCCGATGCTGATATTTCCGCCCCCACCCGCGCCGCCACCACCGCCGCCCGGTCCGATCATGATGATCCCCGGCCCACCGGCACCGCCGCCCATGCTCATGTCGCCACGATCCATGCGGTCGCGCATCTCCTGTATGCGGTCCTGCATGGCATCGCTATCAAAGCCCATGCTTTCGGTGCGTCCCATATTCCCGGCAATAGAAACCGATTCCGTCGCGGCATCGCCACCCATGGCGGCAGCCGGAAGTCCGCCGCCCACATCTCCCGCCGGACCCGCGGGCGCGGAGCCTGCTTCTCCCATACCTTCGCCCTGGGTCAGTCCAAGATTCTGGAAGCCACGGCCGGCCAGCGAACTGATGGCTTGCTGCTGTTGCGCCTGTTGCTGCGCGGCTGCCGCCTGTGCGCGCGAGAACAGCATCATCTCCATATCAATGGTGTGCTTGGGGGTGGCTTCGTTCACGACGGCTTCTTTCGTGGCCGCGGCGAACGCCGGCAACTCCGCTTTGATCACATAGCGGCCTTTGCCCGTGACCTGCAGCGTATATTTGCCATCTGCGTCCGTTGACGTGAAGACCTTGCGGCCCGTCAGCGTGTTGGAGGCGGTGATAGAAACACCGGGCATGGGAGTGGAGCCCGACTTTACGGATCCGGTGATCTCGCCGATGACCGGCCCTGCGGCCGGAGCCGACGGGCCGGGAATCGTGGGCGCAGGGTTTCCCTGAGCGAAGGCAGATAGGCTTAGGCAGACCAGCGCGAGTGTGGCCAGAATACGTTGCTTCATCAGTTTCCGTTTCGTGTCAGTTATTTCTGGTCAGGCTTCTTCGGTTCGGCGGCAGCTCCAGCGCCGGGGCTTACCATCCGCATTCCGGGCATCATGCCAACGTTCAGCGTCGCGGGAACGAACACGCCGTTCTTCAATGCGCCACGTCCCATCACTTGATCGCCCACCTTGATGTCCGCCAGCGTGATGCTCTCGCCCTGCTTGCGGAAGGAGGTGTTCTCGTCGACTTCGATGACCTGGGTTTGACCGTCAATGCGGGCAATGGTGAGCTTCAGTTCTTCGACCTTTTCTACTTTTCCGGCGATGAACTGTTTGCCCATACCTTCGGACATCATCTGCATCATGCCACCACCGCCGGCGCCAGGCGTGCCGCCGAATACCATGTTCGCGGTGTAAGTGTTCTCGCCCGCCTCTTCGCCGCGGACCATGATCATGTCGCCGACTTTAAAGTCAGAGAACTTAGCTTCCTGACGGTCCTTGTTGAACTTGGTCTGGTCGGTGAGCTTCACGGTGGCGGTGCCGCCGTTCATCGTCTTTAGCTTGATGGTCTGGCCTTCAATGGCAGTGATGGTGCCGGCGGTGCCGGGGCCCCGCATCTCCATGCGACGCGGACGGTTCTCGCCATCGGGTCTGGCGTCTTGTTTCGGAGCATCCTGCGCCAACGCGCATAGCGAGAACAGCAGCACGGTGGAGCAGGTCAGTAGCTTCTTCATGGGTCCTCTCAAGTTCGGGTAGAGATAGATTAAGAATACGATTGAAACCGGCGCAAAGTCTTTGGGGTCTTTGACTTATTTAGACGGACGGCCTCGTGATAGGAAACCCGGAATCGGGCAAAAAGTTCATTTTTTTGTGAGGCAAGGGTCGGACACCGAGTCATCCGCCGATATGCACCATGCTGCGAGAGGGTTTCTGGAAGTCCGGCTCGCCGATATGGTGCCGCGCCTCCTTCTTTTCCACCACGCCGCGGATGTAGCGCGCCGTGACCTCGTCCGTGCTGCGCTTCATTACCCCGAGCAGGTCGTGGTCCACCTGGGAGAACAGGCAGGTGCGGATCTTGCCGTCCGAGGTGATGCGGATGCGGCTACAGTGTCCGCAGAAGGGGTGCGATACCGGCGCGATGATGCCGATCTCGCCGATGCCGTCGGCAAAGACATAGCGCCGGGCCGTCTCACTGGGAGCGTGCGCGATCTCCTTCAGCGGCATAAACTCCGCCATGCGGGCGAGGATCTCATCCAGTTTCACCACGATCTCCGGTGACCACACGCGGTCCTCTTCCAGCGGCATGAACTCAATGAAGCGCAGCACGACTCCTTCTTCGCGCGCGAAGCGGCCGAAGGCCGGGATCTGGTCGTCATTGAAGCCACGCAGCAGCACGCAGTTCACCTTCACGGGATCAAGGCCCGCCCGGCGTGCGGCGCGGATGCCCGCCAGCACATTCTCGAATCCATTGTGCACGCGGGTGATGCGCGCAAAGCGCTCGGGATCAACGGCGTCCATGCTGACGGTGACCCGCGTGAGGCCCGCATCTTTCAACGGCTGCGCCAGGTCGGAGAGCAGGTGTCCGTTGGTGGTGAGCGCAATGTCGAGCGGCTGGCCGGTGACTGTGTGCAAGCTGTTCAACTCAGAGACGAACTTCACCACGTCATGCCGCAACAGCGGCTCACCGCCGGTGATGCGCACCTTCTCCACGCCCAGCCCGACCAGGATGCGCACCATGCGCAGGTAGTCTTGCAGCGGCAGGTCGGCATACTGCGCGCCCTCATTGCCCGTGCGGCAATAAACGCACTTGTAGTTGCACCGGTCGGTGATGGAGATGCGCAGGTCCGTGATCGCGCGGCCGAATTTGTCGGTCAGTGGCATAGTTCTTGGAGTTTCGAGCAGGGAAGGGAGGAAGACGCTGCGGCGCGATCCGCCGGCGGCGTGAGGTCCCTTTCCAAGGCACGCGACACATATCGCGCGCGGGAGGCGCCGGCGTTTCCCCCGGGGCCCTCGTCCGCATCTGCTGCTCGCATCGCGGACACGCCGTCCTGGCCAGAGTATGCTCACAGGCGCAGACGGTCGGAAACCTGCGTCCATTATAATCCCCAGCAGATTCCACCGACTCTACTGGGGTGAATGGTGAATAGCATGAAACGTGTTCGCGTCGTCGCGCTGGCGGTTGTGGTTGTGCTGGGTGTCGCCGCTTTTTGGGGCGACATCGTCGGCGCGTGGGGCAATGAAGGCCACACCATGATCAACCGGGTGGCGGTCCAGAGGGTCCCGAACACCATGCCGAGCTTCTTGCGGGAGGGCGCTGCACAGGTCGTCTACCTGGGGCCGGAGCCGGACCGCTGGCGCAGCACGACCGAAGTGACGTTGAAATACGGCCAGGAGCCCGATCACTTTATCGA
>DATLCI010000114.1:0-3021 GCA_035526435.1 Terriglobales bacterium
GCGCGGCACGATCTCCAGGTTGAGTTCCACCGCGACGCGGTCCGATTTCATGCCGAGAGATTCGATGAGCGCCGCGAGAGTACTGGCGCTGGTAGAGCGGGATTCGCCGTTAATGGTGAGGGTCATTGCAGAAGACTAAGCGCGCTTGATACGGAATTTGCGGGTGATGGATTTGGCGGCGCCTTCGTCGCCGGTCTTGGCGCGGACGAGTACGGTTAGTTCAGCTCCGGCGTCGGCAGGGACTTGGATCTCGAGGTCGGCGGTGCCGTCCGCCTCAGTCATGGATTGCGAGTGGATGTGAGCATCCTGCTCCAGGCTGAGCCGCGAGGTGAGCAGCGCGCCCTCGGCGGGCTGGCCGCGATCGTTGACTAGTAGCTTGAGGACGAGAGGCGCGGCGCCGAAGGTCGCGTCGGAGTTAAGCCATTTCACGGCGAGTCCACCGGCGTTGACGTCTTGGACTTCACCGTCAGAGCAGAACAGTTCCTGCATCTTTCCGGCCTTCACCCCTTCCAGCATCAGCTTGTGCTGGGCCTTGAGCATTTCATGCATGGCTTCCGTGGAGAAGTCAGGCTGGACAGCGAGCTCGGCGTACGAGGAGGCGCGCTTGCCGATGCAGTGTCCTTTGACGAAGATCTGCGTCTGGAGGAGCAGGTCATTCACGCGCGCTTCGCTTTGCACGTGATAGACGACATTGTCCGCCGCTTTTACGTCGGTGTTAAAGCCGAAGATCATGGGGGTAGAGGCCCATAACGGGCGGCATCAATGCAAACGAATGGCCGCCCATAAGCGGCCTTACTGCGATGCGAAACTTGGCGCTCGAAGTTTTTCTCCGCTTCACCCTCACAACGCTTGACACCTGTGAGAGCCGACTTTTATAGTCGAAGGTTCGCATCCATTTGTTGCGCCCAGTATATACCAGCAAACTTTATGGCAGACAACCACTTAACCGCCTACGCGCCGTTACTGATGCAGATCATCACGGCCACTGGTATTGCCACGGGAATGATCGTGCTGTCGGCGATCCTGGGACAGCGGAAGTACAGCCGCGTGAAGATGCAGGCGTATGAATGCGGCATGACGCCGACGGGCGATGCGCAACACCGCTTCTCCGTGCGCTTCTACCTGGTGGCGATGCTGTTCATCCTGTTCGACGTGGAAGCCATTTTCATGATTCCGTGGGCGGTGGTGTATCGCGAGCTGACCCGGAAATACGGGATGTTCGGCTTTGGCGAGATGATGGTGTACCTGGGCATTGTGCTGGTGGGCTTCTTCTATATATGGAAGAAGGGCGCGCTGGACTGGAACCGCACGGATGAGAGCGAGGCCAACTGATGGTCAACCAGGGGCCCAATGCCATCAATGACATTGAGCAGCTAAAAACGCATCCCGCACTGGCTAAGTTGTTGAGTTGGAAGCCTGAAGCGGTGATCGGAGCAAAATTCGACCGTAACGAGCTATCTATATATATAGGGCGTGAATACATCCGCGAGGGATGCGCCGTCCTGAAGCCGGACTTCAACTTCTTCTCTGACGTGACATGCGCGGACTGGTTCCCTACCGAGCCGCGGTTTCACCTGGCCTATCACCTGCTGTCGCACCCATTGAAAGAGCGGGTGCGGTTGAAGGTAAAGCTCGAGGGCGACAATGCGGTAGTGGAGTCGATCACCAGCGTATGGCCGGCGGCGAACTTCTTCGAGCGCGAGATCTTTGACCTGTTCGGTATCCGGTTCCTGAGCCATCCGGATATGCGTCGGCTGATGATGCCGATCGATTGGGAAGGCCACCCGCTGCGCAAGGATTATCCGGTGGAGGGCTTCCGCTAATGGGTAACCTTTCCTTCACCGCTTCCGCGGAGATGACGCAAGACAAAACGATGATCCTCAACATGGGGCCGCAACACCCGTCGACGCACGGCGTGTTGCGACTGCTGTTGGAGATCGACGGCGAGCGCGTAGTGCGGATGATGCCGGACATCGGCTTCCTGCACACCGGCATTGAAAAGACTTGCGAAGCGAAGTTCTACCAGCAGGTGGTAACGCTTACGGACCGCATCGATTATCTGTGTCCGATGACCAACAACCTCTGCTACGTGTTGGCCGTAGAAAAACTTTTGGAGATGGAGCCGCCGGCGCGAGCGCAGTGGATCCGTGTGCTGCTCAATGAGCTGACCCGCATCGCGTCGCACCTGGTCTGGCTGGGGACGCAAGCGCTGGATATGGGCGCGATGTCGGTGTTCCTTTACTGCTTCCGCGAGCGTGAAGAGATCCTCCGCATCTTTGAGAATGTAGCGGGACAGCGGATGATGACTTCCTACTTCCGCATTGGCGGACTTTCCATGGAGCCGCCCCTCGATTTCTTTACCCGAGTGAAGAAGTTCGCGTCGACGTTCAATGAAAAGGTGGACGAATACGAAGGGCTGTTGACCGCGAATACCATCTGGATGGGCCGCACCAAGGGTGTGGCGCACATCACGGCCGAAGATGCCATCGCGCTGGGTGTAACCGGGCCGACCCTTCGCGCCAGCGGCGTGGATTGGGACTTGCGGCGCGATATGCCCTATTCCAGCTATGACAAATTTCAGTTCAAAGTACCGGTGGCGACGGGTGGCGACGTCTACACGCGGTACATGGTCCGCATTGAAGAGATGCGGCAGTCGATCGGGATGGTAAAGCAGGCGCTGGACGGCATGCCGGAAGGTCCGGTGAAGATGGATGCGCCAAAGGTGGTGCTGCCCGACCGCGAAAAGATGAAGACGCAGATGGAGGCGCTCATCTACCACTTCAAGATCGTCACGGAGGGTTTTGCCGTACCCCCGGGCGAGGTCTATCAGGCGGTAGAGTCGCCACGTGGCGAGATGGGCTATTACGTAGTCAGCGACGGCACCGCGAAGCCGTATCGCGTGCACATGCGCTCACCTTCTTTCGCCAACATGCAGGCTCTGGACACGATGTGTGTAGGCAAATTGCTGGCCGATGTAGTGGCGGCGATCGGGAGCATAGATATTGTGCTGGGAGAAATCGA
>DATLCI010000117.1:0-5237 GCA_035526435.1 Terriglobales bacterium
CTGTTGCTTCGGTCTGCGTCGGCGCGGTCTTCGGCGCAGGCTTCGGGCCATACCGCTCCATCAGCTGCTGACTGATGATGATGGCGAGGAAGGTGAGGGCAAAGACGATGATGAGTCTTTTTTGCGCGTCCGGATCTTGATTCGGGTTCTTAAATTCCGACAATGATGCCTACCGTTATGAGCATGGCCGGCCGGCATGCTCGACATGGGAGCATCCAACCGCCTGCGATTGATTTTGATGACCTACGAACTTGAGTGGGACCAGGTTCAGACCGCCCCGGGAGATCGGGTTGCAGCGGAGGATGCGCCAGAATGCCAGCGCCGTACCGAAAAAAGCGCCGTGGCGAGCGATGGCTTCGGCGGCATAGTCAGAACAAGTGGGGACGAAGCGGCAAGCCGGTGAGAACATCGGTGAGATAAAGCGCTTGTATCCGCGCAAGGCGGCGAGCAGCAACTCTTTCATCGACTGCTCCGCTTTTTATGGGGGCGCTGGTTGTCGGCAGGATCGGCGGCACCCGGAGTTCCGGCGGCAATCGCCTGAAATCCCTTTGCAACTTCACCGCGCAGCTTTTCCATCTCCGCCTTCAGAGCGCCTTTTTTGGGATTGATGACGACTTCCGCCGAGAGCTGACGGCTCCCGAGTTCTCGATCCAAGGCCGGCAGGTGGTGACGAACCGCATCGCGCATCCTTCTGCGGATACGATTCCGCACCACGGCAGGCCCCATCACGCGGCCGACGGTGAATCCGACTTCGGCGGTAAAGGGCGGCTGGTCCGGCTGCAACAGATAAAAGAAGGTCATGTTGGCGGAGAACTGGCGTCGGCCCTGCTCGTACACCTTTTGAAAGTCCGCGTGCTTGAGCAGCCGCGAGCCGCGGGCAAAGGGCAGCCGGTCGCCGCCAGCGCGATGCGAAACCGCGGTGGATGCCTGTGGATTTCGGATTGGCGATTGGCTACCGGTCACAGCGATGACGTTGTCCTGCCCGGGTGATGTTGGGTTTAGCGATCAAGTTCTGGGAATCGGATCTGGCTGGGATGAAGTCTTCCAATTGGACCAGGGCCGGAACCGGCCCTCGCGAACCGAACTTTAAGCTTAAGCCTTTGTTTCTACAACTATCGGCAGCTAGTCCCGGAAACCGGCGCTAACGGAGACCTTCTTGCGTCCCTTGGCGCGGCGACGGGAGAGCACAGCCGCTCCGCTCTTGGTCTTCATCCGCGAACGGAAGCCGTGGGTCTTAGACCGCCGACGGCGGTTCGGTTGAAATGTACGCTTGGGCATAAAAGTACTGCACTCCTACTGCGATTATTTGGCACTGGGCAAACTAGAAGTATAAAGGATAAGGGCGGAATCGGGCAATTGGGGGGTAGGTTTCCCGTTTCTGGTTTCCCGTTTCCCGGAAACAGCTCTCATTCTGGCCATCCGCGCTCGCGACCCAGCTTATCGACACACGCACACCCGCCCAAGCTGCGGCAAAGGTTAAAAGGTAATTCAGCCAGACGAGTGGCCGCGGAACCTGACAGAGAATCGCCTCGATCTTCTGAAAAAAGAGCGGCCCGATCAAGATCATCGGAACGATCCCTGCGGAACAATGAGGAAGTACGGCATTGAGATCAGGACACTCCGCAAACTTTTCGAAAAAACCGCTCCCGCGCACACTGCACCACTCTCGCGGCATTGTACTTTTTGCTACTTGACGCGGAACATTTTTTAAGACAGGAAGAATAAAAAACTCAGGTAAAAAAGTCTGCGGAACTTTTCCACCGCGAGAAATCTTCGTGCTAGTATGCCCATCAGTTTCTTTCAGAAAAAATCAAAACAGTTCTGCCCTGAATCCAAAAAGTTTTTGCCGCCGCCAACCAGCGATGGCCGCAACTCAAGTTTCAAACGTCGCGCGGCGTGAGTAGATGCACTCACTTCCGCATTGCGATGAGAACCACGCATTCATACACCGCGTGCGTACACGCGGGGAACGATCGAGCCGGTAACCCATGTCATTGACGTCTACTGCTGCCTCCACTGCCAACCCCTGGGTCCAGATCCTCAGCGCCCTGGAAAAAAAGATCAACCGCCACTCCTATGACACCTGGCTCAAGCCCACGCGCTTCAGCCATCTCAACGGAGACATTCTCTTTGTTCGCGTGCCTACGCCGGAGTTCCGCCATATCGGCGACAAGTATGCTGACCTGATCCAGGAGGCGATGGACAAGCTCGCCCTGGAATTCAAGGATGTGCAGTTCGTTACCGCGGAAGAAGACCCCACCGCGCCGCCCAAGGCCGAGAACGTGCGGCCGGAGGGCGGGTTTGCGCCCTCGAGTGTGTCGGCATCTTCCGTTCCGCGCGCGGCTGCCCGTCCGGGATCGCAGGGACAATTCGATTGGGACACCGCCGCACAGCTCAACCAGCGCTATACCTTCACGAACTTTGTAATCGGCTCCGGCAACCAGTTTGCTCATGCCGCCTCGCAAGCCGTGGCGGAGAAGCCCTCCAAGGCCTACAACCCACTCTTTTTATATGGCGGCGTGGGCATGGGCAAGACGCACTTGATGCAGGCGATCGGTCATGAGGTGAAGAAGCAGATGCCGCACGCCTCCATCTGCTACCTCTCGAGCGAAAAATTCACCAACGAGATGATCAACTCGTTGCGCTATGACAAGATGACCAGCTTCCGCGACAAGTTCCGCAATGTGGATGTGCTGCTCATCGACGACATCCAGTTCCTGGCGGGCAAGGAGCGCACCCAGGAAGAGTTCTTCCATACCTTCAACGCGCTGCACGAGCAATCGAAGCAGATCGTGATCGCCAGCGACCGTCCGCCCAAGGAGTTGAGTGAGATCGAAGACCGGCTGCGCAGCCGCTTCGAGTGGGGCTTGATCGCCGACATCCAGCCGCCAGACCTGGAGACGAAAGTCGCCATCCTGCAGAAGAAAGCGGAGTCAGAAAAAGTGACGCTGCCGACCGACGTAGCGCTGTTCATCGCGCAGAACGTGCGGACAAATGTGCGTGAGCTGGAAGGCGCGCTGATCCGCCTCGTCGCTTACTGTTCACTGACCGGCACGGATGTGACGCTGAGCATGGCCCAGCAGGTGTTGCGTAACTTTATCGACTCGCAAGCGCGCAAGATCACGATCGAGAGCATCCAGAAGGCGGTCTCCGAACAGTTTGGGATGCGCGTGGCGGAGATCAAGGCGAAGAACAATGCGCGCGCCGTGGTCGTCCCCCGCCAGATCGCGATGTATCTGGCCAAGCAGTTGACGGAGTGTTCATTGCCAGAGATCGGAAGACAGTTTGGCGGCAAGCACCACACCACGGTCATGCACTCGGTAGAAAAGATCGTGGAGCTGCGCAAGACTGACAAGGATTTGAACAGGGTGCTCAATCAATTGACCGAGCATCTGACCTAGTCCTGTGCGGTTTGGGCTTTGATTTCCACGCTCTGCGGGGTGATTTCCTCGCTGCTGAATGTGGAAGGGTGTGGAGAGTGTTAAGAAGCGCGGCGAATTAGTATTAAGTACCAGTTACCCGCGCGGGGTGGATGAGTTCGGTACCGGTTTCGGTAAAGGTTTAGGCTAGGCAGGACGCGGTGGCAGCAGTTTGGCGCTAGATTTCCAGTTTTCCACCCGCCCTACTGTTACTACTATTTTTATGTAGTAGTTCTTTTGATATAAGTAAACGTAAAGGCGACGGCACCGCCCAAACAAGGGAGTACTAGTCCCTTGTAAAATGAGGTCTAAGATGGCAACCAGCAGTGTAGGGACAGAAACCTCAGCCTCCAGTCTTCAGGGGACAGCGATGGAGATCAGCGTAAGTAAAGCGGAACTGTTGAAAGAGTTGACGGCGACGCAAGGGGTGGTGGAGCGCAAGACCACCATCCCCATTCTTTCCAACTTCCTGTTTGAAGCCACCGACGGCAAGCTCGCCATCACCGCCACCGATCTTGACCTCAGCCTACGAACGTCATGCGCGGCCAAGGTAAAGAAAGACGGCTCCTGCACCATCCCTGCGCGCAAGCTTTATGACTACGTAAGACTGCTGGGCGATGGCGATATCTCCATCAAGCTGATGGAGAACCATTGGGTGCAGATCCGCAGCGGCCGGTCAAATACCAAGATGGTGGGCATGGCGCGCGCCAACTTTCCCGCAGTGCCAACCTTCCCGGAGAACCTGGCGCTAAAGCTGCCCGCCCAAGTGCTGCGCACATTGATCTCAAAGACCATCTTCGCCATCTCCACAGAAGAATCGCGCTACACGCTGAACGGCGCGCTGATGGTGATCAAAGCGGAATCACTCACAATGGTCGCGACGGATGGACATCGGCTCTCCCACATTGAAAACACCGCGGCGCGCTTCGCGGGCGTCTCCGGCGAGATGAAGACCCTGGTTCCCAAAAAAGCGATGGCGGAACTCTACTCACTGCTGAACAGCGCCGACGTGGATACTGTTGACTTTGCCAAAGATGATTCCACCCTCTTCTTCCGCGTGGGGGGACGGGTGTTGACGTCGCGCCAGTTGACCGGACAATTTCCGAATTACGAAGCTGTTTTGCCGAAGGACAACAGCAAGTCGGTCACGCTGCGCTGCGAAGACCTTGCGGGCGCCATCCAGCGCGTGGCGCAATTCGCCGACGAACGCTCCGGCGCCATACGCGTGAAGCTCGAGAAGAACGAGCTGCGGGTGTCGTCATCTTCGACGGATTCGGGTGAGTCAGAAGATTCGATCGAGACCAACTACGATGCGGAGCCGATGGTCATTGGCTTCAACTCACAATACCTGCTCGACTTCCTGAAGGTGACGAACACCGGCGAAGTGCGAGTCGAGTTGAAGGACGCGCAGTCGGCGGGGCAGTTGCGTCCCAACGATACGGGGGATGATTACAAATATCGCTACATCGTGATGCCGATGCGGATCTGAGGCTAGCTGCGAAGGAAACCACAACGCCTGGCCAAGTGCCGGGCGTTTTTATTTTGCAGCCAGGGACCACAAGCAAAAAGCGGATGGGATCTCTCCCACCCGCTCATTTGAATCCTTAAAAAACTTATTTGTCTTTCTTCTGTCCGTTCGACTTCATGACGTTCTCGACGGTGGCCTGCAGGTCAGAGAGGTAAGCCGGTTGGTCAGAGGGTACCGCGACCTGCGCCCCCGGGCCGCCACTGATGGACATCGCCGCCTGGTTCCAGCGATCGAACAGCGGCTGGAAGGGCACTTCCTTGCGTATGCGGGCCGCCTGCGGCAGCAGCGTG
>DATLCI010000130.1:0-6378 GCA_035526435.1 Terriglobales bacterium
CTGTTTGACGTAGACGGAGTCCTAACAGACGGCACCATCTGGATCGTTCCGGCGTTGGCAGGCAGCGGGAAGGGCCCGGTGGATGCCGCCGCGCTCGAGGCCGTCGCCGATCAGGGCGGCTTCTCGATTTCCAGCCCCGACTTCACGGAATCCAAAGGCTTTCACGCGCACGACGGCACGGGAATCACGCTGGCGCGGTTGGCGGGCTTGAAGACCGGAGTCGTCACCAAACGGATGTCGCAAGTCGTCGCACTCCGCGCGCGCGACCTGAAGATCGATCATGTGTATCAAGGCCAGGCGGACAAGACCCTGGCCCTGGAAAAGATCGCGGCGGCGGAGAAGGTGAAACTTTCAGAGATCGCGTTCCTCGGCGACGACATTGTGGATCTACCCGCCATGCGCAAATGCGGCTTGGCCATGGCCGTCAAGAATTCGCGTAAGGAAGTGCTGGACGAGGCCCACTACGTGACGCCATCCAAGGGCGGTGAAGGCGCAGCGCGCGATGCGGTCGAATATATATTGCGCGCCCAAGGCCGGCTCAAGAAGATTGTGGATGAATACATCACCAGCCGGCCAGCCGCACAGAAGCAAGTGTAATTTGACGTTTGCGCTTGAAGCCCAACGCCTGCCGCCCTAAAGCCTGACTCAAAAGCCAAACGCCTGCCGAGTTCCCATCGGCAGGCGTTCTCTTCCCTGATCTACGGAGGCTAAGAGCGACATCCTGCCCCAGAGCATGATGCCGCCACTTACTGAATAGACGTATATTCCGGGAAAAAGTCGCGCAGTCCCCAAAATTTATTGCGGGATAGCCACCGGCTTTTGTTCCATCAAAGCGGTAAAGCGCGGGTCTTTGCGCACGCCTGAGAACTCATTCTCTTTGTAGACTTTACCGATCTCCGGGTAGCCCTCTTCCATGGCCTTGCGCAGGTACAACAGGCAGCGGTCGGCATCGCCCTTTGAGGCAAACATCCGGGCAATGGTGTAGTGATAGCCCGCTCGGTCGGCTGGCGACGCCATGTGCATCTGCACGCCAATATTGCTTCTCCGCTCGAAGACGTCCGGGTCGATCTCCAGCGCCTTAAGGTAAGCGACACTGGCCTTCTCATATTCTTTGCGGGAGAACTCGGCGGTGCCCAGGTTGCTGTAAAAACTGGCTGACTCCTGCTTGAGTTGGATGGCCTTCTTGTATTCCTTCACCGCCTTACGGTAGTTCTGCTGGATGTAGTACACCACGCCGAGATTATTGCGGGCTTCGGCATTGTTTTTGTCGAGCTTGACGGCGCGCTGAAAGCTTTTCTTGGCATCGTCATGACGCAACAATTGAAGTTGCGCAATGCCCGCCTTGTTATGCAGTTGCGAGGTCTCCTGCTTTTTAATGGCGGCACGGTAGTAATCGAGAGCGTCGGCAAAAGCCTTTTGCATGCGGAAGGCGTCGGCGCGGTCTTCCAGTTCCTTCGCTGTAAGATTGGCTTCCGGCGGCGCGGCCTGCCGAAGCTGGGAAGGCGCAGTCACAGTATCGCCAGAGGCGGTGATTACGGGTTCCTGAGCGAAGGCGATCAACGGAGCAAGGCAAAAGAGGGCGAGCGAAAAGTACTTCTGTGACCAGCGGGGGGCGTACATATGTCTTTCCTCCCAGTACCAGGCGACCGGTCGCTGCTATTGCGGAGATTTTCGCGGTGCAGCAGCCGTCGGCGCTATTTTAGGCGGTTCTGGCTTCTTTTTTTCGTCTTTCTTATCGTCGTCATCATCGCCGCCACCAAACAATCGCCCCCAGAAACCCTTCTTTTTCTTCTTTTCCGGCTCGGCGGTAGTGATGGCGGGCTGGGCCGGGGTTGAGGACTGCCCGTAGGTCGGCTGATTCCCATTGGACACCGCACCCGGGCCGGAAGGTTTCGCGCCAATGCCGAAAATCTTCGAGAAGAAGCCGCGCTGGTCATTCGACTGGTCACAAGTCTCACGGGGCTCCGTGCCGGCTACGAAAGCGGCGACATAATCGTCCGGACAAGTGGCGGTCGCGATGCGGTTCGTCACTTTGTCGAGCGTGAGGCTGACGACGCCATCCGGCTTCGGGAACGGCTTGGGATTCGCATACGCCGGCAGCTTGATGGCCTTCTTCATAAACTCTGCCCAGATGGGGGCGGCGGTCTTGGCGCCTTCCAGCTTTAGGTCGGTGTAGTCGTCATAACCCACCCACACCACGCACAACAGGTTGCTGGTGTATCCGGCGAACCAGGCGTCATGCGAGGTGCCGGTCTTGCCCGCCGCGGGGGCGCCAAAACCGCGGGCGCGGACTCCGGCAGCCGTCCCATTGTTGATGACGGCTTCCAGCATGTTGGTCATCACGTATGCTACGCGCGGATCTAATACCGGTTTCTTCTGGACATGAAAATCTTCCACAACTTCTCCCTTGGAATCACGCACGGAAGTGATCATCATGGGGGTGGCCCGTACACCCTGGTTGGCAAAGATGGTGTAGGCGCCCGCCATCTCAACGGGAGTAGCGTCATATGCGCCCAGCGCCATGGCGGGAGTTGCCTTCACGCCTTGGATGCCGGCGGACTGTGCCAGCGCGACTACCTTCTCATAGCCCACCTGCTCCGCAATCCGGACCGTGGCATTGTTCAAGGAATGGGCTAGGGCAAAGCGGGCATTCACAATCTCGTTGTATTTGTCCTGATAGTTGCGCGGCTCATACACCTTGTCTTCGTAGTAGAAAGTGGTAGGCGTGTTGTCGACCAGCGAGGACGCGGTGAAAACCGGCTCGTCACCCGTGATGGCCGTGTTAACGGCCGCGGCAAAGACGAACGGTTTGAAGATTGAACCCGTAGGACGCTGGGCCACGGCATGATTCAATTGACTTTGCCCGTAGTTGCGTCCGCCCACAAGCGCGAGGATCTCGCCCGTGTCGGGATTCAGGGCCACAAGCGCCACCTGCGGTATGGGACCGCTGCGCACGGTGCTCTCAGTCTTCGCATTCTTGCCCTTCCCAACCTTCACCACTTTGCGCCGCTGTTTATAGACCAGGTCGTCAATCTCTTTGAGTCCGGCGGCCACTGCGTCGGCGGCTGCTGATTGGAGTTCAGGGTCAAGCGTGGAATAGATCCGCAGCCCGTCCTCATTCAGTTGCTCTTCTGTGTAACGCGTGAGGAGAGTGTCCTTTACCAAGTCAACGAAATAGGGGGCGTCGCTGGCTTCGACGTTGGGCGCGGTCAACTCCATGCCGGTAGCTTTGGCCTTGTCAGCCTCCGCTACGCTGATAGCCCCCGTCTCCGTCATAGCGTGGAGGACCAGGTTGCGGCGGGCGAGCGCAGCTTCCTTATTGCGATAAGGAGAAAGATAGTTGGGCCGCTGGATCATTCCCGCCAGCAGCGCGGATTCGGGCAAAGTGAGATTCTTAATGTCCTTGCCGAAGTACGCCTGGGCCGCTTCACCCAGACCGTGGATGGTGAACGACCCGCGCTGGCCCATGTAGATCTGGTTCGCGTAGAACTCGAAGATCTGGCGCTTGCTGAAGCGCTGCTCCAGCTCGATGGCGATCATCATTTCCGCCAGCTTGCGGGTGTAGGTCTTTTCCGGTGTAAGGAAGAAACCGCGCGAGATCTGCATGGTGAGGGTAGAACCGCCCTCGCGTTTCCCGCCCCGTTCCACGTTGCGCAGCGCCGCCTGCAGGAAACGCCAGTAGTTGATCCCGCCATGCTGGAAGAACCGCCGGTCCTCGATGGCGAGGATGGCATCCACCAGGCTCTTGGGAATGTCGTCGTAGGTGACGAGGCGTCTTTTACTGCGCGCTTGTGCGTCAAAGAGTCCGGTGACGAGCTGCGGCTCCAGCTCATAGGCCCCCAGCGTCTGTCCGCCGCGCAGACCGGCGATCCGCTCCACCGAGTCCTTATCAAAGCGGATCAGCGCGCCTTCGGATGCATGGAAAGACTCCGGGCCCGGAACCACCTCGATCCCGCGATTGACCACGCGGTAAGTCCCCATCTTCGACTCGCCCTTTTCACTCGCTTCGGTATACCCGGCCCGGCGAAGTTCCTCCGCGATCTCTTTTTGCGTGATCCTGTATCCCGGCGTCAGGGTCCGGGGCAAGGCATAGATCTTGGAGGAGTTGGCGAAAACGGGACCGCTCATGCGCTGGTCAATGAGCTTCTGGTAATGGACGTAAAAGAAGGCGAACACCCCGAGGAAAAGGGTGCTGATGATGATGAAGGCCGCAACCGCCGCCCGGACTAGCGGATCGCCCAGATGGAAGCGTCCGGGTTTACGGCGGGGGATTTTGAGTTTTATAGCCACGTTTCGAAGAGCAATCTCACATCGTTTAGACGCACCAGCGCGACCAGAGCACTGCCTGTGTCCTTATTTTATCGCCTATCGAGTGATTATGATGCACACGGAAGGCCAATCCAAAGCTGTTGAAGGGAAAAACACTTGGTCCAGAGCAGTACGCACGGGCGTCTACCCCCGGACACGGGTTGTGTCCGGATGGAACGCCCACGCAGCTAGTTATTCTTTTGTTTTGTCTCCGGCTGGTTGCCGGGATTGAAATCCAGTTTGTAGGTCTGGCCGGTGATGAACTTCACGTTCACTGAATAAGGGATCGATATCAGCACATCGCTGCCTGCACGCGTCACCTGGATCTGCTCCGCCTTGATGGGGATATCGTATTCCTTGGCCTTACGCATCAAGTTGTTGCGGATGTCCTCGTCCGACTTTGGCGGGATGCTGACGTTGGCGAAGCGGGCCTCTTGCAGCACGTCATCCTTGAACTGGTAGTTGTTAAAGTACGGGGGCGCTACTCCGATCACGAACATCACAACGGCCGCGACCACGACCAGTCCGACGAGTGACTTGATGGTTTTCATAGTCCGATCCGGCGCGCGGCGGGCGCGCTCATCCTATGCAGATTTATTGGCGATGGCCGAGAATTCCTCGGCGATTGCGGCGATGGTAGCATCCTGGGATTCATGTGTCGAGCGCCGAACCACCTCCACTTTGCCCTCGGAAACCTTCTTGCCAACATTGATCCGGAACGGAATACCGACCAGATCAGCGTCCTTGAACTTAACCCCGGCCCGCTCATCACGATCGTCGAAAGCGACGTCATAACCGGCCTCTTCGAGCTTCTGAGCGATCTCACTGGCCGCCTGGCTGATGGCCGCATCGCCCATGTTGGTCGGAACCACCACCACGTCGAACGGCGCAATGCCCTTGGGTAACCAGAAACCGTTGTCGTCATTGTTCTGCTCGATGATGGTGGTCAGCAGCCGCTCCATGCCGATGCCGTAACTGCCCATGATAGGCGTGACTTCTTTGCCATCTTTATCAAGGATGCGCGCGCCCATGGATTCCGAATACTTGTAGCCAAGCTTGAAGATGTGGCCGATCTCCACCGCCTTTGCCACTTTCAGCGGCGAGCCGCACTTCGGGCAGCCCTCACCTTCAGCCGCACTGCGCAGTTCCACCCATTGCGTGTCTGCGACTTGGAAGTCGCGTCCCGGAGTGACGTTCTTCAGGTGATAGTCCTCTTTGTTTGCCCCTGCCACCAGGTTTGTGCGGCCCTTCAGCGATTCGTCGAAAAGAATGATGGCGTCTTTGGTGTTCGGAATATTCACTGGTCCGAGAAATCCTGCAGGTGAAGCGAAGACCGTCTTAATCTCCTCTTCATGCATCGGACGGTATTCCCGTCCTCCGATCGCAGAAGAAAACTTCGCTTCGTTCAGCATGTGGTCGCCCCGCAAGAAAGCGATGACCGGAATCTCTTTCAGCCCGCCAGTCTTCTTGTCCGCTTCCGTGGCCATATAGGCGAGCGTCTTCATCTTTTGTTTAGGTGAGACGCCGAGGAACTTCGCCACATCTTCAATGGTCTTCATGCCGGGGGTGTGGACCGGCTCGGGCTTGTCGGACGAAGGCGCCAGATCTTCTACCGGCTCTAGCTTCGATGTGGCCTTCTCCAGGTTCGCAGCGTACCCGCACTTCTCACAATTCGCGACCAGGTCCTCACCGGCATTGGTGAAGACCATGAACTCATGTGACATGGAGCCGCCCATCGCGCCCGAGTGCGCCTCCACGGCCATGTACTTCAATCCGCAGCGGTCGAAGATGCTGCAATAAGCGTCGTAGTGCTTTTGATAGCTGACGTCGAGCGCGGCCGCATCCACATCAAAGGAATAAGAGTCCTTCATGGTGAATTGGCGCGTGCGCAGCAGGCCGCTCTTCGGGCGGGGCTCATCTCGGAACTTTGATTGGATCTGATACCAGATCTGCGGCAATTGTTTGTAGCTGCGCAGCTCATTGCGCGCGATGGCCGTCATGCCCTCCTCGTGCGTCATGCCCAGGCATAACTCTGCACCCTTGCGGTCCTTGAGACGGAACATGTTGTCG
>DATLCI010000154.1:0-8709 GCA_035526435.1 Terriglobales bacterium
CGCGAAAAGCGGAGTAAAAAAAAAGTCTCAAAGCGAAGAGTCCCAACCGGAAAACGCCCCCGCAATAAAAACACAAAAGCCGCCTAACAAAACGAGCCGCAAAGTCGAAGAGCTTAAGGGCGCGGAAAAAGCCGCCATGCCGCGCGCCATCACCCCGATGCTGGCGACTCTAGTCGACCAGCCCTTCAATGATCCCGAGTGGCTCTTCGAGGTGAAGCTCGATGGCTACCGCGCGGTCGCCTTCGTCGAGAATGGGCGTACGCGCTACGTTTCACGCAACCAAAACGAATTTACTGCCGACTTCCCTGAGCTGGAGGACCTCGGAAAGCAGCTGCGGGGCGAGAAGCTGGTCGTGGATGGCGAGGTCTGCGTGCTCGATGAAGAGGGCCGCCCGTCCTTCAGTCTTATGCAGCAGCGCACCGGATACGAACCCGGCCGCGTAAGCCGACGCACTATGGCTGGCGGTCGGCCGGTGGTCTATTACATCTTCGACATCCTTTATCTTGACGGCTACTCGCTCATGCGCGTGGACCTGGAGCAGCGGAAAGAGATCCTGCGCCGCATCTTGAAGCCGAACATCATCTTTCGCTACTCCGAGCATTTTCTGGAAGAAGGTCTGCCGCTTTACCAGGTGGCGCGCCAAAAATCGCTGGAAGGGATCATCGCCAAGCGCCGTAAGGGTTGCTACCTGCAAAAGCGCACACGCGAGTGGCTGAAGATCAAGATCACCCAGATGCAGGAGTGCGTAATCGGCGGGTACACCGAGCCCCGCGGCGGCCGCGAGCATTTCGGCTCGCTGGTACTCGGCCTTTACGACGAGCAAGGCAGACTGATCCCGGTGGGACAGGCGGGCACCGGCTTCAATCGCAAGTCAGAGGCGGAGATGATCGCGAAACTCCGCAAGCTGGAGACGGAGAAGAGTCCATTCGCCTTCAAGCCGGACAGCAGCCGCGGCCTCCACTATGTGAAGCCGCAACTCGTGGCGCAGATCAAGTTCACGGAGTGGACGCACGAAGGTCAGGCCAAAGGGAACAAGCTGGCGGGACTGAAGATGCGCGCACCGGTGTTCCTGGGGCTGCGCAAAGACAAGCAGCCTTCCGAATGCCGGTTCGAAGCGGTGAAGTCGGCGCGGCGCGAAGCCGCCAAAGCAGAAGAGGGCGAAGCAGCGTGAAAGCATGCATTTACCACTCAGCATTTAGCCGATTGAGATTGCGGGATGAAGGAGTCAGTATTGAAAATAGAAAACCCAGCGACGGAGCTGGGTTTCTTTAAGTCTATCGGCTAGATGCTGACTGCTAGCTGCTGCTATTTCACATCCTTGATCGGCAGCATGGAGCCAAAGTCCTGTCCGCTGGGCGCGACGGCGCGCGCTACCAAGTTGGTGAAAGGTTCTTTCAGCTCGGGATATTTGGCCAGCAGGGCCTTCATCACTTCCTTGTTCTCGATGAACGTCTGGCCGGTGTTGGAGATATCGGGTGTGGAATACTTCACCACTAGATCCAAATTGCGGTCCTTTTCATTCGGTACCAGAAAGAGCTGGGTCACCTGGTAGGTCTTGCCGTTGAAAGCGGACAGCGGCAGGGGACGCTCCGCCGGGAACTCGGGCGGCATGGCCGACTGGATCTCGTCGTAAAAATTATCCAGCTTCACCGTGGACATGAAGGGCAGCGGCGCGGCCAATTCCTTAGCGACTAGATAATAAAGCCAGGAGTTGAAGCGTTGTCCGCGAGCTTTGAAATCACGGGCCTGCTGCCAGTACCATTGCGCGTCGTGCCCGATCACCTGGCGCGAGCGCGGGAACAAGCCGGCGAGCTTCCATCCGGTGGCGTCCTGTTTCATCAGGAACGAATAGAAATAGGGGACGCGGGAGCCGCTGACGTCCATGATCACGAGTCCGTATCTCCCCGGGGGCAGACCATTCAGGGTGAAGCCAACTTTTGCCGGAGAGTTGAAAACGCCGCAGAAAAATTCAGCGCGGTCGAGTGTGGCGGTGCCGCCGGCTTCCAGCAAGTAAGTATTTCTCGGCGAGCCGGTGGCGCCCGCGAGGTTGGCCTGATGCTCCTGCAGCAAACCTTGAACCCCGGCGACATTCTGCGCGATGTCCGGGATCGCATTCATGGCCAGGTTCTGGGCATTACCCTGGGTCACAGACTGAAAAAATGTCCGGGCAGCCTGTTGCAGGCTGCTCTTGGTGGCAGCGTCCATCTCCGCGGAGGTGGAGCAGGTTTCAGCCATAGCTGCCGAGCTAGCCCAAAGCAGCACCGAGCTGCAGCACAAACTACGGAAAAACTTTTTCATATGCATGTTTGATTTCCAGGGGCCACTCGTCTTATGGGGACGAACGCGCGATTCTCACCCGTATTTGGATGCCTGCGGCAGGCCTGAAAGATGTAAGAGCCAAACCTACCTATGCGCAGGCGGAACCGCATCCTAAGAGGTGTAGAATCAGACTTGTTGACCCCTATTATGGCAGTTGGAGCCCGTTTTATCGTGGTTATCTTGTGCGCGGGCCTGGCCGCCACGCAGGCCGCCGCGCCTCGAACCAGCCGTCTCGGCGCACCGTCAGGACCTGCCAGGAAGAAGCCTTCCGCGAAGAAGCCTGAACCGGCCGTCGAAGCGTCGCCGGTCCAAACAGCTCCGCCCGTCCCCTTGCGTCCTTCCCAAATGCCGGCGGTGGCGCCGCGGGTAAGTTTTCAGAATGGCATGCTGACCATTGTGGCGGAGAACTCCACTATGGCGGACATCATCACCCAAGTTCGCGCGGCGACTGGCATCAAGATAGAGACCATCGGCGGGCCTAGCGGCGATCGCGTAGCCGCCCGCATTGGCCCGGCGCCCGTGCGCGATGTTCTGTTGTCGTTACTTCAAGGTTCCCAGTATGACTTCATCATCCTGGGAGTTGAAGGTCAGCCGAATGCGGTGGAGCGGGTGGTGCTCACGCAAAAACTGGGGGGCGGAGCCCTGGCATCGACTACGCCCTCACGTCCTCCCGTTTCCGGGAACGCGGTATATCAAGCGCAGCCGCAGGAAATCAGTGACGATGACGGCAATGAAGGCTTTGCCCCACCACCGCCCGCCCCCGCGAACGCAGGGCAGCCGACGGCCATTGACCCGAATGCGCCCGCAAAGACGCCAGAACAATTGTTAGAAGAATTACGCCGCATGGAAGAGCAGCGGAATAACCCGCAGGGACGTCCGACGCGCCCGCCGCGCTGAGAATCTAGACTTTGGCCGGAACGGCAACGGCCATGGGCGCTGCCGATTGCCGGTTGTGGCTGATTAGCTGAAAGAAGAGATTGAGGGCGCCAAAGCCGCAGAGGATACCAATGGCCATGGCCGCGAAGATGGTAAATACCAGAATCAGTCCCGACATATCTATTTCCCTGTGATGAGCTTTCTAATGCCTACGTTGTAAATCATCCCTGACTTCGGCGCACCTATCCCTGGTACATACCACGATGTGCGACCCCATAGCACTTTCGTCACCGCTCACTTTAACGCGGTTTGACCCGCTTCAGTATTGACGACTAAGATACGGAGTAGAGCTGCGTTCATCCTCATTCCCAGGCTTCTGTGGGGCTGTACTCATATCCGAATCCGTTCATGGCCATCACCAAAATCACGGTGCGCGGGGCGCGCCAGCATAATCTCAAGAACATCGATGTTGAGATCCCGCGCAATTCCCTCACTGTCATCACTGGCCTGAGCGGCTCCGGCAAGTCCTCGCTGGCCTTCGACACCATTTATGCGGAAGGCCAGCGCCGCTACGTGGAAACCCTTTCCGCTTACGCCCGCCAATTTCTAGACCAGATGGAGCGCCCGGAAGTGGATTCCATTGAAGGCTTGAGCCCGGCCATCTCCATCGAGCAGAAGACTACATCGCGCAGCCCCCGTTCTACCGTAGGCACAATCACTGAGATTTACGATTATTTGCGCCTGCTCTATGCGTCCGTGGGGGTGCCGCATTGTCCGCAATGTGGCAAGCCGATCTCGCGGCAGTCAGCCGAGCAGATCGTCTCCCGGGTGATGCAGCTCACTCCGGAAGACCGCGTGATGGTCCTTGCGCCCATGGTCCGCGGACGCAAAGGTGAATTCAAGAAAGAGCTTGAGAAGCTGGCGCAGGCCGGATTCACGCGCGCCCGCATCGATGGCGAGATCCGCTCACTCGACGAAGACCTGGACCAGATCTCGCTCGACAAACGCAAGAACCATACCATTGAAGTCGTGGTAGACCGGCTACTGGTGAAATCCGGCATCGAGAAGCGGCTGGAAGCGTCAGTGGCGACCGCGATGAAGCTGGCCGAGGGGCTAGTGCTGGTCTCGGTAGTGAATGGCGAGGAGAAACTTTATTCGTCGAAGCTGGCTTGTCCGGACTGCGGTATCAGCGTGCCCGTACTCGAGCCGCGGTCGTTCTCCTTCAACTCGGTCTATGGCGCCTGCCCGGAATGTAACGGTCTAGGCAGCAAATTCGATTTCGATCCTTCGCTCATCATCCTCGATTGGTCCAAGCCGCTGCTCGATGGGGGCCTGGGGCCTGGCTCGGGCTCGCAATATTTACAGCGGATGCTCGCCATTGCCGCCGAGGCCTACAAGCTCGATTTAAGCACTCCGTTCGAAAAATTTCCGCCCAAGACGCAGAACCTGCTGCTCTATGGCCCGGCGGAAAAGGAGCGGCCACGCACCGGATTTCACGGGGTGATCGGCTTCCTGCGGCAGAACCTGGAAGACTCCACCTCTGACAGCTACAAGGAATGGCTGTTGGATTACATGAGCGGGACAACCTGCCCAGCCTGCCATGGCAAGCGTCTGCGTCCGGAGAGCCTCGGCGTAAAGGTCAACGGCATTTCCATCGCCGACTTCACTTCCCTCTCCGTCAATCGTGCGCTGGAGGCTGCCAAGGTCGTGAGACTGACCCCACGCGAGCATCAGTTGGTGGGACGCATCCTGAAAGAGATCTGCGAACGCCTGGAATTCCTGCTGGCGGTGGGACTCAGTTATCTCTCGCTCGACCGCTCGGCGGCAACGCTTTCCGGCGGCGAGGGCCAGCGTATTCGCCTGGCTACGCAGATCGGTTCGCGCCTGCGCGGAGTGCTTTACGTTCTGGACGAACCCTCCATCGGGCTCCATCATCGCGACAATGACCGCCTATTGAAAGCGCTGGAGTCTTTGCGCAACCTGGGCAACACCGTCCTGGTGGTGGAACATGACGAAGAGACCATCCGCCGCGCGGACTATGTGATCGACCTCGGCCCCGGCGCGGGACGCCACGGCGGCGAACTTGTCGCCGCTGGCACGCCGGCGGAGATCGCGAAGGTTGCAGCCTCCGTCACCGGGCGATACATCGCCGGTGAGATCTCCATCCTCGCCCGCAGCGCCCCGCGCACCGTGAATGGAAAACATCTTTCCGTGCTGGGCGCGCGCGAACATAACCTCAAGAACTTGGATGTAGTTTTCCCGCTAGGCGTAATGACAGTGGTTACGGGTGTGAGTGGCAGCGGAAAATCCACGCTGGTGAATGACATACTGTATCCCGCGCTGGCGAAGCAGCTCTATCGCTCGCGCACTGAGCCGGGAATGCACAGGTCCATCACCGGGATGGACCAGCTCGACAAGGTCATCCGCATTGACCAATCGCCCATCGGGCGTACTCCGCGTTCGAATCCGGCGACTTACACCGGCGTCTTCACTGACATTCGCAACATCTACGCCATGCTGCCGGAATCCCGCGAGCGCGGCTACAAGGCGGGACGATTCTCCTTCAACGTTGCCGGCGGACGCTGCGAACACTGCACCGGCGAAGGTCAGCGGCGCATCGAGATGAACTTTCTGCCGGACGTGTACGTGGTCTGCGAAGTCTGCGGCGGCAAGCGCTACAACCACGAGACGCTGGCGGTGCGATTCAAGGGCTATTCGATCGCCGACTTGCTGGAAACGCCCATCGCCGATGCGCTGCCCATACTCGAAGACATTCCGCAGATACGGCAGAAGTTGCAGACGCTGGTCGATGTCGGCTTAGGTTATGTCCAGTTAGGTCAATCCGCCGTCACACTCTCCGGCGGGGAGGCGCAACGCATCAAGCTCGCTCGCGAACTTTCCAAACGCCAGACGGGTAAGACGCTCTACCTGCTCGACGAACCTACCACCGGGCTCCACTTTGACGACGTGAAGAAGCTGCTGGACGTGCTGCACCGGCTGACCGATCTCGGCAATTCCATCATCATCATCGAGCACAATATGGACGTGATCCGCAATGCCGACTGGATCATTGATCTGGGCCCCGAGGGTGGCGAAGACGGTGGTCGCATCGTCGCGCAAGGTCCGCCGGAACTCGTAGCCAAGAACAAGAAGTCCTATACCGGGCAGGCGCTGGCTGAATACGCAAAACCTCACTAGCTAATCATTCAATGATCCGCGCTGCGGAACTTGATTCCTCCTCCGCATTCTTATTCCTCGCTGCACGATTTAGATTAGAATCGCCAGATGAAGAAAGTCTTCGCGAACGCGGACGAGGCCATCTTCGACATCCATGATGGCGCCACCATCATGCTCGGTGGATTCGGCTTGTGCGGCATCCCCGAAAATCTGATCGACGCGCTCGTCCGCAAAGGTGTTCGTAACCTCACCACCATTAGCAACAATGTGGGCATTGACGACGCCGGGTTGGGCAAATGCCTAGCCGCCGGGCAGATCGTCAAACACATGGGCAGCTACGTGGGCGAAAACCGTTTGCTGGAAGAGATGGTGCTCAGCAACAAGATCAACCTGGAATTGATCCCGCAAGGCACGTTCGCCGAGCGGCTCCGCGCGGGCGGGGCCGGCATCCCCGCATTCTTCACGCCGACCGGAGTCGGGACGATCGTCGCGGACGGCAAAGAGACGCGCGAATTTGATGGCCGCACATACGTGATGGAGCGCGCCCTCAAGGCTGACTTCGCACTGGTCAAAGCGTGGAAAGGCGACAAGTGGGGCAACCTCATCTATCGCAAGACGGCTCGAAACTTTAATCCAATGATGGCTGCCGCCGCTAAAGTTACGATCGCTGAAGTAGAAGAGTTGGTTGAGGTTGGTGAACTTCCGCCTGAACACGTCACCACGCCCAGCATTTATGTGAACCGGATATTCCAGGGCAAGGCTTACGAGAAGCGGATCGAACGGCGTACTGTCCGCAAGGCGACCGCATGAGCCTCAATTACATCCGCATCTTTCGCGTGTTGAAAGCGCTGCTGCGCGATTCCCAAAGTTTTCGCACGGATGACCAGCGCAGCCAAAAGCTCGCTGAAGATGCATTGGCGAAAGCCGAGAGCAACCGCAATGCGTTGGCCCGCGTTTGGGACGATGTGACGGCGCTCGTCCGCCTGATAAAAGCCTGGGCCCAAGGACGCTATCGGTCCATCCCGTGGCGCAGTGTCAGTCTGGCGATCGCGGCGTTGCTGTATCTTCTCAGTCCGCTCGACGGCTTGCCGGACTTTATTCCCGGCCTAGGCCTGCTGGACGACGTCTTCATTGTGACTTGGGTCATCCGCGCAATCCAGAAGGAACTGGACAAGTTCAAGATGTGGGAAGCGAACGCCGCTTAGGTTGGCAGCGGTTCTAGATTAGAATCAAAGCGCCATGTCTACCCTTCCCGCCGCAGACAAGAAACCCGACAAACAAAAAGATACGGAGAAGCGCGACCGCATCGTAAAGCGCGTAGCGAAAGAACTGCGGGATGGTTTTTACGTGAACCTCGGCATCGGCATGCCGACGCTCGTCGCCAACCATGTGCCGAAAGGCATGCAGGTGGTCCTGCAAAGTGAAAATGGCATGCTTGGCATTGGCCCTTACCCCATTGAAGGCCAGGAAGATCCTGACCTCATCAACGCGGGCAAAGAAACGGTCAGTGAGATCCCCGGCACCGCATATTTTGACAGCGCAGAATCCTTCGCCATGATCCGCGGCGGACACGTCGACCTCAGCGTCCTAGGCGCCATGGAAGTAGATGAGCAAGGCAATCTCGCCAACTGGATGATTCCAGGCAAGATGGTGAAGGGCATGGGCGGCGCCATGGACCTGGTCGCGAGCGCCAAGCGCGTGATCGTCGCCATGGAGCACACGACCAAAGACGGCAAGCCGAAAATCCTGAAGCAATGCACACTTCCCTACACCGGTTTGAAAGTCGTCGATACCATCTGCACCGAGATGGCCTGGATCACCGTGACGCCAGAAGGATTAGTGCTGGAAGAAGTCGCGCCGGGACTGACGCCCGAAGACGTGCAGAAGGCGACGGAACCGAAGTTGATGGTGAGTAAGGCGCTGAAGGAGATGCTCGGGTAAAAAAGGGCGGACTCCTGTCCGCATCGCCGCGGGGTCATCAAGCCCACTCAACCTTGTCATATCAGCCAAATCATCTGCTATATCAGCCGGGCGGTGATGACAATAAAAAAGCCGGGAGCGAACTCCCGGCTTTTGGTCTGAACTAAACACCCCTACAGCATCGTGCACACGGCCTTCTTCTGCGTGTACAGTTCGAGCGCGTCGTGACCCATCTCGCGGCCCCAGCCCGATTGCTTATATCCGCCGAAGGGCATCGCTGCGTCGAAGATGTTGTAACAGTTGATCCAGACGGTGCCAGCCTTCAGCTTGTCGGCGATGCGGTGAGCTTTGGAGATGTCCTTGGTCCACACGCCCGCGGCCAGGCCGTAGATGGTGTCATGCGATTGCGCAATGACG
>DATLCI010000161.1:0-10351 GCA_035526435.1 Terriglobales bacterium
AGATAGCGGATCGGCGTGTGAAAGTCGTCGAGCTTTTTTACCGCCGCCTTGCGGACCTGGCGCTCTTCCGGCAGATAGAAATAGGCGGTCTTGCCATCGGAGACGAAGAGCTTGGTCTTGGGCGTGGCGAACTCCCACCGCATCTTGCCGGAGCGTTTGAGCGTAAGTGATCCGGACTCTTGTCGCGAAACGCCATTGCCGGAGTACAGTTCAGTGAAGTCGGAGATAAGCGTCTGCAGCTTGTTGTAGCGCCCGTCAACCCGCTTCGCGATGGACTTCACTTCTTCTGGTTTAACCGCTTGCGCGGAAGACAGAGATACCGCTAGCAGCAACAGGGGCAGGCCGCTCAATATTCTTTTATGGACCATAAGTGGTTAGATGCAGCTTGCGCTAAGGTTTAGGCTCCGGTTGAGGCTTGAATTGCACTGATTCCTGGCCCGGCGGTAGCCCCAGGCGGATGAACGGAAGGGCCTTCGGGTCTTCCACTTCGATGCGGCCCTCCGGCATGAGCTTGTAAGGCTTGGAGGTGGGATCCACCGGGACTCCTTGCACGTATCCCGCCGCGATCAATTGGTTCCAGCGCGCCGGATACGATCCGAACTGCCGATGATATTCCTGGATCAGCCCTTGCAGGTAAGTGATGTCGCTGTCTACCTTCAATGCAGACAAGCGCAGGATGGCCGTCTCCTTGATCAACTTGTCGTCCGTGGATTCGTAGATCTTCGTCCAGAGGAAGCGCGCAGTCTCAATATCGCCGCCCCGCTGTCGCGCCGCGGCGGCCATCACCTTCAGCCAGGGATGCGCGCCGGGTACGCGTGCTCCCCGGTCAAAGGCTTCAGCCGCGGCGGCATAATCCTGGCGTTCGGAATAATGGATGAAGCCCAGGTGATAATACAACCGCCAGCGCTCGGGATTGCGCTGGATGCCGCGCTCCACCAGCGCGACCGCGGCGTCGGGCTGACCGGCGCCCTCCGGCGGAGGCTGCGCCAGGAAGATCGAGCCAAACTCGTAGGCAACGGTCAGCTTGGGATCAAGTTCCGTGGCGAGCATCAGCAAGGGTTTTAGCAGGTCATAGCGGACCGCTTGCACCACATGCTTGCTGCCAAAGTACTGCACCGCGCGCGTCCAGTAGACACATGCGGCCAATCCGGTGTAGCCCAGGCTCAGGTAGCGGACGGTTTTTGGTGACTGCAGATACAGGACTTCCTGCAGCGTAGCTTGCGGACGCATCGCGTCCAGTCGGCGGGATGCAAAAGGGATTGCGATCAGGGAGGCGCCCAGTAACCCAGCAAAAACTACGCTCACTCCCGAACGCGGTCTCATTTCAGGTTTCGTCGCTCGAAGATCAGGACTGCACCACTCAATGCCGCCAAAGTGTAAAGCGCCGCATACAAGGTATTCATGCCCACGAGCGAAGCGGAGATGGCCTCTCCATGGGCGACCTGCGAGACCACATTCATTGAACCAAAATTCGGCACCAGATAAGAAAGACCAAGGACCACCCAGCGCTGCACGCCATCGGCCAGCATGGCGAAGCCGCGAAGGTCGTCCACAAAGTTTCCGATCACGAAGACCCCGAAGGTGAAGAGGGCCGAGAGTAGTGGGGAACTAAAGGAAGAGAACAGCAGGGTGATGGCGGTGATCACCAGCAATTGCAAGATGATCAGATACAGCGCCACCAGGATGTGCGCGTCTTCGAACGAGAGCCCCTTTTTCACATACAACACGGCCAGAAAAAGGCCGAGTGCCATGAAGAACGCATTCACGATCAAGGTGCAGGCCAGGCCCAGATACTTGCCGCAGATAAACTCCCAGCGGCGCACCGGACGAGACAAGACGGTATATAACGTCCGCTTTTCAATCTCCTTGGATACCAGACCGATGCCGATAAAGATAGCGATCACTACCCCGAACAAGGTGATGGCGGTCAGACCGAGATTGACAAGGACGATGCGCTCCAACCCGATGGAGATCTGTCCAAACAGCGGAGCGGAGCCCACCATCAACAAGGCGAAGAACACCAGGTTGTACAGGACGCGATCGCGCACTGCTTCGCGGAAGGTATTGAAGGCGATATATCCCAATCGTGAAAGCATCAGGCGTTGCCTCCCGCAATGGGGTCGCCGGAGACCTGACCCAAGAAATATTCTTCCAGATTTCCACGCAAGGGATTCACGGAGATCAGCCGGACGTTGGCTTTTCGTATCGTTTCCAAAGCCCCATCCAATTGTTGAGACGCCACTACAAACCGCAGGCTGTCGCCTACCAATCGGCTGTCGGATCCCAATGTCTGCAAGGCATCCACGCCCGCGCCTTGGACCACGATCTCCGTCTTCCCGGCGGTTGCCGCCACCAGTTCAGAAACTGCGCTTACCCCGCGCAACTCGCCTTTGTGCATGACCGCGATGCGGTTGCACAGGGTTTCCGCGTCCGAGAGGATGTGAGTAGAAAAGAAGATCGTTCGGCCTTCGTTGCGCAACTGTTCGATCAACTCCCGTACTTCATGACGCCCCACCGGGTCCAGGCCGGACATGGGTTCGTCGAGAAAGACGACCTTGGGATCGTGGAGAATCGCTTGCGCGATCCCGACGCGCTGCAGCATGCCCTTGGAAAACTTTCGCAGTTGCGTGTCCGCTGTCTCCGCCATGCCCACGCGCATCAACGCAGCAGTCAGCTTCTGCGGTATCTCTCCGGCGGGAACTCCCGAAAGGCGGGCGTAATAGCCGAGAAGTTCCGTGGGGGTGAGGTAATCGTAAAAGTAAGGCTGCTCCGGCAGAAAACCGATCTCAGCTTTCACGCCGGGATCGTTCACCGGCATGCCCAGGATCCGAGCCTCACCGGCGCTGGGATAGATGAGTCCCATCAGCAGCTTAAGAGTAGTGGTCTTACCGGCGCCATTGGGGCCGAGACATCCAAAGACCTCGCCTTCATCTACGGAAAGCGTCAAGCCGCGCAGTCCCCAGCGTTCAGACTTGCGCCAAAAACCGACAGAGTATTTCTTCTTCAGGCCAATGATCTCGATCGCAGGCATAGGCCTTCTCTAGAGTTATTTGCTGAGATTATAGAGCAGAAGATTTAAAACCCGGGCAGCGCTTCACACTCCGCGTTAGACGCGATCGCGGTGCCGTTGGCCTTCTGGTGCAATGAGGCCGGGTTGCCGGAACAGAATGACCGCTGCCCGGTACTGCCGACCACTTGCGGGACCGCGGTGACCAGATAATTGGTGACCGGACTGCTTCCGGTAAGTGAGATATCAAAGTTGTATCCACTCTTCACGCCGGAAGCCAGGGAATTATCGACCAAGCAGGCATTGGCGGAGGAGGGAGTGCAAGGATCAGCGCCGGAGAGCTGTATCAGGGAACCGTAGCCAGAAGTCGGATAGTTGATCTGATACAACGCCTGCGCCGTGCTGATAGACCGGACACTAGCGACCGCCGAGGATTCATTGGCGGAAAGCCGCGCGCGCAGCAGGTTCGGGATCGCGATGGCGGCAATGATGAGGATGATGGCCACCACGATGAGCAGTTCGATCAGCGAAAATCCCAGATGCTTTCTGTCCTGCGATCCCGTTCTAGTGCGAAGCATCGTCACAAGCAGATCCTCCGGTGAAAGTCGTCTTGCGAACAAACTTTTGGGAGTTAAAAAAATGGGGAACAGGGCGGACCCTGTTCCCCATTTTGGCTCGTACCCTCCCCCAGGTACTTCGCCTAGTCAAAGTTGCGTTAGATAGCCGGGCTGGATACTGACGCCGCGCTGCCAGGATTGGCGCGAATAACGCCGGACTGGTCGGTGAAGAAGTTGCGGACACCAGTGGAACCCTGCGTTTGCGGGGTGTTCAGGATCGTGTACACGCCAGAACCGGCCGTCGAAGTGTAAGTCAGGAAATAACCGCTCTTCGGGGTGGTTGAGACGGTGGCTGCGGTGATGGTGTTGTCCAGCAAGCAGGCAGACGCCGTACCCGGGGTGTTAGGGCAGTTTGACGTGCCGCCGTCAGACAGGTAGTTGAAGTTGGCGGACGCAGGGAAGGTGCTGTAGGTCGAGAGATACGTGACCAGGGCGGTGTTGATGGTACGCAGGTTGGCTACGGCAGCCGACTCGTTCGCGCTGATACGGGCGCGGAGCAAGTTGGGGATGGCGATGGCGGCGATGATAAGAATGATCGCGACCACGATGAGCAGTTCGATCAACGAAAAACCTTTTTGCTTCTTCATTTTTTTAAATCTCCTTGGGTAGAGCTCGTGTTGCTAGGGTGTAGGCCCGAATGCAGACTCCTAAAGTGCACTTAGCTTGCCAGCCTTTGGATTGTCAGGATGTGAGAGGGTTATAGCTAGCTATAAGCATGAAAACAAAAGGATGATTTGTACCAGGCGAGATGATATTCACAGTCTAGCTCAGGTGATTATTGGGGTGCGAACTGAGCTGAAAATGACATTTTATGTCACTGTGCGACGGCATTTGTCATCTTCGTGACGGACTACGGGAAGTAGCCCTTTAGCAGGCAACGAGGTCTCGCGAGAGCTTCATGCCTTCGAGATTTCCCAACACGGTAACCGCGACTGAGTCCGTACGGAACATCTCTTGCGCCATTTCGCGGATCTCCGCCGGTTGCACCTGTTCCACCCGGGCAATGATCTCGTCGAGATCAAAGAAGCGTTCGAAGTAAGTATCTTGCCGGGCCAGGTTGGACATGCGCGCAGTGGAAGATTCCAAGCTCAGCATCAGGCTACCCTTGAGCTGGTCTTTTACGCGCCGCAGCTCTTCGGCGGTGATCTCCTCATCCTTCAGCCGGCGGAATTCAGCCGCAATCTCGGCAACGACCTTCGGCGCTGACTCTTTCGAAGTGCCGGCGTACACGCATAGGCTGCCGGTGTCGCTGTAAGGATTCAGGTCGCTATAGATGGAATAGACAAGCCCCTGCTCTTCGCGGATCTTCTGGAATAGCCGGGAACTCATGCCGCCCCCCAACAGCGTATTCAAGATGTACGAGACGTAACGCTTCTCATGCGAGATATGCGGTGAGGGAGCGCCCATGCAGATCTGCACCTGTTCCAAAGCCTTTTTGTTGCGGGTAACAATGCGGGCAAAAACCTGCGGGGGTTCGCCGTGGTATCCGTTCGCCTCCGGTTTCAGATCGCGAAAGCGTTCCGCCACCAACTCAACGAAGCGCTCGTGGTTCAAGCTGCCCGCGGCGGAGATTACGAGATTGTTGGGCGCAAATCGCTTCCGGTAAAAGGCAAACACTGCATCCTGATTGAATTGCTTTACCGTTTCCTTGGTGCCGAGGATCGGCTTGCCCAGCGAATGTCCCTTCCAGAAATTCTGGGTGAAGATCTCGTGGACCAGGTAATCGGGATTGTCCTCGTCCATCTTGATCTCTTCGAGGATCACGCCCTTCTCGCGATGGATATCTTTGGCGTCGAAGGTGGGATTGAGCACCAGATCAGTCAAAACATCGAGCGCGATGGGGAGGTGCTCATCCAGGACTTTGGCGTTGAAGCAAATGGTCTCTTTGCCGGTGAAGGCGTCCATGTTGCCGCCGATGGAATCCATCTGGCGCGCGATGTCGAGCGCGGTGCGGTTCTTGGTCCCTTTGAAGACCATGTGTTCCACAAAATGGGAGATCCCGTTGACCGCCGGGTCTTCATGGCGCGAGCCGGTCTTCACCCAGATCCCGATGGAGACCGAACGAATGTGCTGCATCTCCTCAGTGAGGATAGTCAGCCCATTGGGTAAGACCTGTTTTTTGATGTTGCGAACGTCAGCGACCATGGATTTGTGCTGGCTCCCACATACAGCGCTCCGGTATTGTTACACAAATGGAATCGTTCGTATTCCAAATGGAATCAATAGCTTAGGAATGTTGTAAACTTGGATTGTCAGCCCTGATACTACTCATTGGATGCTTATGGACCGCCCGGCGATTGACATATTAGGCCTTTCGTTTCAAGAGCTTACACATCTTGTGGAAGACTTGAACGAACCGCGGTATCGGGCCAAGCAGCTTTACCAGGCGCTCTATAAAGACAGGGTTTCTTCGCTCGACCAGATCTCTACGCTCTCGAACGAATTGAAGTCGAAACTGGTGGAGCGCGGCGTCAAGGTGGGGTTGCCGATCATCCAAAAGAAGTTCACGTCAGTCGATGGCACCGTTCGGTACCTGCTCGAGTATGCCGACGGCCAAAGCGTAGAGACCGTCTGGATGCCCGAAGGCGACGGCGGAGAAGCCGGCGATGGAAGCACCGCCGGTGATGAAGAAGTAGCTCCGCCGGAAAAACCAGGGCCCACCCGCGCGACCATCTGCGTATCCAGCCAAGTAGGTTGCGCGGTGAATTGCCAGTTCTGCATGACGGCGCTGCTTGGCCTCAAGCGCAACCTCACCGCCGGCGAGATCGTTGGCCAAGTGCTGGTGGTGCTCAACGACCATCAGGTGGACGTCCAGAAGAAGCGCATCAACCTGGTCTTTATGGGACAAGGCGAACCCTTCCACAATTACGACAACTTCATCAAAGCCGTTCGCCTGCTGGTGGAAGCCGTCCGCGTTCCTGAATCGCGTATCACCGTCTCCACCTCCGGCATTGTGCCGCGCATTGCGGACCTCGGTAGGGAGCCGATCCGTCCCAAACTCGCGATATCACTGAACGCCTCTAATGACGAATCGCGCACCAAGCTGATTCCCATCAACAAGAAGTGGAACATTGCCGCATTGCTGGAAGCGGCAAAGCAATTTCCGCTACGCCGCCGCGAGAAGGTCACGTTTGAGTACGTCCTCCTCGATCATGAAAACGATTCGGTCGATAACGCGCGGGAAGTCGTGGAACTTCTCCGCGGACTCGATGCGAAAGTGAATCTCATCGCCTGGAACTCCGGCCCTGAGATTCCCTTTGCCACGCCGTCGGATGCACGCGTGCACGCCTTCCAACAGACCCTGCGTGACGCCGGCATCCCCGCGTTCATCCGTCGGCCGCGCGGCCGCGACATATACGCCGCCTGCGGCCAACTCAAACGCACCGCCTCTTAGACAGTTGGCAGCGGCCTAGCCGCGCTGCTATCCTTCGCTCGCCAACGCAATCATCCCAATCGCGTGAATGGAGTCATCATGGACAGAAGAAAGTTCATCTCCGGTGTTGCCTTAACTTCCGCCGCCCTTGCTGCCCAGAGCGCCGCTCAAGCCAGTCAGTCCAAAGCCTCCAAGACGCTGACCGAAGCTGCCGCGCCCAAGCAGCCGGTGCTGATCGCTTCCGCGAACGGATTCAACGGCGCCGATGGTGGTTACGCGCTGCTCCAGCGCGGACATGACACCCTCGACGCCGTCGGCTTTGTCCTGAAAGTCCAGGAGGACGATCCCAAAGACGATAGCGTGGGCTACGGCGGCCTGCCGAATGAAGATGGCGAGGTCGAGCTCGACTCCTGCGTGATGCATGGCCCCACGCGGCGCGCGGGCGCGGTTGCCGGGGTACGCAATATCAAAAATGTGGCCGCGGTCGCAAGGCTGGTGATGGAGCGGACGAACCACCTGCTCCTGGTCGGCGAGGGCGCGCAACGTTTTGCCGTGATGCATGGTTTCCCCAAGGAAAACCTGCTGACTGAAGCCTCGCGCAAAAAGTGGATACTATGGAAAGAAGCGCACTCCAACGCGGATGGCTGGGGCCCGGGCATCTCTGATCCCAACTGGAAGCCGCCCGTCGCTGTTCCCGCGAACAAGCCGCAGTCGTTTGATCAACAGCGTTTCAATCGCCGCGTGGATGAGCTCTACCAATTGGCTGAGCAGGTGGGCATTGAGCCCGAGCATCGGCTGGAAGCGGTGCAGCGCGTGATGTATCCGCCGACCGGCACCATCCATTGCTCCGCCGTCAACGAGAAGGGTGAGATCTCCGGCGGCACCACCACCTCCGGGCTGGCGTGGAAGCTGGCGGGACGCGTCGGCGATTCGCCCATCATCGGCGCGGGCTGCTTTACCGATCCCGATGTCGGCTCTGCTGGCGCGACCGGCACCGGCGAAGAATGTATCAAGGTCGCGGGCGCGCACACCATCGTGGAGAACATGCGCCACGGCATGTCGCCGGAAGAGGCGGGCATGGATGCCTTGCGCCGCATCGCTAAAAATCACAACAACAATATGGACAAGCTTGCCTTCCTCAGCATGACTTTCTACGTGCTGCGCAAAGACGGCGCTCACGCTGGCGTGACCCTGTGGGGCGCGGGACCAAAGAAGTATCTTGTCCACGACGGCACCAAGCGCCTTGAAACTTGCAAGGCGTTGTTCGAAGGCAAAGGCATCTCCTGGCCGCCTTCCTACGAGGTGAAGTAGCGCATGGGATTGCGCTTGCGATGGTTCTTGGCGGCATTGCTGCTTTCCCTGCCCGCGCTCGCGCAAAACCCGTGGCAGGTGGACCCCGGGCACTTCAAAGTCGAGTTCGAAGACGATCGCGTTCGCGTGGTCCGCTTCCGGCTACTGCCCGGCGGGAAATCGCCGCTGCATGAGCATGCCACGCGGATATCGGTCGTCGTCAGCGGCAGCCGCCTTCGCATTGAAGACACCGAAGGCGCGTCGCATGAGATCACCGTTTACACCGGCGCGGCGGAACGCCAACCCGCCGGGCGCCATACCGTCGAAAACATTGGCGACCAGCCCTACGAAGAACTCACCACAGAATTCAAAGACGCAGCTTCGCAGCCGCCCAAGCTGGTCGTGAAGGCGCCGCCACCTCCGTCCGCGCCCAAAGTTGAGAAGGCAAAAATAGAGGCGGCGAAGAAGGAAAAGCCGCCCGCGGTTGCGCCGTCGGCTCCATCCGCAAACCAAAACCCATCCGCGAAAGTCGTGGAGTCTAAGCCCGCTCCCGCTAATGACAGCGCGAAAGCCGCGCCAGCAGAAGTCGCCGTCGCTGCGCCGCCCGCTCCCGCACTGCCTGAGCCCATCATCAAGCCGTTGAAGGTGCGCCCGCCGGAAGCGGTCACCCGCAAGTCGCGTCGCGCCTTCGCCGCGGACTCCATGAGCGAAGCGAATGTGAACCACACTAGGCTCGCCTTCATGGAGCAGGGGAAAGGTGTTCCTATCGTCTTGGTGCACGGCGCCATGGGCGACTACCGCTCCTGGCAGCTCCAGATTCCCGCGCTCGCAAAAAATTATCGCGTGATCTCTTACAGCCGGCGCTATCACTATCCCAATCCGTCCACCGGCAAGGAAGAGGACTACTCCTACGACGCGAACGTCAAAGACCTCGCTGACTTTCTCGCCGCGCTGAATGTCGGCCCGGTGCATCTCGTCGGACACGGCTACGGTGCGGCCATCGCCGCCATGCTCGCTGAACGTCATCCCGAACTGGTCCGTAGTCTCGTGCTCTCCGAGCCCGGCTTCGATAATCTGCTCGACGAGAAGCGCGCCTATCGCACGCGCTGGGCACGCGACGAGATATTCAACGTCATCCGTAAGCCACTCTCTAAACAGAATCCGGAAAAAGGTGTGCAGGTTTATCACGATTGGCTCGCTGAGACCGAGTCCTGGTCGCAGCTCGACCCTCAGGAACAATACGAGCGCAAGCAGAATGCGAACGCTCTACGCGCGCAGACGGTTGACCCCTCCGCGCCGAATTTCACTTGTCAGGATGCCAAGAAGATTAAACAGCCCACGCTGGTCGTGGCCGGACAAAACCGCAGCCCCAACAGCGCGGAGATCACGGGAACGTTGGCCGCGTGCCTCGCCAACAGCGACCGCGCGACCATCTCCAATGCTGGCCCCGCTGCCTACCTCGACAACGCCGAAGAATACAACTCGGTCGTCATGCAGTTTCTAGCCAAGCATTAAAGCCTCAAAAACCTCTAAAACCTCACCTTGAACCCCGGGCCTTGGTCCACGTGGATGCTATCCACAAAGCGCACCTTGCCCGAATCGCGCGTCATGATGAGTGACTGCGTGCGCGTGCCGTCGCCAAAGAAGCGGACACCTTTCAGCAGCGAGCCATCGGTCACGCCCGTGGCCGCAAAGATGATGTGTTTGCCTGGCGCCAGGTCTTCAGAACGATAAATACGTTTCTTGTCTTTGATGCCCATGCGCTCGGTGCGCTCTTCAAGCTCGGGCGTGTCGATCACCAGCCGCGCGAGAATTTCCCCATTCAGACATCGCATAGCGGCCGCCGAGATCACACCCTCTGGCGCTCCGCCGATTCCCATCACCGCATGCACACCCGTGCCCAGCACCGCCGCTGCGATCGCCGCCGACAAGTCACCATCGGTGATCAGCTTGATGCGCGCCCCCGTAGCGCGAATGTCCTCCATCAGCTTCTTGTGTCGCGGACGATCCAGCACAATGATCACCAGGTCATCCACATCGCGATCCAGACTTTTCGCAATGGCC
>DATLCI010000166.1:0-37437 GCA_035526435.1 Terriglobales bacterium
CTGTTCGAAGCGGCCATCACTCCGAATCCTCCCGAAGCAATCTCTGAGATCATGAAAAAGGCGCCCGGTGCCAAGGTCATCGTGGTGCTGGTCGAACCGGACGAAGAAGACACAGTCGATCTGCTGCGGCGCGGCGTACAAGGCATCGTTTCCCGCTCCATCTCGCCGGACTTACTGGTCAAGTGCGTGCGAAAAGTGGCGGCGGGCGAGACTTGGCTGGACAACCAGGGAGTTAACTGGATGCTGGAGGCTTATCGCAGCCAGGCATCGCAGCTCACGTCCCCCCGGCCGAAGACGCGGATCTCTGACAAAGAATTGCTCATCATCTCCTGCGTAACCCAAGGCATGCGTAATAAGGAGATTGCGGTGGAGCTGGGAACGACCGAGCAGGTAGTGAAGAATTACTTGCGCAAGATCTACGACAAGCTCGGCGTTTCCGACCGACTGGAGTTAGCCCTCTATTGCATCCATCATCATCTCCTCCAGAACAAGGGAGTGCCGCAAGCCTCGGCCCCGCAAGACGCTGTCTCCGTCGCGCCGATTCCCACCGCCATCGAAGGCGCCAGCTAGTCGAAGTGACGTTCTGATATCCTGCTTGGCGCAGGCTAGTCCGCATTATTTTTGTCCCCCAGGAGAAGACCGTGAAAGGCGACGCCAAGATCATCGATCTGCTGAACCAAGTACTCAAAGCTGAACTTACTTCTATCAACCAGTATTTTCTTCATGCTGAGATGTGTGAGAACTGGGGCTACTACGCGCTCTCTTCCAAGATCAAGCGCGAGTCCATTGACGAGATGAAGCATGCCGAACAGTGCATGGAGCGCATTCTTTATCTCGAAGGTACGCCGAACATGAGCGACTATTTCCGTATCAACATCGGCAAAGACGTGCCGGACCAGCTCAAGAACGATTTGGAGCTCGAATACGACGCCGTCACCCGCTTGAATGCCGGGATAAAGCTGGCCACGGACCTCGGCGACAACGGCACGCGGGACATGCTGGTGCAAATCCTCAAGGATGAGGAACAGCATGTCGATTGGCTGGAAGCGCAGTTGCAGAACATCCAGGACGTGGGACTGCAGAACTATCTTGCCAAACAGATGAATCCGGGTGGCGTAAAGAGCGAATAACTTTATTGCTGCGGCGGGCGGGCGCGCCGCCGTTCCGGTAAGACGGAACTGTACTTGGTCAGTTAGAATAAGAGCAGTCTTCTTGCCTCCCAAGCAAGCCGGAGAGATGGCCGAGTGGCTGAAGGCGCACGCTTGGAAAGCGTGTATACGCGAAAGCGTATCCAGGGTTCGAATCCCTGTCTCTCCGCCAGTTTTTTTACTAAATTCCGGCGCTGACGGCCACCCGACTGGGGTGGCTCTTTCGTTGATACCTACAACTTTCCATCCAGAAGCTGCACGGCCAGACATTGGAGCCGTGTGAGAGATGCAATCCGGTTGGCTGGCCAACCAGCGCAACGGTTCGCTAAGGTACACATCAAACAATTTCCCTGGCGTTCGGCTTGAAGTTCATCGCAGCAGATAAGAGCTTGTGATGCAGTCGGCGTCCTTTTGCTGGCATCCCTTCAATGCCCACGGCTGTCAAACCAGAGACGACGCGGATCGCGTATTAGTCAGCACATATATCCGGGAGGGTATTCACATGAAAATGGAATCATTGCAGGAACTGTACATTCAGGGCTTAAAAGATCTGTATTCCGCAGAAAAGCAGATTTTGAAGGCATTGCCAAAGATGGCAAAAGCGGCTTCATCGGACGAACTGCGAGAAGGATTTGAAGAGCATCTGCGCGAGACGGAGGCCCAGGTCGAGCGCCTCGAGCAGATTTTCGGAGAATTGGGCGTAAGTCCGCGCGGCAAGAAATGTGTCGGCATGGAAGGCCTGATCGAGGAAGGCAAAGAGTTGATGGAAGAGGACGCTGAACCGGAAGTGCTTGACGCCGGGCTCATCGCGGCCGCTCAACATGTTGAGCACTATGAGATTGCCGGGTACGGTTGCGTCCGCACGTACGCGGAGTTACTCGGCTACAAAGATGCTGTAAAGCTGCTGCAAAAGAGCCTCGACGAGGAAGGCAATACGGATAAAAAACTCACCGCGATGGCGCAGAGCATCAACCTGGAAGCGCAAAAGGCGGCGTAGCTGCCGAGGAAACCATAGGGAGCTCACTTCGGTGGGCTTTCTTTTTGCTCCAGTGTTTTCAGTCGCTTAGGCACCGAAAAAGCCCAGAGCGAACTCCTGTTAGTCCCTGGGCATCCCACCCCAAGGGACTTCTTGCCCGCGTTCCGGAGCCTGCTCTTCATGCCAGAAAAGACTGCCATTGGTGGGGTTGGAAAACCATTGCCCGCGACCCCGTCCGCAGGCGAGAGCTACCTGGCGTCATTGCGCGATTGGCCTTCGCGAGTAGTGATTGAAGAGGTGCGTCCCCAGATAGACGGCGGCAGATTTCCCATCAAGAGAATCGTTGGCGAGGCCGTTGAAGTAACGGCCGACATATTTGCGGACGGCCACGACCAGATATCCGCGCAGCTCTTGTTCCGCGATGAAGGCGCGGGCTGGCAGGGGGTCCCCATGAGCCTGCTGGAAAACGATCGCTGGTCGGCAACTTTTGTGCCGCAACGATTAGGCCAGGCGTATTACACGGTGGAAGCCTGGGTAGATTACTTCAGGACCTGGCGCGATGGATTTCAGAAAAAAGTCGATGCCGGGCAGGATCTGACCATCGAATTCCTGATTGGCGCCGACCATGTTCGCAAAGCGGCTGAACGCGCGCGGGGTCGCGACCAGCAAAGCCTTAGCCACTGGCACGAGGAGTTGCGGAATCCGCGCAGTTCTCGCGATTTCAAAGCCGGCCTGGCACTGGATGCCGAGTTGCTGCGTTTGATGGAGCGATATCCTGATCGGCGCGCTGCTCAGCGATTTGAGCGAGAGCTCGCGGTCACGGTCGACCCACAGCGGGCCGGCTTTAGCGCCTGGTATGAATTCTTTCCGCGTTCCGTGTCCACTAAGCCCGGCAAGCACGGCACTTTGCGGGATGCAGCGCAACATCTTGCTTACGTGGCGGAAATGGGTTTTGACGTTGTGTATCTTCCTCCCATTCATCCGGTCGGTAGCGCCTTCCGCAAGGGCAAGAACAATAACCCTCAAAGCACGGCGGAAGAGGTCGGTAGTCCATGGGCGATCGGTTCGGCCGAGGGCGGGCACACCGCCGTCCATCCTGACCTGGGCACACTCAACGATTTTGATGAGTTGGTAGCGCGCGCGAAAGAGCTGCACTTGGACGTTGCGCTGGATATCGCTTTCCAGGCGAGCCCCGACCATCCGTATGTGAAGGAGCATCCCGACTGGTTCCGTTGGCGGCCTGACAAGACAGTGCAGTATGCGGAGAATCCGCCGAAAAAATATCAGGACATCTATCCATTCGAGTTTGAAAACTCTGATTGGCGCGCCCTGTGGGCTGAATTGCGCGATGTCTTCTTGTTCTGGATCGGACACGGAGTCCGCATCTTCCGCGTGGATAACCCCCACACGAAGCCATTCGTATTCTGGGAATGGCTGATCGCGGAGGTCAAGGCGAAGCATCCGGAGGTCATCTTCCTGGCGGAGGCATTCACCCGGCCAAAGATCATGTACCGCCTGGCCAAGCTTGGCTTTACCCAGAGCTACACCTATTTCGCGTGGCGAAATAACAAAGTCGAGCTAACGGATTATCTGCGCGAACTGACGCAGACCGAGGTCCGCGAATATTTCCGTCCCAACTTTTGGCCAAACACGCCTGACATCCTCACGGACGAGCTCCAGAGCGGCGAGCGGGGCGCATTTATATCGCGCATTGTGTTGGCCGCGACACTCTCCCCCAATTACGGGATCTACGGGCCGGCTTACGAATTGATGGAGCACGTGGCGGTCTCGCCCGGCAAAGAAGAATATTTGGACTCGGAAAAATATGAGATCAAGGACTGGCCGTTAGGGCGTCCGGACTCGCTGAAGCCGCTGATCGCGCGGTTGAATGCGGCGCGAAAGCAGAATCCGGCTTTGCACAGCAACCACACGCTGGAGTTTCTGGATGTAGATAACCATCAACTGATCGCCTATGCCAAGACTTCACTCGATGGCAGCAATGTGATCGTTGCGGTCGTCAACCTGGATCCGCGATGGACCCAATCCGGCTGGCTAAGTCTGCCTTTGAGCGATCTGAACATTGATGCCACCCGACCCTACATTGTCCAGGAGCTTTTGAGTGGCTCCCGATACGAATGGTTTGGACCAGTGAATTATGTCGAGTTGAGTCCCACGAAGATCAATGCCCATATCTTTCGTCTCGTGCAAGGTGAGTGAATGGCTGCGAAGCAGAAATCCGTCGTGATGAAGAAACAGACCGGCCTATATCTCAATGGTGATGCCCTCTGGTACAAAGACGCCATCATTTACGAGCTGCATGTGCGCTCTTTCGCCGACTCATCCAATGATGGCATTGGCGACTTCCGCGGCCTGGCCTCCAAGTTGGACTATCTGCAAGACCTTGGCGTGACCGCCATCTGGCTGCTTCCGTTCTATCCTTCGCCACTGCGCGACGACGGCTACGACATCGCCGACTACGAAGACATCAATCCGGCTTACGGCCAGCTTCGCGACTTCAAGTATTTCCTTCGCGAGGCCCACGAGCGCGGTCTGCGGGTCATCACTGAACTGGTCATGAACCACACTTCTGACCAGCATCCCTGGTTTCAGCGCGCCCGCCGCGCGGCTCCCGGCAGCCCGGAACGCAACTTCTACGTTTGGAGTGACACGCCCGAGAAATATCGCGATGCCCGCATCATCTTTAAGGACTTTGAGCCCTCCAATTGGAGCTGGGATGCAGTAGCGCAATCGTATTACTGGCACCGCTTCTATTCGCACCAGCCTGATTTGAATTACGAGAATCCCGCCGTGATGAAGGCGATGCTGCAGACGCTCGACTTCTGGCTGGATATGGGAGTGGATGGGTTCCGCCTGGACGCCGTTCCGTATTTGTTCGAAGAAGAGGGGACGAATTGCGAGAACCTGCCGCGCACGCACGATGCGCTGGCCGAGGTGCGTCGCCATGTGGATAAGCATTATCCCGGGCGGATGTTGCTGGCGGAGGCCAATCAATGGCCGGAAGATGCTGTCGCCTATTTCGGCAAGGGCGATGAATGTCACATGTGTTTTCACTTCCCGGTCATGCCGCGCATGTTCATGTCACTGCGGATGGAAGATCGTTATCCATTGTTTGACATCCTGGCGCAAACGCCCAAGATCCCTGACTTGTGCCAATGGGCGCTGTTCCTGCGCAACCATGACGAACTTACGCTGGAGATGGTCACGGACGAAGAGCGCGATTACATGTATCGCACCTACGCGCAGGACACCCAGGCTCGGATCAATCTTGGTATTCGCCGACGGCTGGCGCCCTTGCTGGGCTATGACCGCCGCAAGATCGAACTGATGAATGGATTACTTTTCTCCTTGCCGGGAACGCCCGTGGTCTATTACGGCGACGAGATCGGCATGGGCGATAACGTTTATCTGGGCGATCGAAACGGCGTGCGCACGCCCATGCAGTGGAGTTCAGACCGCAATGCGGGGTTCTCCAAAGCCAACGCTCAACGGCTATTTTTGCCGGTGATCATCGATCCGGAAGCCCACTTCGAGCACATAAACGTTGAGCGGCAGCAGGAAAGTCCGAATTCGTTGCTCTGGTGGATGAAGCGATTGATCGCCCTGCGCAAACGCCACCAGGCGTTTGGGCGCGGGAGCTTTGAGTTTCTGCTGCCGGAAAATCCACGCGTGGTGGCTTATCTGCGCCAGTATGAAGATGAAACGATTATGGTCGTCGCCAATCTCTCGCGGTTGGCGCAGTATGTGGAGCTCGACTTGAGCCGCTTCCGGGGCATGGTGCCTTTGGAGATGGCGGGCCACACTCAATTCCCACGCATCGGCGAATTGCCTTACCTGCTGACACTGGGGCCGTATGCCTTTTATTGGTTCGTTTTGAAGAAGCAGACCGTCCGCGATACCGAAGCCGCGCCTGATTCGCAACCCGCTGAACTCCCTGCTATCTCCGTGGAAGACGACTGGGAGGAAGTCTTCGTCGGCATGGGGAAGGACCGGTTGGAAGAGATCATGCCCGCTTATCTACAAGGGCGGCGCTGGTTTGGCGGGAAGGCGCGCACCATCGATCAGGTGGAGATCATCGACTGCATACTCATCCCCCATAATGGGAAGAATTCGTATGCAGTGATCTCCCGCGTGCATTACATGGAGGGTGATCCGGAAATTTATTTCGTCGGCGTGAACTTTGCGGCGGCTGGGCAGCGGGCTGCGCTGATGCACGATGCCGCAGCCGCGGTGCTGTGCCGGGTGCATGATGAGAACGGCGAGGAGTTGGGAGTCTTATACGAAGCACTACGCGAGAAGAGCTTTGCTTCCACCTTGCTCGATTCGCTGGTAAAGCGGCGGCACTTCAAGGGCGTCACCGGCGAGATCATTGCCACCCCCCTCAACGGCCTGCGAAAGCTCCGCGAGACGGAAAGTCTGGAACCGGCGCTGGTCCGCTCCGAGCAAAGCAATACTTCGCTGATCTACGGAGATAAGTACATCCTCAAACACTTTCGTAAGCTCGACGCCGGAGTGAATCCCGATCTGGAAATTGGGGAATTCTTTGCCCGCCGGGGGAATTTTCCACACTCGCCCAAACTGACCGGAACATTTCAGTACGAACAAACGGGCGGGGACCGGTTTACCTTGGCCATCCTGCAAACCTTTGTGCCGAATGAGGGCGACGCCTGGGGCATGACCCTGGAAAGCCTGGGCAGATACTTTGAGCAAGTGCGTCCCCGCGCCCACGGGGGTGCTTTGCCCGGCGCGGTAGGCGGGCCTTTGCTTTCATTGTTGGACGTGCCCGTGCCGGAAGGTTTACGGGAACCCATCGGAAGCTATCTGGAGTCTGCCCGGTTACTGGGACAGCGCACCGCAGAGATGCATATCGCGCTCGCTTCCGATGACCAGGATCCAGCGTTTGCTCCCGAGCCCTTCAGCGCGCTTTATCAGCGTTCGCTCTATCAATCCATGCGCAATCTCACCGGCAAAGTGTTTATGTTGCTGCGTCGTAACCTGAAGTCGCTGCCGCCTGAGCGGAAGGCGGAAGCGCAACAGGTTTTGGAGAAGGAAAATGCCATCCTGACCCAGTTCCGCTCGATCCTGGGAGGGAAGCTGGACGTGAGCCGCATTCGCATCCATGGCGACTTCCACCTGGGGCAGGTGCTGTTTACGGGAAAGGACTTCGTCATGATCGATTTCGAAGGCGAGCCGGCGCGGGCCATTAGCGAGCGGCGCATCAAGCGCTCCGCGCTGACTGACGTCGCGGGAATGGTCCGCTCATTCCATTATGCGGCCTTCACTCGGCTGTACTCGCATACCGCATCCATTCGCCCCGAAGATGCCAAAGCGCTGCAGCCCTGGGCGGTTGCTTGGTATCAGTGGGTCTCCGCCACCTTCCTGAAATCGTATTTAACCCACGTGGGCCCGGCGACATTTGTTCCCAGGTCAATGGATGCACTGGCGTTGCTTTTCAATATTTATATGCTGGAAAAGGCGGTGTACGAACTCGGATATGAGCTCAATAATCGGCCAGAGTGGATTCATCTGCCTTTGGCCGGGATCGGCCAACTGATCCCCGGGGGACTGGAATCCGCGGCTTGAATCCGGGAGTCATTGGTAAGATGACAGTGGTGGGTTGAATCAGGCTATGTCTCTCACGCGCTCCAAAACATCTGCGCCGGTACGCTACGACTTCAGCTTGCTCGGCGACCATGACCTGTACCTCTTCAATGAAGGCAATCATTACTGCCTTTACGAGAAGCTGGGCGCGCACCTCGTCACGGTGGATGGTATCCCGGGAACTTATTTCGCGGTATGGGCGCCAGATGCGAAAGAGGTGAGCGTCACGGGCGATTTCAACTTTTGGAATCGGAAAAGCCATTACCTGAGTCCACGCGGATCATCCGGCATATGGGAAGGGTTCATTCCGGAGATCGGCAAAGGCAGCATCTATAAGTTCCACATAGAATCCCGCTTCAACCACTACAGCGTGGACAAAGCGGATCCCTACGCGATTTTCAGCGAAGTCGCGCCCAAGACCGGCTCCATCGTGTGGGACCGCGGATATCAGTGGAATGATGCGGAGTGGATGAAGACCCGCCGCGAGCGCAATGGGCTGAACCGGCCGACGTCAGTGTATGAAGTGCATCTTGGCTCCTGGATGCGCGTGCCGGAAGAGGGCAATCGCTCACTGAGCTATCGCGAGCTGGCAGTGAAGCTCGTCGAGTATGTGAAGCACATGGGCTTTACCCATGTTGAATTCATGCCGGTGATGGAGCATCCGTTCTTTGGTTCCTGGGGATATCAAGTCACGGGCTTCTTTGCGCCTACCAGCCGTTACGGCACTCCGCAAGATCTGATGTTCCTCATCGACGAGATGCACCAGGCGGGAGTCGGTGTGATCCTCGATTGGGTCCCATCGCATTTTCCTTCCGATGAACATGGCCTCGCGTACTTCGAAGGCACTCACCTGTATGAGCACGCCGATCCGCGCAAGGGTTATCACCCGGATTGGAATAGTTACATCTTCAATTACGGCCGCAATGAAGTCCGCAGCTTCCTGATGAGCAGTGGCGCCTATTGGTTGAACTATTTCCACGCGGATGGGTTACGGGTGGATGCCGTGGCGTCCATGCTGTATCTGGATTACTCCCGCAAGGCGGGTGAATGGATCCCGAACGAATACGGCGGCCGCGAGAACCTGGAAGCTGTCCGCTTCCTGCGTCGCTTCAACGAAGCTATGTACGCCGAACAGCCCGACATTCAGACGGCCGCGGAGGAATCTACTTCGTGGCCCATGGTTTCGCGTCCGACCTATCTGGGCGGACTTGGCTTCGGCATGAAGTGGGACATGGGATGGATGCACGACACGCTGAAGTACATGGCGCTCGATCCGGTGTATCGGCAGTTCCACCATAATTCGCTCAGCTTCCGCATGTTGTATGCCTTCAATGAGAACTTTATCTTGCCGCTCTCGCACGATGAAGTCGTCCACGGCAAGGGTTCGCTGGTGAACCGCATGGCGGGCGACGATTGGCAGAAGTTCGCCAACCTGCGCGCGCTCTTTGGTTATATGTACGCGCAACCGGGCAAGAAGCTCATCTTCATGGGCGGCGAGTTTGCTCAACGCCGCGAATGGAACCATGACAGCAGTCTAGATTGGCACCTGCTCCAGCATCGGGAACACGCAGGCATGCGTCAGTGGGTCACCGATCTCAACCGGATGTATCGCAGCGAGCCGGCGTTATACGAGCGCGACATGGAACCGAGCGGCTTTGAGTGGGTAGATGCGAGCGACTCGCACAACAGCGTGATCTCATTCATCCGCAAGGGATCATCCAGCGACGACTTGGTCCTGTTCGTAGTGAACCTTACGCCGATTGTGCGCTATCAGTATCGCGTGGGAGTTCCCCGGCCGGGCAAATGGCATGAACTGTTGAACAGCGACGCCGAACAATACAGCGGAAGTGGGCAAGGCAACATGGGAGTTGTGGAAGCCGGCAACGTTTCCTGGCATGGACATCACTTCTCGCTGTCGCTGACCCTGCCGCCGTTGGGATGTGTCTTCCTTAAGTCGTCGCGGTAATATCAACCAGAACTTACAAGGAGCAGGCATGAGAATGCGGTCGCTATTCGTGTCACTAGTGTTCACGTCTGCATTGTTGGCGCAAACACCTTCCGAGCAACCGGCGGGCGAGAAGGTCTTTCGGATTCACCCAGTTCGTCCGGTTGCTGAGGTTCGCAAAGAGGCGATGGCGATGCAGCCGCCAGCGGAGACTGGCGACTTCCTTCCGACGGACCTGGTAGAGCTAGTGAAACTGGATCCGACCATCAAGCTCGACATCCGATACGCGAGCACCAACAACTTCCTTTCCACCAAGATGTATTCGAGCGCCAAGGCGTTCCTGCAGCGTCCGGCGGCGGAAGCGCTGGTGCGCGCGCATCGCCAGCTTAAGGCTCAAGGATACGGACTGTTGATCCATGATGGCTATCGTCCGTGGTATGTGACCAAGATGTTCTGGGAGGCCACGCCAGCGAACAAGCACGCGTTCGTGGCGGATCCGAAGACCGGTTCGCGACATAATCGCGGTTGCGCGGTGGATCTGACGATGTATGAGCTCAAGACCGGACGCGCGGTCGAAATGCCGAGTCTGTATGACGAGATGTCAGAGCGTTCCGCGCCGACATATAAAGGTGGGACCGACGAGCAGCGAGGACGAAGGGAAGTGTTGCGCGCGGCGATGGAGTCGGAAGGGTTTGCGGTGAATCCGGATGAATGGTGGCACTTCGATTACAAGGATTGGAAGAAGTATCGGATTGGAAATGTGCCGTTCGAGAAGCTGGCGCGAGCGAAGCGGTTGAAATGATCAGAAATCAAGGGTGAAAATGTGAAAGGCCGAAGCGAATGCTTCGGCCTTTTTTTAGCGTTTGAGTTTTCTATCAATCCATCATCGCGGTTGGGGCCGGGGCGGTGGAGCCTGTTGCTGTTGTTGCGTACCGCCTAGTCGAGTGCCAATGACTTCGCCGGAGACAACCAGTTCGACGCGCCGATTCTGCTGGCGCCCGGCACCCTTGGAGTTATCGGCCACGGGCATGGTCTCACCAAAGCCGCGCGTAGTAACACTCATCTCAGGAATGCCCTGCTTCTTGAGGTAGTCGCCGACCGACTTGGCACGCTGTTCCGACAGTTTCTGGTTGTAAGCTTCGCTCCCGACGCTGTCGGTGTGGCCTTCAATCTCCAACTTCAACTCCGGATACGCAAGGACGATGCCGGAGATCTTTGCCAGCTTCTCCCGCGCCGCGGGCCGCAAAGTATAGCGCGCGGTGTCGAAGAGGACGTCGGACATGTTGACGATGAGTCCGCGAGCGGTGTCACGCGTCTCAAGAATGGCATTGAGCTGATTGAGCAAGCGGGCGCGGAGTTCTTCCTTTTCGCGCTCGGCGCGAAGGCGCTCGCGCTCGGCCGCTTCAGCGGCTGCACGATTGCGTTCGGCTTCCATTTGCGATTGCTGTTGCTGGAGTTGCGCGGCCTTGCTGGCGGCTTCGGCTTCGGCGCGGCGGCGGGCATCTTCGGCGGCTTGCAATTCGGCGAGCCGCTGTTGCTCCCGCGCGGCAGCGCTGGCCGATTCGGCTTCCGCGCGACGTCGCGACTCTTCCGTCGACTGCTGTTCAGCCACAGCGCGACGACGCGCTTCATCTTCCGCGGTGAGGCGCGAAGCTTCCTCACGCGCAGCCGCAGCGCGCCGCTCATTGTCTAAGCGCTCTTGCTCCCGGCGCTTCAACGCAATCTCACGCGCGTCTTCGGCGGTCTGGACTACTTCACGGGAGATCGAGATCATGGGCTTGGTGGGAACGTCTTTACGAGTGGAGTATTCATCCACCTGCTTCATGCGCTCCACGGCCTTCTGGTAACTGGGTCCGGCGTATTGCTCGGCGCCGGCAAGCTGCGCGATGCGCAGGGCATTGCGCGCCTCATAAAATTCCAGCGGAAACTTGGAGTTGAATATCACCGGCTCGAAGTTGGTGCCGGTCGGAACGTATCCGCCGCGCTCAAGCAGGTCGTATTTAGCGTTGATGGCCTGGGTGGCGCCGGCGGTGTCTTGACGAATGACGTTTTCCATCACCACCAGATTGCTGGGCTGGCGAACCGCGTAGTAGGGTTCGGCGGTGATGATCAACGCGAAGGCCTGCAGGTCCGTGGTGACGTTCAATTTGCTGCGATTGCCATTCAGCAGGACTTCGCCAAGATTCACGGCGCGGCCTTCCGGGGTGATCGCCCACATAACATAGGTCAGGTACTCATTGCCGAACTTGGTGGCCTTATCGACCTCGTCGAATTCGACCTCAATCTCGATGTAGCCCTGCTTGCTCTCGACCTTGGCTTCGCCGTTGGCTTTGGGCATGAGCTCGGTGCCCTTGAAGTCGACCTTGGTGGCGCCACCCCGGTGGCGATAGTTGACCGCACGGGCGGTGCGGCTGACCACGTTGACGCGGAAGGTAGGCGTCTGGTCCATGGGGGTGATATCGGACGGCTTCTGGCCAGGCGGGTTTTGTGCCAGCATGGACAAGCTGAGCATGAGGAACAGGCATAAAACAAAGCGAAGATTCGTTTTCACGTTCTTAATCCTTCTAAGTGATGGGGATGGGGTGATATGACCCAGGGTATGTTTACCACTCGGTTAGATGCGGGTTTTGGCGCCGGAGTATACCCCACCCCCCATTAGTGGGGAGTTACAGTATGTTAAGAATCCTCGAATTTTTGTTATGCCCACACGAGCCTCCCTTCGGCCGCGTTCAGGGCTGGCAAGCAACGATGGGCACCTAAACGTCCTGTGAAATAGGGCGGAACCGCTGATTCCATCGAGCGAAGTGGATAGGATCCTGAGGCAAGCGATTAGTCTAGGGGCTCATAGTCCGATCCTCGCCCCGGGAACCAACCTAGAAAACTCCACCCCTAGTGGTTTTGAAAACCTCGACCACAACCTGTAACAACCCCAACTGACGAGCCGCAGACGGGTATCAAAATCCACACCTGTGGAAAAAATAGGTGTTGACAGTAGGACAGTTAGGCGTAGGATGTGGGAGAAAGTGGTAGAAAGTGGAGAGCAAGCGGTAGTCAGTGGGTGAAGGTGGAACAAAGTTCACGCACAGGACAGATGAACGATAAAAGCCCCCAAAACGAGCTTGAATCGCCAGAAAAAACCGAACTTGTCATCGCTTTTACCTCTTTTATGGCCGCGGTAGCGGCGCACAGATTGAACGGGCCCAGTAATCAACCAAAGAGCAAGGGTACTCCAAAGGGCACGGCAAGCAAGAGTGGCGTTCCGGGCACCTATAAGAGCCGCTCCAGAAGAAGAAAGTTAAATGTTTCGCGGAAATCATCCAGCCCGAGTCGACGAGAAGGGACGCTTAAAGGTCCCGGCGGAATACAAGCGCACGCTCGACGAGAAGTACGGGACGCAGTTTTACATCACGAGTCTGGATGGGAAGGTAGCGCAGATCTATCCCTTCGAGGAGTGGCAGCGGATCGAAGAGAAGCTGTTGCGGCTGCCGAGTTTCAATCCGGCGAAGAAAAAGTTTTTGGACCGCAGCAACTACTACGGCCAGCAGGTGGAGATGGACGGCCAAGGGCGGTTGCTGATCCCGGCGATTTTGCGGGACAAGGCAGACATCAAGGGGGAAGTTGCGGTACTAGGGCACTTGACGCACCTGATCGTGCGCAACCTGGCCGCGTTCACCGCCGAGATAGAAGCGGAGCCGTTCACGGCTGAGGATGAAAAGACTCTCGACGAACTGGGAATCTAGTGACGCAGAGAGACGAAGAAGAGATTGGCACGACAAACGCCCCCCAGGGGGCGGGAGATGGCGGGGAAAGCAAAGTTGGCCATGTCCCAGTTCTTTTAAAAGAAGCGATCGATTTTCTAGCCGTAAAACGCGGCGGGACGTATATCGACGGGACCCTCGGGTGGGGCGGACACAGCTTAGCTATCGCAAAGCTCCTCGGCCCACAGGGACATTTGATCACCTTCGATAAAGACACCGACGCGATGGAAATCGCCAGAAGGCGTTTAGAGAGTCCGCCGGCAGGGTTTGAGAAAGACTGGCCGCGGATCACGACCGTGCACGGCAGCTTTGCCGAGATAGGCAAGCACGTACCACCCGCAAGCGCGGATGGAGTGCTGGCGGACCTGGGCATCAGCTCGATGCAACTGACGAACGCCGCCAGGGGATTCAGTTTTCAGGCGGAAGGACCGCTCGACATGCGGATGGACCCGCAAGGCGAGCGAACCGCCGATCAAGTGGTAAACCACATGCGCGAAGAAGACCTTGCGAATGTGATTTACGAATTCGGTGAGGAAAGGAGGTCGCGGAGAATCGCCAGAGCCATTGTTCGGGCGCGGCCGATAAGTACAACCGCTCATCTAGCACAGGTTATATCGGCCGCCGCCCCGACAATGAAATATGGACAAATTCATCCCGCGACCAAGACTTTCCAAGGGATCCGAATATTCGTAAACCGTGAGTTGGACGATTTGAGGGCGCTGGTAACCGGAAAAACAGCCGCAGCGCCTGTCGTCCTAAAAAGTAAGGGAAGACTCGTAGTGATCAGCTTCCACTCCCTGGAAGACAGGATCGTAAAAGATGCGATCCGGGATGGCGCGAAAGGCGGATGGTATGTGGGGCTGACGAAAAAGCCCGTCACCGCCGGCGAAGGAGAAGTCGATCGCAATCCGCGGGCGCGCAGCGCGAAGCTGAGAGCAGCGGCAAAAGTTTAGGTTTAACGCAGGTCGTTTGAGTGGAGTCAGACGATAGGCGAAGGGTCCCGGGCTGGCATCGTCCTCTCTTACAACTTAGGGCGAATTGAAATTCCACAGACTATCCCATCGTATCGGTGCCAGTCCGGTACAAAGTTTAGCGGCAGCAGTAGCGGAGGTTGAATATGTACTCAGGCAACATTATCGACGAGTTGGTAAGAAGCGTAGAAGTCGCAGAAGAACATCATCTGGTGACTTCGCCGGTGCAAGGCGTGCGGCAACATTATCCGGGAACGGGCGAGCACGCGGCGCGGGCCTACGAATTCCTCTACACAGAATGTTCGGTCGAGGTGGCGTGATGGCATTCCCCAGCGTTCCATATCCGGTGCAAGGGGTTTACACGCCGGTGGCTCCCGCACCGGGAGCGCGCCGTTCCAGCAGCGCCTGGATGGGAACGCCGGAGATCTATTTTGCCAAGAGCATCGACAACTCGCGACTGGTAAAGGTCACGGACCATCAGCGCACGCGGGAGATGGCGAGCTTTACTGCGTCGTTGGCATGTTTGTTCGTGCTGGTGATGGTGTATGCATTCCAGCACTTCAGCGCGATCGAATATGGATACAAGATCGAAGCGCAGAAGAAGCAGCGCGAAGAGTTGGTGGAAGCCAATCGCGCGTTACGCCTGGAAGAAGCCTCACTGCGTGATCCGGAACGTATCGACGTGCTGGCGCGGCAGATGGGATTGAATTCTCCGGAAGCGGGACAGGTGATCCGTCTGGAAAATACCAGCGACCAGCGCAGCGGCGCGGTGGCGATGATGTCGCAGGTGCGCGTGTCGGACGTGGCGGTGATCGCGGCTCCGTAAAGATTTAAGCGAAGTTGGAAGGGCTGCGGTACGAACAGCGGCCCGGGTTAAGGAAGAACAGATGGTGGGCCGGGCAAACTGCCGCGGTCCATCATCTGATTCTTTGTTTCAGGGTTCCATCACGATAACCGCAGAAAATCAGGGTGAGAGCATTGGCGGAAGACAAGAGCCAGGCCAGACGTGACGCGAAAACCTCCGCAAAGGCAGTGCCGCAAAAGAGTTCGTCCTCACCTGCTTCCCGATCGAAAACCAGAATATACATTTTTGGCGCAGTGTTGTTCCTGTGGATGGTGCTGATCGCCGGTCGGCTGGTAGCGCTCCAAGTTGTCCGCTACGGTGAATTCACGCAGCGGGCCGCGCGGCAGCAGCAACGCACGGTGGAAGTCTCTCCGCGACGCGGCGTGATCTACGACCGCAACGGCCACGAACTGGCCATGACCATCAACGTGGACTCGGTGTTCGCGGTGCCGTCCGAGATACCGGATCCGGGCAATACGGCTTCATTGTTGGCGCGCATATTGAAGACGGAGCCGCGCGAAGTACTCGCACGGCTGGAGGGGTCCCGCAACTTTGTGTGGATCGCACGCAAAGTGGAGCCCGAGATCAGCGACCGCATCCGCAAGCTGAACTTGAAGGGAATATATTTCGAGAAGGAGTCGAAGCGATTTTATCCAAAGCGCGAATTAGCTTCGCAAGTGTTGGGATATGTCGGCTTGGATGATGAAGGGCTCGGGGGCATTGAACGGACGTTTGAAGAGCGCTTGAAGGGGCGTCCGGGAAAGATGCTGATCTCGGTAGACGCGCGGCAGCGTTCGCTGGGCCGGGTGGAGAAGCAGCCAGAGCCGGGCAACAATGTGGTGCTCACCATCGACGAGAAGGTGCAGTACATCGCCGAGCGTGAGCTGGCGCGCTCCATCGAAGAGACCAAGGCCGAAGCCGGAACGGTCGTGGTGCAGAATCCCAAGACGGGCGAGATCCTTGCGCTGGCGAGCTGGCCAACGTTTAATCCGAATGCGTTTCGAAATTCGTCGCCAGCGCAGATGAAGAACCGCGCGGTCAGCGACATCTATGAACCGGGCTCCACCTTCAAGATCATCACCATCGCGGCAGCGTTGGAAGAAAGGTTAACGACGCCGGAGGAGGTGATCGATTGCCAGATGGGGTCGATCACGATATTTGGGCATCGTATCCGTGACCACAAGCCGTTTGGAAGTCTGACGGTGTCGCAAGTGATGCAGCAGTCGAGCGACGTCGGGGCCATCAAGCTGGGATTACGGTTGGGCGAGAGCCGCTTCGATCAGTACATCCGCGCGTTTGGATTTGGCGCGCAGACCGGCCTCGAACTTCCGGGCGAGACCCGCGGCATGACCAAGCCGGCGGCCCGGTGGAACAAGACCAGCATTGGCGCCATATCCATGGGGCAAGAGATCGGTGTGTCGTCAGTGCAATTAGTTTCAATGGTGTCAGCGATAGCGAATGATGGGATGTACACGCCGCCAAGGATCGTCGCGGGCACGCTGCCGCCGAGGACGACGCCCCAGACGTTGACATTTCAGCCTGCGCCGCAGCGGAGAGTCATCTCGCCGATGACCGCGGTGCAGATGAAAAAAATGATGGAAGACACGGTGCTGTTCGGCACGGGCAAGAAAGCGATCTTGAACGGATATACGTCGGCGGGGAAGACGGGTACCGCGCAGAAGATCGATCCGGCGACAGGAACGTATTCGAAGTGGAAGCATATTGCGTCGTTCGGCGGATTTGCGCCGGTGAATAATCCGGCCATCACGATCACGGTGATGCTGGATTCGCCACTGGGTGCGCATCATGGTGGCGACGTGGCCGCGCCGTTGTTCACCCGAGTGGCGCAGCAGGTATTGGCTTACATGAACGTTCCGCATGACGCAGATGTGCGGAATCCGATGCGCATGCAGTTGCTGGCATCGGCGAAGACTGCGGACCTATCGGAGGGGTCGCCGGACAGACTATCGGGCGAGGTGGTCGAAGAAGAAGAGCCAATCACTTCGACGGCGGCAATGACGATGCCCATAGCCGCGGCAAAGGACAGCACCGTGCAAGTGGCACGCGCAAGATTGCTGGCGGCGACCTTCCGTCCTGAGTCAAAAAAGACACCGAGCGTGTCTGCCATGACGCAGCCGGCGGTGGCGCTGAAGCCGGAGTTAATGGCGCCGCCCACGGCCAATGGGACGGTGATCCTGGATGTGGGCAGCGGGCCCGTAGCGCCATCGTTGCTGGGAAAAACCGTGCGCGCCGCGATCGAGTTGGCCCAGGATTCAGGCGTGGAGATCGATGTGATCGGCACGGGCGTAGCGCGGTCGCAATCACCGTTGCCAGGCCAACGCGTGCCCGCGGGAACGCGGGTGGCTGTGCATTTCGAACGATGACCTTTCGGTCGGCTGGCCGCAAAATTGCAGGTAATACCTCCACTATAATCAGGGGCGATGAAATTCTCTGATCTTCTATTCGGGGCGGAAGTGGTGTCCATCACGGGCGATGCGGACATCTTTGGCCTGCAATACAACTCGCGCAGGGTGCAGACCGGCGATTGTTTCGTCGCGATGAAGGGCGAGACCACGGATGGCAACGCGTACATCGATTCCGGGGTAGGCCGCGGGGCGTTCGCGGTGGTTACCGATTCCGAGACCGAGCCGCTGCGCGATGGCGTGGGCTGGGCGGTGGTGAAGCATGGACGCCGCGCGCTGGCGATGATGAGCGGGAACCTATATCACCATCCCGCGCAGACATTGAAGATGGTGGGCGTGACGGGAACGAATGGCAAAACCACAACCGCGTTCCTCATCGAGACCATTTTGAATGCGGCGGGAAGAAAGACCGCTCTGGTGGGGACGATCGAGTATCGGCTGGCGGGTGAAGTCGTACCCGCACCCCATACGACGCCGGAGTCGCTGGATCTGAACCGCTTTTTAGCGGACGGGGTCAAGCGCGGAGTGACCGATGCGGTGATGGAGGTGTCGTCGCATGCGCTGTATCAGGAGCGCGTGTACGGCGTGCCGTACGACGTCGCGGTCTTTACTAATCTCACACGCGATCATCTCGATTATCACAAGACCATGGGCGAATACTTCGCCGCCAAGCAGATCCTGTTCAAAGGCTGCGGCACGGAACCGCCGCGCGTAGCGGTGTTGAACCGGGACGATGGGCATGGGCTGGAGCTGGTACAGATATCGAAGAAGCTGTCCCCGGAAATTTCGACGTATGGTTTGCGCGAAGGACACTTCCATACCGAAGAACTGAAGATGGGCCCGGAAGGCTCGCGGTTCGTGATGGTAACGCCAAAGGGCAATATCGACATCTTCACTCCCCTGCTGGGAAAAGTGAACGTATATAACGTTCTGGCCGCTGCGGCGGCCGCCATGGCGCGGGGCTGCACGTTGTTGCAGGTGGCAGATGCCGTGCGCGGTCTGGCGCACGTTCCCGGACGGTTCCAGCGCGTGAATGCCGGCCAGCCTTTCACCGTGGTCGTAGATTATGCGCACACCGACGATGCGTTGCGGAACTTGACGACCCTGGCCGAAGAGTTTGTAAAGCAATCTGGCGGAAAGGGCCGAGTCATTACCGTGTTCGGCTGCGGCGGGGACCGCGACAAGACAAAGCGTCCGCTGATGGGGCAGGCCGTGGGCGATGGCAGCGATTTTGTGATCCTTACGTCGGACAATCCGCGGACGGAGAATCCGCTCTCCATTATTTATGACGCGGTACAGGGGCTGCGAACGTCGAAGGCAGAATTCACGACTGAGCCCGACCGCAAGCGCGCCATCGCCTTGGCGATCCGGCTGGCGAAGCCGGGCGACATCATCCTGATCGCGGGCAAAGGCCACGAGAAGGTGCAGATCATCGGCGAACAGTCCGTGCCATTCGACGATGTGAAAGTGGCAGAGAAGGCCATTCGCGCGCAAGGCTATGGAGAAGATTTTGCGGCCGCTCTCGGGACCAGTCGGAGCATACTTTGAGACATTCGCTGGCGCGCATCGCGGAATTCATTCAAGCCAAAGGCGAATTTCAGCCGGAGCTGACCGCCAGCGGATACAGCATTGACTCGCGAACGATCCAGCCGGGGGATCTGTTCTTCGCGGTGATCGGGGAGCGGCTCGATGGTCACCACTATGTGGAAGCCGCATTGAGAGCCGGAGCGGTGGCGGCGGTAGTAAGGCAAGATCGGGTTGCCCGCTTTGCCGATAGGCGCGGACTGTTGGTGGTCGATGACACATTAGTCGCATTGCAAAATCTGGGTTTCGCCACCCGACGGGTTTGGGGAAAGCCGCTGATCGCGGTGACCGGATCCGCCGGGAAGACGACGACCAAGGAAGCGATCGCGCATCTGCTAGGAAAGAAGAAGCGGGTGTTGAAGTCGGCGGGGAACCTGAACAATCATTTTGGTTTGCCGCTGCAACTGCTTAGGCTGGAACCGGAGCATGAGGTAGCGGTCATTGAGCTGGGCATGTCGCATCCGGGGGAGATAGCAGCCCTCACCAAAATCTGCCGGCCGGACGTCGGCGTGGTCACGTGTGTGGCGCCGGTGCATCTGGAAGGGTTCGATTCGATCAAAGGCATCGCGAAGGCGAAATACGAATTGATCGAGGGATTGCATGCCGGTACGACCGCGATCCTCAATGCCGACGATGAGTACGTTTCGCAATTCGGCCGTGACTTTCACGGCAAGGTGGTGATGTTCGGCATCCGCAAGCCCGCGGATGTATGCGCGCAGGATGTTCGTCATCATGGCAGCGAAGGATCGAGCTTCACCTTGATGGTGGAGGGAACGCGTGAAGAGGTCCGGCTACCTTTGCTGGGACAGCACAACATTTTGAACGCGCTGGCGGCGACAGCCACGGCATTGCAGTATGGACTAACGCCCTCTGAATGTGCGCGAGCGCTGGAAGAGCTGCGGCCTGCGGACAAGCGCGGCGAGATGATCCAATTGGCGGGCGCGACCATCATCAACGATTGCTACAATTCGAATCCGGCAGCATTGAAATCAATGGTGGATGCGCTGGTAAGCCTACCGGCGCGGCGCAGGATCGTGGTAGCGGGGGAGATGTTGGAGTTGGGCCCTGCCGCGGAGGCATTGCATCGCGAGTGCGGTGCCTATATGGAAGCTAAGGTGGACTTGCTATTGGGCGTCCGCGGCATGGCCAGACACATGGTGGATGAAGCGGAAAAAGTTGGGATGTATGCGGAGTTTGTGGAGTCGCCGGAGGCGGCCGCGGAGTTTTTGGCGACGGAGATCCGTAGCGGGGACGCGTTGTTATTCAAGGCATCGCGCGGAGTGAAGTTGGAAAAGGCGCTGGAAAACCTGCGGGCGAAGCTCGCGGGCTAAGGAAGAGGACACCGATTGCTTTACTGGGTGCTTTACGAATGGCTGTTCAAGTCTTATCCCGCGCTGAGCCCATTCCGCATCTTCCGCTACCTCACGTTCCGGACGACATTTGCCAGCCTCACCGCATTGTTCATGGCGCTTTTCGTGGGCCCCTATGTAATCCGAAAGCTGCGCGAGTTCCAGATCGGGCAATACATCCGGGAAGAAGGCCCACAAGCTCACCAGAAAAAAGCCGGCACGCCTACCATGGGCGGCGTGATGATCGTGATCTCCATCATCATCCCGACCTTGCTATGGGCTGACCTGCGCAACAAATTTGTATGGATCGCAGTGCTGGCGACGGTGGCCTTCGGGGGCATCGGCTTTGCCGACGACTATCTGAAGATCGTGCACAAGCGCAACCTGGGACTGACGGGCCGCAGTAAGCTGATGCTGCAGTTCCTGTTCGCGATCGTGATCGCGGTAGTGCTGGTGATGCTACAGGCGGGCGGGGAATACTCCACGCACCTGGTGGTGCCGTTCTTCAAGAAATTCCGGCCTGATCTCATCATCACTTCCCTCACCGGGAATCCGTATACCTGGCTGCTGGCATTCACGCCATTCATCGCCTTCGTGGCGCTGGTCATTGTTGGGTCAAGCAACGCCGTTAACCTGACAGACGGACTGGATGGCCTGGCGATCGGGTGCACAGTGATCGCCGCGGCGGCGCTGACGGTGCTGACCTATGTAAGCGGACACGCCGTCTTCGCGGACTACTTGGAGCTCCCGCGCATCCCGCAGATGGCGGAGCTGACCATCTTTTGCGGGACCATGGTGGGCGCCAGTATCGGCTTCCTCTGGTACAACGCGCACCCGGCGGAGATCTTTATGGGCGATGTAGGCTCGTTGGCGCTGGGCGGCGCGATCGGGACTGTCGCCGTCATCATCAAGCAGGAGTTGTTGCTGCCGTTCATTGGCGGGGTGTTCGTGATGGAAGCTCTCTCGGTCATCCTGCAAGTGGGCTCATACAAGCTACGCAAAAAACGGATCTTCAAGATGGCGCCGCTGCATCATCATTTTGAATTACTAGGCTGGTCAGAATCGAAGGTCATCGCGCGGTTCTGGATCGCATCCCTTATTTTTGCGCTGTTCGCGTTGACCACGCTGAAACTACGATGATGGAATTAAAGGGCAAACGCGTACTGGTGGTGGGGCTGGGAAAGTCGGGCATTTCGGCTGCGACTTTTCTAGAGTCTCGCGGCGCGCGGGTGACGGTCTCAGATTCCAAAGCTCAGACTGAGTTGGGCAAAGACATTCCCGCATTGCTCGACCGTGGCATTGTGGTCGAGACCGGGGCGCATGGAGAGCGGACATTCCGTGACCAGGACCTGATCGTCGTCAGTCCGGGGGTGCCAGTTGATTCACCGCAGCTGCAGCAGGCACGGGCGGCGGGCGTAAAGATCATAGGTGAAGTGGAGTTGGCAGCGCGGTTCCTGCAGGGCGACATCCTCGCCATCACCGGATCGAACGGAAAGACCACTACCACTTCATTGGTGGGAGAGATCCTGGCCAAAGCCGGAAGGCCGACGCAGGTCGGCGGAAATATAGGACGTCCGGTAACCGACTTGATCGAGGGCTCGAACCAGGATACGTGGAGCGTCCTGGAGATATCCAGCTTTCAGTTGGAGACGGTAGACACTTTTCGCCCGAAGATCGCGGTCATCCTTAATATCACCCCGGATCACCTGGATAGGCACGGCGATTTCGCCACCTACGCCGCAGCGAAGGCCCGCATCTTCGAGAACCAGACGGCAGATGACTTCGCCATATTGAATGCGAATGACGCCACCTGCGTGGAGATAGCGCAAAAGATCAAATCGCAGATCTTCTGGTTCGGGTCGCTAAAATCAGAGAACGCTGAAGCCCAGAAAGCAGTACGCGCGGAGCAAGGAAGTTTCGTTCGCGCTGCAACCATCTACTGGCGCAGCCGTGAAGGCAAGGAAATGGAGATCATGCCCACGGATGAGATCGCGCTCAAGGGGAAACACAACCTGGAGAATGTACTGGCAGCAGTGTGCGCCGCGACTTTGGGGGGGTGCACGCCTGAACAGATCCGCAAAGGCGTCAGCGAATTTCGCGCAGTGGAGCATCGGCTGGAGTTGGTGGCTACGCTCGACGGAGTAGCGTACTACAACGATTCCAAGGCCACCAATGTGGATGCAACCATAAAAGCACTGGAAAGTTTTCCCGCGAACATCCACATCATCCTGGGCGGCAAAGATAAGGGCAGTGACTACACAGTGCTGAAGCCTCTACTGGCCAAACGCGTGAAGGGTGTGTACACGATCGGCGCGGCGGCGGAGAAGATCGAGTCGCAAGTCGCAGGTTCAGCGCCGATATTCCGCGCCGAAACCTTAGAGCGCGCAGTTCGATCGGCAGCAGATAAGGCGACATCCGGGGACGTGATTTTACTGGCCCCGGCCTGTGCCAGCTTTGACCAATTCCAGAATTATGAGCATCGCGGACGCACATTCAAGGAACTAGTCCACAGCCTCGAAGCAGTGGATGCCCGAGGCGTAAAGCATGGCTAAGCGCGTCAGCGTAGACCGGTGGCTCTTTGGCGTGACGCTGGTACTGGTGCTGATCGGGCTCGTCATGATCTTCAGCGCATCGGCGGTGATGGCGAATGAGCGTTTCGGGTCGGCATATTTTTTTCTGCTGCGGCAAGGGTTGTTTGCATTAGCCGGGCTTGGCGCCATGTTCGTAATGATGAATGTGGACTACCGGAAGTTGAAGCACCCGGCGATCGTCTTTTCTCTATTGGGCATCACCACTTTGTTGCTGGTTGCGGTCTTCTTTCTCGACCGGTCGCACAATGTGCATCGCTGGATCCGCTTTGGCGGATTCTCATTACAGCCTTCAGAACTGGCGAAGCCGGCAGTCATCCTTTTTCTTGCCTATTTTTTGGAGACACGCGCCAAGACGATCACTGACTGGAAGAACACGCTGCTGCCTGCCGCGCTCCCCAGTATCGTATTTTGCGCGCTGATCGTGCTGCAACCAGACTTGGGAACGGCGATCATGTGCGCAGGGGTGACCATTGCGGTCCTTTATGTAGCCGGAATGCGTATGCGGTATTTTGGCTACGCGATCCTGGCGGCTTTGCCGTTGCTCTATCTTCTTATATGGCAGGTGCCGTGGCGCAAAGCCCGCATCCTGGCCTGGCTAGACCCATTCGCCGACGCGCAAGGCCGGGGATTTCATACAGTGCAGTCGCTGATCGCGGTGGGGACGGGCGGCATTACCGGCAGCGGACTCATGGAAGGGAAGCAGAAGCTCTTCTACTTGCCGGAGCCGCAAACAGACTTCATCTTCGCCGTGACCGCCGAGGAGTTGGGACTGTTAGGCAGCATGGTAGTGGTGGTGCTGTTCGGGGTGCTCTGCTTCCGCGGGTTCCGGGCTGCGTTGCGCACGCCTGATCTGTTTGCCCGCTTTTTGGCGGTAGGCATCACCGCGATGATCGGCGTGCAGGCCTTCTTCAATATAAGTGTGGTGTTGGCGATCGTGCCGACGAAAGGTATTCCGCTGCCGTTCATCTCTTATGGCGGAACGTCTTTGATCGTGGCACTGGCTTGTATGGGCGTGCTGCTGAATATCACCAAACAGATAGACTGAGCGCATATGCGAGTGGTGATTGCCGGTGGAGGCACCGGCGGACATGTGATCCCGGCGCTGGCAATCGCGCGCGAACTGCAATCGCGCTATGCGGCGGAAGTCCTGTTCATTGGCACCGCCCGCGGCGTGGAAAACAAGATGGTGCCACCAGCGGGTTTCCCCTTGAAACTGGTGCAGGTAGGCGCGCTGAAGAATGTGAGCATGTATACCCGGGCAAAAACTATGTTCGACCTGCCCCGGGCAGTGCTAAGTGCCGGCTCCATGCTGAGCGGATTCAAGGCCGATGTAGTCGTGGGAGTCGGCGGGTATGCCAGCGGCCCGGCGATGATCGCGGCGGTATTGAACGGGATCCCGACGCTGGCGTTCGAGCCGAATGTGGTCCCGGGATTCGCGAACAAGATGGTGGGACGCTGGGTGTCGGCCGCAGCCGTGCACTTTGAAGAGACGACGAGATACTTTCGCAACGCGAAAGTGACGGGCGTGCCGGTGCGGTCTGAGTTTTTCATGAGCTCAAACAGTTCAAGCAAGACTTTGCTGGTCACCGGTGGAAGTCAGGGGGCGCGCGCGATCAATCGAGCGGTAACCGCGGCATTGCCGGAGCTGGCGAGGATTGAGGGGCTGCACATCGTCCATCAGACGGGCGAACGGGATTACGAGGAGACGCGAGCGGCCTATGAAAAGGCCGGGGTGGCAGGGAATGTCTCGCCCTTCATCCAGGACATGGCCGGCGCCTTCGCGCAGGCGGCGCTAATCCTGTGCCGTTCGGGTGCGAGTACGGTGGCGGAGATCGCAGCGGCGGGAAAGCCGGCCATCTTTATCCCATTTCCATTTGCGGCCGACGATCATCAGACCAAAAATGCGGAGGCTCTGGCAGGGAAGGATGCGGCAATGTTGATCGCCGAAAGAGATCTTACCCCGGCCACGTTGAGCGCAGCCGTCACCCAGCTAGTGAATGACCCCGTCCGGCTGCAGCAGATCGGTGCCCGGGCGAAGGAGCTCTCGCATCCGCAGGCCGCACAGGACATCGGCGAGATGGTGAAGCGGTTGGCGGAGGACGAGTAGCCATGTTCGCAAAGATCCAGCGGATCCATTTTGTGGGCATTGGCGGCATCGGCATGAGCGGGATCGCCGAGGTGCTCCTGAACCTGGGCTACAAAGTTTCGGGATCAGACTTGCGGCCGTCGGCGGTCACGGAGCGGCTGCAGGGGCTGGGCGCAACCATATATATAGGTCATCGGGCTGAGAATATTGCCGGGACCGAGGTGGTAGTGACGAGCTCAGCGATATCGCGCGAGAACCCGGAGGTAGCCGAGGCCCATTCACGACATATTGCTCTGATCCAGCGAGCGGAGATGCTGGCCGAGTTGATGCGGTTGAAATACGGCATTGCAGTAGCGGGCATGCACGGCAAGACGACAACAACATCCATGGTGGCAGCGGTGCTGGCGGCCGGCGGACTGGATCCCACGGTAGTAGTGGGCGGGCGAGTGGATGCGATGGGATCGAATGCGCGGCTGGGGAAGTCGCAATACCTCGTGGCGGAAGCCGATGAGAGTGACCGCTCGTTTCTGAAGTTGTCGCCCATCATCGCGGTCGTGACGAACATCGATCGCGAGCACATGGATACATATCGCGATATGGAGGATGTCGAAGCGACGTTCCTGGAATTCCTCGATCGGCTGCCATTTTATGGGATGGCGGTGGTCTGCGGTGACGATGAGCGAGTGCGAGCGCTGATCCCGAAGATGGCGCGACGAGCAGTGACCTATGGAATCCGGGAAGATTGCGATTTCCGGCTGCGCACGGTGCACGGCGAGATGGGGAAAGGGCATCCATTTAACCGCTTTGAGGTCCTATATAAAGGAGAGTCGCTGGGCGAGTTCTGTTTATACGTGCCCGGGCTGCACAACGTATTGAATGCAACCGCGGCAATCGCGGTGGCGACCGGACTCGACATTGCGCCGGAGAAGATCCGTTCCGGGCTGGAGCATTTCAGCGGGGTCGATCGTCGCTTCCAGGTGAAGGGTATCGCGAGGGGAATCACGGTGGTGGATGACTACGGACACCATCCGACGGAGATTCGAGCGACACTGGCCGCGGCGAAGCAGTATGGATGCAAGCGCGTCCACGTGATCTTTCAACCGCACCGGTTCACCCGCACGCGGGACTTAATGGATGAATTTGCAAGCGCATTTACTGACGCGGACACTTTGCAGGTGCTCGATATCTATGCGGCGAGCGAGCAGCCCATTGCGGGCATCACCGGGGAAGCATTGGTCGCGCGGATCGTGGGACAGGGAAGGCCGACGGAGTTTGCGGCCTCGTTCCCGGATGCGATTTCGCGCTGCCTGGGTCAGGCTGAATCAGATGACCTGGTGTTGACGCTGGGCGCGGGCAGCGTCTCGCAGATAGGGCCGATGCTGCTGCAGGCGCTGGAGCCGAGAGAAGAGATCGTGAAATAGCAGTGTGACAGAAACTAACGGCAACGCCGCGAGCCTATAGAGAAGCCGCCTTTGTATGGAGAATGCGATTGTATGGAGAATGCGATGCGTCGTTTGCTATCCATCTGTCTGCTGTTAGTGCCAGGCCTCGCGAACGGTCAAAGCAATCTTATGAGCCTGATCGATGGAGGACATTACAAACGGGCACGCGCCATCGCGGACACGCGGGTGAAACAGAATCCTAAAGATGCCGAGGCCCTGTACGCCATGGGCCGGGTGCGCCAGGCATACAACGATCTGGAGGGAGCACACTCCTACGCAGAGCGGGCGGTGGAAGCCGATGGCTCCAAGGCGCATTATCACTGTCTGCTCGGGCAAACGAGTGGAAACAAAGCCGAAAAAGCCGGAATATTCTCGAAATTCTCTCTGGGACGCGCCGTGAAGAAGGAGGCGGAGGCGGGCATCCAGATGGATCCGAGATTTCCCGATTGTTACCAACTGCTGCTCGTATTCCATTTGAAAGCGCCATCGGTGATCGGCGGGGATGTAAAGCAAGCACAGGAGATCGCCAACAAGCTGCTGACTATCGATCCGGTGGAGGGATATTTTGCGCAAGCCCGCATTGCGCAAGAGAACAAACAGAACGACAAGTTTGAGGGCTTATACCTCAAAGCAGTGCAGGCGAATCCGCGGAGCTACAAGGCCAACCTGCAGATCGCGGGTTTGTACGCGGGACAAAAGAAGTACGACCTCTCGGAAAAATATGCGAGGGAGGCAGTGAAGATCGATCCTACGCGAGCCGGAGCGTATTCACTGTTAGTGCAAATCGCGGTGGTGCAGCAGAAGTGGGAACAAGTAGAAAGCATCCTGGCGCAGAGCGAAAAGGCAGTTCCGGATAATCTGAATCCTTATTATCAGGCTGCGCGAACGGCACTGGTGGAGAACAAAGAACTTCCTCGCGCCGAAAAATATCTACGGAAATATCTCACGCAAGAGCCGGAAGGCGGCGGGCCTACCTGGGCGAATGCGCATTGGCGGCTGGGCCTCGTGCTGGAAAAAATGGGTAGAAAGGCGGAGGCGCAACAGGAAGTGCGCATGGCCCTCACTCTGGATCCGGCCTTTGAAGCGGCCAAGAAGGACCTTGAGCGCCTGAAGTAAAAGGGAAGTGTACGGCGTCCACAAGAATATCCACAGACGAGACTCCTATAAAACCAGAAAGAATCCCTAAAAAGCTCTCTGCTTTTTGGCTGAAAACGGTTATAGTTTGAAGGGCGAATCTTCCATGCGTTCATGACGCGCGACGACGACCGTTTTAATCCGGAGCGTTCGGCATCCGTCCCCTACTCCGAGAGGGACCCGAACGCCGTTGCCTCCATTGCTGCCGACGATATCGAGCTTGACGACGACCTGGAGACGGAAGAAGAGCCGCAGTTTCTGCGAGCGCAGCGTCGCGTCCCGGTACGCAAAGGTCCGGTCACGCGCAAGACCGCGAACCGGCTGCGGATGGTGCTCATCATCGCGGTGGTCCTGGGCACTATCGGCGTAGCCAGCGCGGGAGCTTATACCTACGCGACCAGCTCATGGCGCTTCCGCATTGATTCCGGTGACAGCATCGAGACCGTGGGTCTGCACAATGTGACGCGGGCGCAGGTGCTGGAGGTGATGGGCGGCGACATTGGCCGCAACATCTTCCGCGTGTCACTGGAGGAGCGCCGCAAACAGTTGGAAGACATCCCGTGGGTGGAGTCGGCTACGGTGATCCGTTTGCTACCCGCCGTGTTGCGAGTACACATCACGGAGCGGAAGCCGATGGCATTCGTCCGCATCGGTTCAAAGATCTCGCTGATCGATGCTTCCGGCATCGTGATGGATCTGCCGGCGAAGGCGCGCTCAAAGTATTCGTTCCCCGTGATCACGGGAATGGGAAACTCTGAGCCGGTCTCTACGCGCGCGGCGCGAATGAAGATCTATGCGCGGCTAGTCGGCGAACTCGACGCCGGCGGCGCCAGCTATTCGAAGGACTTGAGCGAAGTTGATATCAACGATCCGGACGACGTGAAGATCACCGTGGAGGATCCCGCGGGCGCATTGGTCATCCACCTGGGCGGAGGCAATTTCGCCGACCGCTATCGGATCTACCTCAACCACATTCAAGAATGGCGACAGCAGTTCACAAAATTGGAATCCGTGGACCTGCGCTACAACAACCAGATCATCGTGAATCCGGATGCGCGCGGCGCGGCCGGAGCGACCGAGAAGAGGCCGAATCCTTAATGGGCAGTACTAACGACAAACAGATCGCGGTGATTGACGTAGGCAGCGCCAAGACGAGCGTGGTGGTAGGCGAAGTCGCGGACGGAGTCTTGCGCTATCGCGGGCACGCCACCGTGGAATCGCGCGGTACGCGCAAGGGCGCCATCGTTGACCTGGACAAGACCGTGGGAGCGATCACCAAGGCCGCGGAAGACGCAGAGAAGATGTCCGGCGGCCCTATTGGTCATGCAGTAGTGTCGGTAGGGGGACCACTGATGCGCGGCATCAACAGCCGCGGTGGCATGAATCTGGGAGCGCGTCCGCGGGAGATAACCCGCGATGACGTGCGGCAGGCGATCGATCGTGCACGTTCGGTAGTGCTACCTGCGGACCGCGAGATGGTGCATCTGCTGCCGCAGGAATTCATCGTTGACCAGCAGAGTGGGATTCGCGACCCGCTGGGCATGACGGGGATGAAGCTGGAAGTCAGCGTGCACATGGTGACAGCGGGGCAGAGCTCGACCCAGAACGTGGTGACATGTGCGAACCGAGCCGGTATTCAAGTAGATGACACCGTGTTCGAGGGGTTGGGCGCGGCCGAATGTGTATTGCGTCCGGACGAGCGTGAGCTCGGCGTCTGCTTGCTCGACATTGGCGCGGGGTCCACGGACATGATCGCGTTTTTCGAAGGCTGGGTAGCGCATACCGGAGTCGTTCCGATCGGCGGTGACCACTTCACCAATGACGTAGCGGTGGGACTGCGGACACCGCTGGCCGAGGCGGAAAAGATCAAGCGCAGCTTCGGGCATGCAGTGGTGACCAACGTGCCGGAGGGGAATGAGATCGAAGTACCGGCCGTAGGCGAGCGGCCTTCACGATTGATGCCACAGAGATTGCTAGCCGAGATATTGGAGCCACGAGCGCGTGAGCTCTTCGAGTTCGTGCGGGAGAACCTGCGGCAGGGCGGCGTGCTGGATACTTTAGGCGCGGGACTGGTGCTCACGGGTGGTGCGGCGCGGCTGCCGGGATTGCTGTCCATCGCGGAATCCGTGATGCGGCGTCCGGTGCGACTGGGGGTGCCGATGCCGCTTTCGCGTATGCCCGTGACGCTGGCCGAGCCGGAATATGCAGTCGCGCTGGGCACGTTGATGTATGCGCATCGCTCCCGTGTGGCTCGGTCAGTGCCGCAAGAGACCGGCTTGAAAGCGAAGTTAAAAGCGTTCTTTCAAAGTGCAGGGTAGGTGACAGTTTGTCAGTGACTAGTGGCTGGTGACTAGCAATCCCCGTAGCGCACCAGACAAGTTTCGTAGCTAAAGTTTAAGAAGCAGAGGTGCAGTGATGGCGGAAAAGAATGGCAACGGCAGCGGCGAGGTAAGGATCTCTTTTCACGACGACACGCGCAACAACGCCAAGATCAAGGTCATCGGCGTGGGTGGCGGCGGCGGCAACGCAGTCAACCGCATGATCAACGCTCATGTGGAGGGCGTGGAGTTCGTGGTCGCGAACACCGACCTGCAGGCGCTGCAGATGTCGCAAGCGTCGGTGAAGATCCAGTTGGGAGTTAAGTTGACTTCGGGGCTGGGCGCCGGCGCGAACCCTGAAGTAGGCCGCAAGGCAGCTCTGGAAGACGCCGAGAAGATCATTGAGGCGCTCGAAGGCGCGGACATGGTATTCGTCACCGCCGGAATGGGCGGCGGTACGGGAACAGGTGCGGCGCCGATCATCGCTTCACTCGCCAGTGAGATGGGCGCGCTTACAGTGGCGGTAGTGACCAAGCCATTTGCGTTTGAAGGCAAGCGCCGGTTGACCCAGGCAGATCGCGGCATTCAGGAGCTGGTGGATTCGGTGGACACGACCATCGTCATCCCGAACGAAAAACTGTTGGCGGTAGCCCAGGATGCCGGCTTCTTTGAATCGTTCCGGGTAGCCGATGACATTTTGCGGCAAGCGGTACAGGGCATCTCGGACATCATCACCATCCCCGGCATCATCAACCGCGACTTTGCCGACGTGAAAACCATCATGCAGGGAATGGGCTACGCGGTAATGGGCACGGCCACGGGACGCGGTGAGCGCAGGGCGACACAGGCGGCACAGGCGGCAATCGCATCGCCGCTACTCGAGGCGGGCGCGATCGACGGCGCCCGCGGCATCCTCATCAACATCACCGGTTCCAGTTCGCTGAAGCTGGCCGAGGTCAATGAGGCTTCCACCATCATCCAGAGCGCGGCGCACGAAGACGCGAACATCATCTTTGGCGCGGTGCAAGACGAGAAGATGAAGGACGAGGTCAAGATCACAGTCATTGCGACCGGCTTCCGTACGGATATGCCGGCCAAGAAGGACAAGGACCGGACGGTCACGGATGCAGCCGCGGCGATCTCCAGGGAGCGAACGGTCTCAGCGTTCATCCCTTCCGTTCCGACATCCGTCAATCGCGCGGCGGCGGTGGTCCGCCCTCAAGCTACGTCTGCCCCCGCGCCCGCCATGACGCGGGACGCCTCTCCCCGCGAACCCCTGCAGCGTGAGGGTGGGACGATCGAGTCAGTAAAACAGAACATCCGGGCAGAGGTGGAGGCTGACGACCTGGACGTTCCGGCTTTCATCCGCAAGCGGGGGGAGAGCTAGCCTCCTATCCTCAAAATGGCCGCGAATCGACCGAAGGATGCCCGAAGCGCCGGGTAGTCACCTTGGGAATCATCCCGGGGGCTTGTACGAAGGTAACGTAGCAAATCCTATTCGCCCCTAATCTATTAGTTGTAGTTGCAGCATGGGCCGGTAACATCGTAGGTTGATGTCATCACTTTCCGTACCTTCTGAACCGAGAGGCTAGTTCGCTTTGCCCGAGACCTCCATTGCGGAACCCACGGGGTTTCCTGCGCAACGTAAATATCCGCGCATCAACGTGCATACGCCGGTCATCGTTTCATCCAGTACTTCGTCTTGTTTGGGCCAGACGGAGAACATCAGCATGGGTGGTGCCCTGGTTTTTTGTGGCGGTACGTTCCAGCCGCAGGAACACAGCCGTTTACGTTTCAATCTGCCCACCGGAGTCTCAGTAACAGCAACCTGCAAACTGGTGCATCAACAAAACAACGCCCGCCTGGGTTTTGAGTTTGTGGAGATGGAGCCGGCCATGCGGGCGGAGTTAGGGACCTTCCTCCAGAAGCTGAGCACGCACGCCCGTCGCGGGGCGCGCATTCCGAAACGGTTCAGCGTGGCGCTTTCCCGCGATGCCAAGAGTGAGATTGACCAACTGGCCGAGACGGTGATGATCAGCCGTTGGGGCGGATTGATGGTGTGCCGCGGGACCTTCCGGATGGGACAGAGCATTTACTTATGGTGGCCGCAGGGGAAACGGGGCGCCAATGCCCGCATTGTGATGCATCGGCGAGGGAACCATGCGGGGGTGGTCGAAGTCGGTTTTGAATTCACCGACCACGAGAATTTCTGGGCGATGGACTTTCCCAAAGACGTAATCGAATAGCCTCAGGCAGCATCCTTCAATAATTCCCCAAAATTGATCTTGACCGACGGACGTATGTCCGCCTTGAGTATGCGGCGCATCTGCTCCATCGCGAAACGGTTCTCCTCCTCTGAGTTGGAGACCGTGCAATCTTCCGGGACAAAGAGTTTGAGGTCACGCATGTAAGCATCATTGGCGGTGAACAGCACGCAGATGTTGGCCGCGATGCCGGTGAGGATCACAGATGAGGCACCCAGGTATCGGAGCAAGGTGTCCCGCGTGGTGGAATAGAAGCCAGAGTGTTTTGGCTTCAGCACAAAGTAGTCATCATCTTCCGGCCGGAGGATGCGCGCCACTTCTTCGCCGTCATTCAGGCAATGTTCGATAAGTTTGCGAAAATCAGATTGCCAGAGGCCGAAATTGTCATTCACATAGATAACTGGCACTCCCGCCGCCTTGACGCGCCGTTTGAGCGCGGCAATCGACCTCGCCATGCGCGACGCGACTTTTACGATGGCTTGGTTTCCTTTGAAGTCAAGGTCATTGATGACGTCGATAAGAACGAGGGCGAGGGGTGATTCGTCAGGGGCGGAGCCATGCAAGTCATTGCCACCAGGACCGGGTGCGCATTTCATGCTGATTTGAAGGGTGCATATTGTGGTTCGGTTGCAAGATAAGCCAACAACTCCGATTTGAGCCAAAGCATCTCTTTAAGGCAGGTAAGTAGGCCTTAAGGGAACCGTTTAGGGCATCTTTTTGGCCGCTTTTGCGGTTGCAATCAATGAAGAAAGACCCTACTATCGGGCATAGAGCATCCCGAGAAAAACCCAGGGCGATTTGCGTGGCAGACACGGCGGGAAATGTCTGCTTGTGGGTCTAAGGTCTGGGAAAACGGATGTTGATATCCTCAAACAGGTTGGGTGAATGCGCGCATTTCTGATCTCCGCACTAATACTTTTCATATCGGCAATGGGTTTCGCCGGGACTACTCCAGGCAAAAAGAATTCTAAGACATCTGCACGATCCGTTACCGAAAGCGCAAAAGCCACGAGCAAGATGAGCAAGCTCAAGGCCAGCCGTCCTCGGGCCAAGACCTATTCCAAAAAATCCAGGAAGCCGGTTAAGCGACACTACTACGAGCGCTTCTATACGAGTTCGTTCGCGGATGACAACACGGCGGGCGACCAAGTCGCCGGCGAAGACGCAGTCGTCCGGGCCGCTGCGGTGGAAGCTTTAGGCAACATGAACGGTACCGTGGTTGCAGTTGATCCCGATACCGGGCGCATTCTCGCCATGGTGAACCAGAAGCTGGCGCTGAGTGAAGGCGCGCAGCCCTGTTCCACCATTAAGGTGGCGGTGGGTCTGGCGGCCCTGAGTGAAGGCGTGATCTCACGCGACACCGACATCAAGTTAGGCCGCCGCAGTTACATGAACCTTACCCGCGCGCTGGCAGTTTCAAACAACGCATTTTTTGAGACGCTCGGACGCCGGTTAGGTTTCGAGAAGGTAAGCCACTACGCTCAACAATTCGGACTGGGCGAGTTGGCGGGTTACAACATCGAGGGTGAGCACCTGGGAACGTTTCCCACCGAAGAGCTGGAAGCGAAGCTGGGCGGGGTAGGGAAGATGTGTTCGTTCGGCGAGAACATCAACATGACGCCGTTGCAACTCGCAGCCATGACCTCCGCGCTTGCTAACGGCGGAAATCTTTACTACCTGCAGCATCCGAGGAGCGGCGATGAGATCGCCAGCTTCCAGCCCAAGCTGAAACGTACTCTGGATATCGCCCCTTACATCCCCGACATGGCGGATGGCATGGGCGGTGCCGTTCGCTATGGCACGGCGCGCAGCGTGAACTATAACTTCAACGAGGAACCCATTCTGGGTAAGACCGGTACCTGCTCAAAGGACGGCACCCGCTTTGGTTGGTTCACCTCGTATGCGAATACCCAATACGGACGCATTGTCACCGTGGTGTTCCTGCGCGGCGGCCGTCCGACGTATGGTCCGAAAGCGGCGGAGATCTCCGGGAAGTTCTATCGTAATCTGTATGACCACAGCTTCTTTGCGACGAAGGGCACAGAGCGCAACACCTCTCTAGGCAGCTCGCAGTAACGAGTCTCACTCAAAAAAGCCTCCCTGCGGGGAGGCTTTTGTGCTGGGCGAGCGACGCTGGCCGGGAGTGACGCTGCACTGCCGCGACGAATGAAAGGCTGGATACGGTAGTGTCACGCTGAACAGCGAGTGGGTCGATTGGCTGCGCGTTGACGGTCTGGTGCAAAGGATACAGAAGGGCGAGCACGAGCCACTTGAGAAATGGATACGGTCTCACCTAGCCTCCTTGGCGACGGAGCCCTGGGCGGAAGCGCCGACCAAAGGTAATGACTCTCCCGCAAGGCCGGTGGTAACAAGCAAAGTGACAGGCGGGACGGAGAAGGGATGGGGGCGGTGGAAGTGAGGATTTATTGACTGAATGAGGGCTCATTCAGTATGCTGACGGAGATTATTGTCGCAAAAAACCTCGCGCATCATCTCGCAGCATGCGGGTGGGCGATGAACCCGCTGCGAGCGTATGATGATGACCCGCAATTAATCTGAAAAAGCTGTTTGTGAACCGTTCTCATGCCGATTGCGATCCGAAAGATAGCTGTCCTGGGTGCGGGCACCATGGGTGCACGCATTGCCGCCCACGTGGCCAACGCTGGATTCCCCTGTGTGCTGCTCGACATTGTGCCTCCGGGCACTCCCGCTGACGCTGATAAGGCTACGCGCAACAAGATCGTTAGCGCCGGACTTGAGGGAGCCAAAAAATCAAAGCCCGCAGCTTTTACCGAAGCTGGGAATGCGCGGCTGGTGGCCATCGGCAACTTCGATGACGACATCAAGCTGCTGGCCACCTGCGATTGGATCATTGAGGCGGTGGCAGAAAATCTCGACATCAAGCGCACGCTGCTGAAAAAAGTTGAGGCGGTACGCAAGCCCGGCGCGATCGTCACCACCAACACCAGCGGATTGCCGGTGGGAATGATCGCCGAAGGTTTCAGCGACGACTTCCGCAAAAACTGGTTTGGCACCCACTTCTTTAACCCGCCACGCTACATGCGATTGTTGGAGATCATTCCCACGCCCGAAGCGGATCCCGCCGCGATTGCCGCCGTCGCACACTTCGGCGATGTGTGGCTGGGCAAGGGGATCGTCCGGGCGAAAGACACGCCGAACTTCATCGGCAACCGTATTGGAACTTTTTCCGTACTGAACGTGATGCGCCTGATGCAGGAGATGGACCTCAGCATCGAAGAAGTGGACGCGCTGACGGGAAGCGCGGTGGGCTGGCCGAAGTCGGCAACCTTCCGCACCATCGACCTGGTGGGGCTCGACATCCTGGGACATGTTGTCGGCAACATGACTAAGAATGTGAAAGATGAGCGGTCCGAGCTGCAGGTCCCAGCGTTTTATCAAAAGATGCTGGAGAAAAAGCTTCTGGGCGATAAGACCAAGGGGGGGTTCTACAAAAAGGTGAAGGGCGCGGAAGGCGACGAGCGCATGGGTATTGACTGGAAGACGCTCGAATATCGTCCGCGCCAGAAGGCCAAGTTTGCCGCGCTCGAAATGGCGAAGAACGTGGAGGGCACCGGTGAGCGGCTGCGCATGTTGCTGGGCGGCGATCCGGCGAAAGACAAAGCGGCTGCATTCTATTGGGCAACGCTGAGCGATTTGTGGACATACGCGGCCAATCGCATCCCGGAGATTTCAAACACGGTGGTCGAGATCGATCGGGCGATGCAGACTGGGTTCAACTGGGAGATGGGACCATTCGAACTTTGGGACGCAGCCGGTGTGGAGGCGACCGTCGCGCGGATGAAGAAGGAAGGCAAGCCCACTGCGGCGAACGTGGAGAAGCTGCTTGCGGCGGGGAAAAAGTCCTGGTACGTGGACGACGCGAAGTCGCCCAGCGGGCGCGCGTTTTTTGATGTCGCAAGCGGTCAATACAAGCCGGTGGAAGTCTCGGCGGGGGTTTGGTCCGTAACCGTGGCGAAGAAGACCAACGACAAGGCGGTGGTCAAGAAGAACTCGGGCGCGTCGCTCATCGACCTGGGTGACGGCGTAGCTTGCATCGAGTTTCACAGCAAAATGAATTCGCTGGGCGGCGACATTGTTCAGATAGTCTCGTCCTCGCTGAAGCCGGGAGGGCCGATCGAGCAGTTTGACGCGTGCGTGATCTACAGCGACGCGCCAAACTTCAGCGTGGGTGCAAACATCATGCAGCTCTTGCTGGCGGTGCAAGAGGGCGAATGGGATGAAGTTGATTTCGCCATCAAGCAGTTCCAGGGCATGACCCAGATGATCAAGTTCTGTCCCAGGCCGGTAGTAGGCGCGCCGTTTGGGATGTGTCTGGGCGGCGGCACGGAGATCAACCTGCACGCGGCGGCGCGGAATCCGCATGTTGAGCTCTATATGGGATTGGTCGAAGTCGGCGTTGGACTATTGCCCGGCGGCGGCGGTTGCAAAGAGATGACGCTGCGCGCAGTGGATGCGGCGGAGTCGATACGTCCGGGAGGACGCGGAGAATCGGTCGAGTTGATGGAAGCCATGAAGAAAGCGTTCGAGACCGTGGCCACGGCAAAGGTCTCGACGTCTGCCCATGAAGCGCGTGGGCTGAACTTCTTGAGCGACTCCGACCACATCACGATGAATCGCGAACGGGTTTTGACGGACGCGAAGGCAAAGGCGCTGGAGATGGCGCGCGAAGGTTATTCAGCCCCAGTCATGCGGACGGAGATTCCGGCGCCAGGTGAAAATATTTTGGCGACGTTGAAGCTGGGCGTCCATCTGATGAGACAGGGCGAGTTCATCAGCGACCATGAAGTGAAGATTGGCAACAAGGTTGCGGAAGTGCTCTGCGGTGGCGCGGTGTCTCCGGGAACGCCAGTAAGCGAGCAGTACCTGCTCGACCTGGAGCGAGAGGGGTTTAAGTCGTTGTGCGGCGAGAAGAAGACGCAAGAGCGCATCCAATACACATTGAA
>DATLCI010000169.1:0-31717 GCA_035526435.1 Terriglobales bacterium
TGATCCTGGTGAATCAAATAGGCGGGAATGATAGCGTCATCTTCGACGGCTCCAGCATGGCCATTGATGCGACTGGCAAGGTGGTTGCCCGCGCCCTCTCTTTCGAAGAGGATTTGGTTTACGTAGACCTGGACACCTTACAGGGCGACCTTCATCCGCAGAGTCGTGACCGGATCGCCGTGGCCTATCAGGCCCTGGTGTTGGGTACACGGGATTACGTTCAAAAGTGCGGGTTCAAGAAAGTAGCGATCGGATTGAGTGGGGGCATCGATTCCGCGCTGGTTGCCTGCATTGCAGTCGATGCGCTCGGTGCGGAGAACGTCACCGGCATTGGAATGCCCAGTCCGTATTCTTCGGCCGGTAGCATCGATGACGCCCGCCAACTTGCGAGCAATCTTGGCATTCACTTCGAGCTGATTCCCATCTCAGCAATGTTCAAGACTTTCCGGCAAACGATGCAACCCATATTTGGCAGCCGGCCCGAAGATGTGACGGAAGAGAATATGCAGTCCCGTCTGCGGGGCAATATTTTAATGGCCTACTCCAATAAGACCAATACTCTTATCCTTACCACCGGCAACAAGTCGGAGTTGGCAGTCGGCTATTCCACCCTCTACGGTGACATGGCTGGCGCGCTGAGCGTCATCTCCGACGTTCCCAAGACTATGGTGTATCGGGTTGCGGCGCATGTGAACGCCACCAAGCCGCGAATACCGCAGGCCACCATTGACAAGCCACCATCAGCGGAACTCCGCCCGGGCCAGGTGGACCAGGACACCCTTCCGCCATACGAAGTTCTCGATCCCATCCTCGAGGATTATGTTGAGGACATGAAGACGGTGAAGCAGATCAGCAGGGAACGGAAGCTGGATAAGGAACTAGTTCTGAAGATCGTTCGCATGATCGAGCGCAGCGAGTATAAGCGCCAGCAGGCGCCCATAGGACTTAAGATCACGGAAAAGGCCTTCGGGGTAGGACGGCGTTTCCCCATCGCAGCGCGGTACGAAATCTAGAACATCACAGGAAGCTGATATGAGATGTGTAGTGGCGACTCTATTTCTATTCGTCGCGTTGGGCGCCTCCGCTCAAACGAAAAAACCCATGGCGTCGGCTGCCAAGTCAACCTCAGCCACTTCTTCCATGCCCACCAATGCTGACGTGAGTGAGTTTCTTCGTCGCATGTTCGGATATGACCCGAAGTTAACTTGGACGATCCAGGGAATCGTTGCTACGGAGGCCCCGGGCGTATCCCATGTGGTGGCGGCGGTAATGGTTGGCGGCCAGCTCCGACCCATCCATCTTTACGTTCTCCCGGGCGGCAAATTCGCTGTAGTCGGTGACTACATACCTTATGGCCGGGACCCATTCGCGACCGTTCGCGCCACGTTGGCTGCTAAAGCAAACGGCGCACAGCGGGGTCCAGCCGGTGCCTCAGTGACCTTGGTTGAGTTCAGTGACCTGCAGTGCCCGTTTTGTAAAGCGGCCCAACCCGTGATCGACCGCTTAGCGGCGGATTTCCCACACACTCGCCTGGTCTTTCAATCTTTTCCCCTGCCTATGCACCCTTGGGCAATGAAAGCCGCCGCCTATGCGGAATGTAGCTCGCGCCAGAAACCAGAAGCCTTTTGGGCCTTTGTGAATGGTGTTTACGCCGATCAGGCCAACATCACGGACGCAAACATTGACAGCAAACTAACAGGGATTGCCGCCTCCGCCGGTGTGGATGCACTCAAGGTCTCGTCTTGCGCTGAGACGCCTGAGATCCATGCACGTATCCAGCAATCGATTGAATTGGGCAGATCGGTAGGTGTGAATTCCACTCCGACCCTGTTCATTAATGGACGCAAAGTCGCCGGAATCTCCGACGTCCCTTACGAACAACTGAAAGCCATGGTTGCGTTTGAGATTGCCGAAGCCGAAAAGAAAAACTAGCGACTATCTATTGGCCTAGCGTGCTCTCGGTCGCTTCATGTTTCGGCCTGGCCTGACGCAAGACGTGTGGAGTGATTACAAACAGAAGTTCGCTAGTCGCCTCTTGTTTGCCATGCGTACCGGCCGCCATTCCCAGGATGGGGATCCGCGAGAACCAAGGCAGTCCGCTGATGGAATTCGATTCCTGCACCGTGATCGAGCCCGCCATCACCGATGCTTCCCCTTCCTTGAGTGTCATGGTCCCGCTGTATTCGCGCGCGGAGATGGTTGGCACATTGTTGAATCGCTGGCCGCCCAGGGCCTTGATCTGCAATTCTAATTGCAGAGTCACGTCGTTATTGCCGCTGACCCGGGGAGTTGCCTTCAGCGTAATACCTAGGTCCTCGTAATTAAATGACGGAATGATTCCGCTGAGGTCGGTAGAAGTCACCCCGGGAATATTCAGGAGCGGAGCATACTGCGATGTCAGCACCGGTACCCGGTCGCCGATCCGGTAGATCGCGGCCGAACCCTGCGAAGCGCGCAGCGTCATATGCTGGATGACGGAGACGGTTGACTGCGAATAGTCCAGCCTTAGGGAAATGCTGGGGATGATGAGCCCGCTTAAGGTTTTGCCGCCTCCAAAGACAGCAAAAGGTTGCAAGAATGGAGAACCACCCTGCGCCGCCAGCGCCAGAGCAATGGCCGCCGCATCCGCCGCGGTCACGGCACCCGTCGATATCAGGCGATTGATCAGATCCTGGTTATTCGACTGGCTGAGGAGGGCTCGCGCTTCCGTTCCTACGTTAAAGATGGTGAACTGCAAGGGCAGGCTCACGCCGATGTTCCGGTTCATACTTCGGCTTACTTGATATGCGTGGATCTCAAGCATGACCTCCGGGCGCGCACTGCTTAGATCGGCGACCAGCGAATCAACGGCGCGCAACACCTCTGCCGGAGCGCGAACGCTCAACGTAGAAGCCGATTGGTCGGCGATCACGAAGCGCACGTCTAACATGGTGCGCACCAGGTTCGCCACATCCGTAAGCTCCTGGCCACTGGAAAGATTCGATAGGTGGTAGGTGCGCAGGGAGAGATGCTCCAAACGGCGCCGCGCATCAACGTTGTCCACGCCGAACACGATCTGCGTGGGAGACATCGGGATCCAGAAGGTTCCGGTCACCTGCCGGGCGGCGTGCATGGCCGTAGCAAAATCAGCCGCGTCGAGCTTGAAGCGCACCGTTCGCGAGGGGACCGAATCATCGAATAACACCTCGATTCCAAATGCCTTCCCAATGGCCGAGAGTAGTTGCCGCGAGTCGCCCCGATAATCGAACGGCACCTTTCCGGGTTTCGGCGTCAGCACGGGCTCCGCCGCATATTTGGTCTCAGCCACGGCAGGTGCATTTCGTTGCGGATCCATACCGATCATGGCATCGCGGATCCGCTCCTGCCCCAATTTATGGTTCGGATCCAGGGCGATGACCTCGCGATATTCCGCAATGGCTTCGGGCAGATAGTTTTGCTGTAGTAGCCGGTCGCCTTTCTCCATGTGGCTGGAGATCAATTGCTGTTTTACAAACTCATAAGTGGTCGCGTAAGTCGGATCGAGAGGGTTGAGTTCCCGGCTCTCTTCCAGTGCTTCCAGTGCGTGACTCAGATTGTCAGTGTTTTCCGGCTGGGCTTGGAGGCGGAGAGCGCGCTTGAAAGAGGAGTCGGCCTTCCGAATCTCGGACTTAGTCGGTTTGAGCGCATCTCCCTTAGCAGTCTTCGCGGCATGTTCTTGGGCAGCCAACGGCGCCACGCAAACCAGCGCGACCATTACCCATCGCAGCCATTTGGGAGCATCCAGCATCGTCCGCCTATTCTAACGCGCAGATGCGGCTTGATTAAATAATGGTGACCATTGGCAAAGGGTGTTTTTAAACCGGGGCCAGAGCGAGCAAGTCGCTGCAACAAGGAAGGCACAGATCCGGGCTGAGTTCCGCCAAAGTCCCCAAGGAAAAGATTCCCGTTGCGACTGCGATCACCGGGATCCCCACTTCACGAGCAGCCTGGATATCATTTGGCGTGTCGCCCACCACGCAGACGGAAGCGTCTGGGCCCAGCCGCCGCCGCACTTCAGTGACCGCCTCGGCAAAGATCTCTGCGCGCCGTTCAAACTGGTCGGAGAAAGATCCGAAACTAAAGTACTCCCGCAGACCTGCAGCCTCGATCTTCAACCAGCCTATCGACGCCAGATTCCCAGAAGCTACTCCGAGAAGTTTGCCTCTTTCTGCCAGCATGCGTACCAGTTCAGGCACGGACGGGCATGCTTCCGAGCGCATTTCGCGACGGTTTCGCTCCACTTCGGCGCACATTAACTTCAAAAGCGCCGGAAGTTTGGCCTCGAATTCAGCTTCAGGAAAGTTCGCTCGGCGAACGAAAGCCCGCAAGATGCCAATGTCGGTATTGCCGTGTACGGGCAAGCCATTCAGCGTTCCGCGCAGGCCCAGTACCCGCTCAATAGCAGTGTGGAACGCGTTCATATGCGTTCCGCCGTGGGCATTCAGGAGGGTGCCATCGATGTCAAAAAGATAGGCGTCCGCTTCAATCCATTGCGGCATCAGGCGGATTCCCTACACCCAAGGTTAGCGCGCAGCTTTCTTCTCCAGCGGGATCGCCTGCGCGCTGCGCGGCGGACGGCGGCCATCTTTGCTGCGGCGCAGGTCTCTGACGTCTAGATCCAGCTCTGTAAGTGTGCGGCTTAAGGTGTTGCGATGCATCCCGAGCTGACGGGCGGCCTTGCACTGATTTCCCTTGTTCTGTTGCAGCACGTGGGCGATGAATACCTTCTTGAATTCGCGTACGGCTTCGGAGTAGAGGATGCCGGAACTGTGCATTTGAGAAACCAGGACTGCCAACTCGTTCTTCACAGTGATCGCCTTTCTAGGTTAGCGCCGCGTTTCGCCGCCCGCGGCGGACTGCTGATCTTTTCTCACGTCCGCGGGTTGCGCGGGCGCTAATGCTTCCATCCGATTCTTACGCAGGAGGGCGATGCCTTCCTGAAACTTTTGCCGTAACTCGCCCGGCGCCAACCAACTCACCGCTTTTCCGGTCACCAGAAAGTAACGGCTCAACTCCGAGCGCTCCAGCGCCTTCGATTCCGGAACGAACGTAGCCAGCGCCAGCACCCCTACCGTCACCATCACTACGCCGCGCAGCAGGCCAAACGCGCCACCGAGGATGCGATCGACCCAACGGAGGCCCACTTCCTTCATCATCCACCGGACGATCTTGCCGGCCGCGCCGGCCAACACCATTACACCGGTAAATATCACAAAGAACGCCGCCGCATTGGCCACCGCGGTTGACTTCACATACGGCTCGAACCAGGGTGCCAGGCGCCCATATTGCCATGCGGCCAATACATATCCCAATACCGCGCCGCCCAAAGAAAACATCTCAAAGAAAAAACCTTGTGCTGCCGCCAACAGCACGGACAGCGCGATCACCCCAATGATGATCCAATCAAGTCCCGCCATCCTCAGTCCCCCGCAATATGGTATTCCCGGACGTCGAGTTCGGCCCCGGTCAATTGGCGGAATGCCTGCTTATACTTCTCGCTTGTCTTCTGAGCGACCTCATCCGGCAGGGAAGGGGCCGGCGGCTGCTTGTTCCACTTGATACTCTCAAGATAATCGCGAACGAACTGTTTGTCGAATGAGACTTGCGCTTTTCCCGGAGAATAACTTTCTGCCGGCCAGAATCGGGAAGAGTCCGGAGTGAAAATCTCGTCGCCTAGTACCAATCCGTCTGCGGTTTTGCCAAATTCAAATTTTGTATCTGCGATGATGAGGCCGCGCTCCAGGGCATACGCCCCCGCGCGCTCGTAGAGTTGCAAGCTGATGCTTCGCAGCCGTTCGCTCAGGGGAGCGCCTACCAGCTTCACCATCTCCGCGTAGGAGATGTTCTCATCGTGTCCGCTGGTAGCTTTGATCGCAGGCGTAAACATCGGTTGTGGCAGTCGGTCCGATTCGCGTAAACCCTCCGGCAACGCGATTCCGCACACCGCCCCGGTTTTCTGATAGTCCTTCCACCCGGAGCCGGATAAATATCCACGCACCACGCACTCCACTGGCACCATCTCTGCTTTGCGTACGATCATCGATCGCCCGCGTAATTGGCTCTCGTAAGGCTTCAGCTCGGTAGGATACTCATCGAAATCCGCGGTGATCACGTGGTTCGGCACAATGTCCTGCAGCAGATCGAACCAGAACAGTGACAGTTGCGTCAAAACCCGGCCTTTATCCGGGATGCCGGATCCCAAAATGTAATCGAATGCGGAAATGCGGTCCGACGCTACGAACAAGAGGCGGTCGCCTAGGTCGTAAATGTCGCGTACCTTGCCTCTCGCATGGAGAGTGAGGCCCGGGATCTCGGTTTGGGATATGACTGCGGTCAATGGCGAAGGAGCCTTAAGAAGTCAACGAAGCCGATGCGTATTTTAGACCACTCGATACGTTTGTCAACGCGGAGAAAGTACAGGCAACGAACGTCACAAAAAACAAATTGACACGGAGCCCGACTGATGTTTCGAAGTCGAATCTCCGTGCCAACCCGTACGCGAGCAAAAGTATTACTAAGCGGTCGCCAGCTGTCGCGACTCCCCAAACTTCACGGACACTACCTTCGACACGCCCGGCTCCTGCATGGTGACTCCATACATCACCGGCGCCGCCTGCATGGTTCGTTTGCTGTGCGTGATGAGGATGAATTGGGTTTGCACACTCATCTCTTTCACCATCTCCGCAAAGCGGCCTACGTTCGCCTCGTCCAAAGGCGCATCCACTTCATCCAGGATGCAGAACGGACTCGGCTGATACTGGAAGATCCCGACCAGCAATGACAACGCAGTAAGCGCCTTTTCCCCGCCTGAGAGCAGCAGCACATTCTGCAGCTTCTTGCCCGGAGGCGAAGCCACAATATCGATGCCGCTCTCCGTCGCATTCTCCGTATCGGTCAGGCGCATGAAGCCCTGTCCGCCGCCGAAGAGCTTGGTGAAGGTGCGCTGGAAGTTCTCGTTGATCTTATGGAATGCCTCCTCGAACTTCTGCCGCGAGATCACATCGATCTCCTTGATGGTCGATTGCGTATTTTCAATCGATTCCAGCAGGTCCTTGCGCTGGCTCTCCAGGAACTCATGACGCTGCGCCGATTCCTTGTATTCCTCCAGCGCCATCATGTTCACGGGGCCCATCGCTTCCAGTCGTCCTCGCATCTCGCGGTACCTGGCATCTTCCGCGGCCAGCGCTTCACCTTCGATCAGCGTAATGGTGAGATCTCCGCGCAACTCATCCGCGCCCAAATTGAGTTCGTTGAGGCAGGTCTCACCCATATGCTCGATGTCCGACCGTAACTTCGCCGCGACGCCTGCCAATTCACCCCTGCGATCGCGCGCTGCATCCAGGTCATGACGCGCCTGCTTTAGCTCTGCCTCTATCTCCACTAACCGCGCCCGTAGTCGTTCTGACTCGGTTTGTAGCTCCGCGGCTCGCTGCTCCGCCAGCTCCCGCTCGCTGGCCAAGGCGATGAGGCGTTCGGCGATAGCCATATTCTCCGCCTCGCGCTGCTGCTTCTCCGCAATGGCCGCCGCTACTTGGCCTTTGAGGGTTTCGACCCGGGACCCGACCTCCATCGCCAATGACTCGATGCGCTGCATGGACGCCGCTGCACCCCGCCGGCGCTCTTCCAATCCAGCCACGGTCGCCGCCGCTTCCGCCGCCACCTGCGCTGCCGTGTCACGGGACGTCTTGAGTTCGTCCATCGCCGCTTGAACGGTGGCCATCTCCGCCTCGATAGACTGGCGCTGCTGGTCGAGGACCCCGAGTTCTTCGCGTCGCGCGGAGATAGCAGACTGTTTTTCTTGACGGTGAGCGATCACCCGGTCGAGCTCCAGCCGGTAGGAATCGAGCCGCTGCTGATTACGCGCGATCTCCGCTTCCATCTGCTGTAACGCGTGGCCATGCGTCATAGCTTGCTTTTCGGCCTCGCGCAATTCCTCTTCCATGCGCACAAGCAGACCCGTCAACTCAGTCAATTCATGACCTAATTGCAGGATGCGGCTGTCTTCAGATCGGAGCGATGCTTCCAGCTCCGCCATCTGTTTTAGCACTTCACGCAGTTCGCGCTTCAATGACAGTGGACCCTCACTCCGCTGCTTGCCGCCAGTCACCGTCACGTTGTGGAAAGTCTCTCCCGTGGGCGCCAAATAGAATGCGTCCGGATTTTCTAATGCCAACTCGCGGGCAAGGGCAGCATCCGGTGCGATGAACCCTTCGCGCAACTTCGGCAGGATGACTTCCAGCGACTTCCCAAACCCGTCCAGCACTTGGATACAGCGCGTGAGTGGAACCACCGTATCGCGGGCCGGAGCCATGCGCAGTGATTCATTCACCACGAAGGAGAACTTCGCTTGCGAGTCGGAGGGATGGACCAGGAAGGTCGCGCGGCCGGAACCGTCTGACTTTAAAAGACGCAGCCCTTCATCCACTGACGCCCAGGACTTCACCACCACATAGTTCAATTCGTCGCGCAGGAAATCTTCGACGACGGCCTCGTATTTGTCATCCACTGCCAGGAAGTCAGCCAATACACCGACCGGCGCCAGGCCACCTTCTAGGGCCCCAGATTGGAACAGACGCTTCACCGATTCTGTGGAGTAACCATGTTCATTGATCACGGCTTCCAGCGAGTTTCGCTTGCCCAAGGCAGTTGCGTACTCCGCACGCATGCCATCGAGATGGCGCTTGGCGGAAGTCTCCGCCGTACGCTTCTCATTGATCTGGCTGCGGGTTTCGCTGATCCGTGCCTGCAATGCAGCCACGCGCTGCGAATCGGTCTCAAATTCCAGCCCGAGTTGACCGCGACGTCCACCCATCGATTCAATATCACTCAAGGCGGTCGCCATTTCGCGCTCCAGGCGTTGGGCTTCGCGGTCCAGCGATGCCACGCTTTCTTCACTTTGAATGATCTGGTTGCGGACGCTGCTCGAACGCGTCATCAACTCCATGACCGATATGCGTCGTGCCTCCTGCTGCCGCTCCGCATCGGAGATTGCCAATGCAGCGCTGATCGCAGCTTGCTGACGTAATTGCGCTTCGGCCTGGGCCAGTGCGACATCTGCCGCGGCTGACTCCAGGATCGCGCGGTTGCTCGCCCTCTCTGCCAGCAGGCTCTGCAATTGCTCCTCGGTACGAACCTGTTCGCCTTCGGCCGCTGCAGTTCGTGAAGTCAGTTCTGCACACCGTTCTTCGTTGGTCGTCTTCCGCGAGGCCGCTCGGTCTGCCTCCAGATGGATAGAGCTGATACGCTCCCGCGTGCCGCCCAGCTCTTGCTCTAACGCATAACCCCGCTGGGTACGCTCAGAGTGCTCGCCCTCCATCTGCGCCACCACTTCGCCGCGGGTCCGGATCTGTTCGGCCAGCTCCGTAAGCTCCTCGTCGGTCTTCGCGGCTTCCTTTGCCATCTGCGCGAATTTGCTCGCGAGTACGACCCTCAGTTTGTCGCGCATCTCATCGCGCAGCTTGGAGTAGCGTTCCGCCTTCGCTGCTTGACGCTTCAGCGAATTCATCTGCCGGGTTACTTCTTCGAAGATGTCATTGATGCGGGAAAGATTGAGCTTCGCCTGTTCCAGGCGCGCCTCCGCCAGGCGCTTCTTCGTCTTGTATTTGGTGATGCCAGCCGCTTCTTCGATGATGGCGCGGCGATCATGCGGCTTACTGCTCAGGATCTGCCCAATGCGTCCTTGTTCGATGATGGCGTACGATTCTGGCCCCAGGCCCGTGCCCATGAAAATGTCCTGGATATCGCGCAGCCGGCAGAGCTTGCCGTTCAGAAGGTATTCGCTGTCGCCGGTACGGAACAGCCGGCGCGTGACCACGATCTCGCCTGCTTGAAATTGTGCCGCCTTGAACTTGCGTCGCCGGATCTTCAGCACCACGTGGTTGCCGTTCATCTCGCCGGCTTCGACTCCCGTTTCTGGAGCTTCATCCTGCGGTTCGTCGGCAGCAGCTTCTACCACTACTTCTTGTCCGGTCTCGTCCAGCACTCGGCCCGGCTGGGCCTCCAGGGTGGCATTGTCCGCATCTTCAGCCGCGGCCGTCCGCACTGAGGCCTCATCCCAGTCATCGCTCCCGCTGAGTTCATCTTCAATCTCGATTTCCGGCTCCGAACCCGGCATCGCCCCGCCATACACCTCAGGATCAATTAGCGTCAGCGACACCTCGGCCATGCCGAGGGGTTTGCGGTCGCGGGTGCCCGCGAAGATCACATCTTCCATCCGCACGCCGCGCAGGCTCTTTGCTGACTGTTCACCTAATACCCAGGAGATGGCGTCAGAGATATTTGACTTGCCGCAACCGTTCGGCCCTACTACGGCGGCGATTCCGTCCCCGTGGAACTTCATTTCCGTGCGGTCGCAGAATGACTTGAATCCAAGGATTTGGAGCTTCTTGAGTTTCAGCAATTTCTTGCTCCTTATTTCTTCGCCAGCCTTGCAGGCTGGGAAACAACGCCAACTTCCTGACCGGAATCCTCCGGGCAGGGAAGTCATCAATAAGCTGCTGCGGGCTTGGTCCTTGGCCAAAATCCTTCGGCAACTCCCCGGGCGACAGGAAACCCCGAAACTGCCTTTGGCTACGCTAAAAATAACCGCTTGAAAGACTTGCGGTCAAGGACTAAACGCAATATGTTGTGGATATCTCGCCCCAAGCCCATTATCTTGCACCGCCTATGCAGCTAGCCGCAAAAACAAGACTGGGCGCAGTTCTTTAAACGAATGGTCGGAGTCGCATAACAGGATGGAAAACCGCAGAGTGATTCCAGCATAGCGCATTCCGCCCTCGATTTCCACAGGGCCGATGCCTTAGAAACCAATAAAAATCAAGGTTTTCGCGTGGGCCGGAGCAGTATCTCGCTGGCAAAGGATTGGGACTGCTGCGTCACCAGCATCGTTACCGCGTGGGCTACGTCTTCTGGTTGGAGCATTTTCGCCGCGTCTTTGCCGGCGTGCGGACTCAGCTCCGTGTTTACGGATCCGGGGCAGATCACGGCCACGCGGATATTGTTCTCGCGGAGCTCTTCCGCCACGGAGTACGTCAACCCATTCAGTCCCCATTTGGAGGCCGCATAAGCAGCCCCTTTCGGCAAGGCGTTCTTGCCGGCCAAGGATGAGATATTGATGATGTGTCCGCTTTTCTGCGCGATCATTAAAGGCGCAAAGGCCCGGATCATCAGGTAAACACCCTTCAGATTGATGTCCAGCACCCGGTCCCACTCCTTGGGATCCAACTCATGGAGCGGGGAACTGAAGGAGCCCACGCCTGCATTGTTCACCAGAACATCGACCCGGGAGAACCGCTTGGCGACTTCGGTGGCAAAACCCTCCACGGATGCCACTTGGCCTACATCGCAGGGCAAGGGGGTGCACTTCCCGCCCGCCGCCTTTATCGCCCGGGCTTGGCGATCGAGCTGCGAGACACGGCGCCCGCAGATCACTACCTGCATGCCTAGCTCCGCCAAAGCCTTGGCCACGGCGGCGCCTATGCCTTTACTGCCTCCCGTCACGATGGCAATTTGTCCTGCCGTAGAAACCTTATTCTTCGCCATGGCATCTTCCTTCCGTGAGTATCGCCCCGGGCGAGTTCCCGGCGTACAAACATTTTTGCCGCGTTTGCATCTTAACCGGTCAGTAACCACTGACAGAATGTTGCTTGCCTTAAAGCAGGGGCAGTTTCTATAATGCAAGATTCCCCTATAGAGGGGGAACGTTGGTAGTGTGTGCCGGTTACAACCGCGCGCTCAGGCCCCCAGCTTTAAGCCGAACCGACACCTGGCAGTTGCGGGATGCCTAGGGTGAATGCGATCGGCGAATTCCCGAGTTGAATCTTAGTTTGAAGAATTGCCAAGGAGCAATCGAATGAAGAAGTTCCTTATGACGCTTGTGCTCGCCACCGCAACTGTTTCCTTCTCCGCTGCGACGGTCCAGGATGCGGCGCAGCCGACCCAGCAGAAGACCATCAAAGATCCAAATGAGTACAACGCGTATATCAGCGCCACCAGCCAGACGGACCCCGCGCAAAAGGCCGCCGCGCTGGAAGCTTTCGTCCAGCAGTATCCCAGCAGCATTGTTAAGGAAGAAGCTATGATCGGCGCCATGAGCGCCTATCAACAGGCCGGCAACACCGCCAAACTGGCCGATGCGGCCAACAAAGTCCTGCAGGCTTATCCCAATAACATTCTGGCCCTCGCCGTTGCCGTCTCCGGACGACGTCAGCAATTCAACTCCGGCCAATTGCAGCCCGCCCAAGCCAAACAAGCCATTGGCGAAGCTGCGCAATTCGCGCAGCGCGGATTGCCCGCCCTAACTTCTTGGGTCAAGCCCGAAGGCGTTTCGGACGCGGATTTCCAAAAGCAGAAGACCAGTATTGCCGCTATTTTCAACGGCACCATTGGCCAGGACGCGATCGCCCGTCAGGATTGGCCGACCGCGCAGCGCTACATGAAAGAAGCCGCCGTCGCCAATCCCAATGATTACATTGACGCGTATTTCACCGGCTTTGCCTATCTCAGCCCTAAGCCCAACACCCCGGAGAACACCCTCACGGGCCTGTGGTACGCCGCTCGGGCTTCCGCATTGGCTCCCCAGATCGCTGACTTCACGAAGTTCGGGAAGTTCTACTACAAGAAGTATCACGGCAATGAAGAAGGTTGGGACCAGCTAGTCCAGCAAGCCCGGACGTCGCCCACTCCTCCCGCCAACATGCAGTCCATGATCACGGCTGCGCCTTCACCGGCGGAGCAAGTCAATGCCATGTTGCGCCAGAACCCCAACATTGAAACGCTTTCTTTCGGTGAGTGGGTATTGATCTTCACTTACGGCAGCCCGCAGGACAAAGCCGCCGCCTTTGAACGCATCAAGGGCAAGCCCTTCAAGTTCCAAGGCCAAGTCATTAACGCGACGCCGGAAACCGTAGACGTTGCCTTGACCCAGGACGCGATCGACGCCAAGAAGGCGGAGGTCTCCGTCACCTTGGCTGAACCGCTGAAGAAGCTTCCGGCGCCGGGTTCGGCGTTCTCCTTCCAGGGAAATCCCGTCTCATTCACGACTGAGCCGTTCCTGGTCACAATGGATAACGGAGTGGATTTGACTCCTGGCAAAGCTAAAGCCAAAGCACCCGCGAAGAAGGCGCCCGCGAAAAAGGCTTCGGCTAAGAAGTCGACCAAGAAGCGTTGATCCACCTGGATTAGAAATGCAAAAGGCAGCGGTGATCAAACCGCTGCCTTTTTGTTTTTAGGCCGGTTATTGCCCGAGCATCAGTCGCTTGATGGAAGAAGCCTGTCCCGTCTGTGGATCGCAATCGATCACCACGGCGCACATGCGCGGGTCATTCTTGGCCGCCTCGAACTTACCCGGCATGCTGGTAAGGAAGCGTTGCAGCACCATCTCTTTCTCTACTCCGATGATGCTGTCATAAGGGCCGCTCATGCCGACATCCGTCTGGTATGCAGTACCCTTCGGCAGGACCCGTTCATCGGCCGTGGGAACGTGTGTATGCGTACCCAGTACCGCCGTCACCCGGCCGTCGAGGTAGTAGCCCATAGCCATCTTTTCGGACGTAGCTTCCGCGTGCATGTCGACCAGGATGACTTTCGCCTTGATCTGCTTCAGCGATTCGTCGGCCACCCGGAACGGGTCGTCGTTGTTCGCCATGAATACCCGGCCCTGCAGGTTCATCACTGCGTAGGGAACTCCGGATTTGGTCTTGCCCTCATACACTCCGACGCCCGGCGTTCCTGCTGGATAATTAGCCGGACGCAGCACACGTTTCTGCATCGAGTGGGCATTGCCATTATCTGACTTAAAAAACTCGATGATCTCTTTCTTGTCCCAGACGTGATTACCGGTCGTCAAAACGTCCGCGCCCAGCTCGAACAATTCTTCCGCGATCGAAGGGGTCACGCCGAACCCGCCGGCCGAGTTCTCGGCATTCATCACCACGAGTTCGATGGAATTCGACTCCACCACGTGGTGAATGTGCTCGCGGACGATCTTGCGTCCGGGACTACCGAAGATGTCTCCCACAAAGAGGATGCGCAAAACGGCTACCTTCTCCTTCAACTTATTTCGATGGTAACACCTGCGGCGCGGACGTCGGCTTAGCGCGCCAGCTCGGCCGTAGTCAGGAAATCGTAATTACCGGAGGGAGTCATCTGCACATTCTTCACTCGTTTCGAATGGATAACCACATTGTCCAGGTAATAAAGGTTGATGTACGGCAGTTCTTCGGCCACGATCTTTTGCAGCTCGCTATAGATCTCCCGACGCTTGCCCTGGTCCATCTCCGCTCGACCACGGTCGATCAGCGCATCCACCGCCGGGTTCACGTAGTAGCTTCGATTGGCGCGCTTCGGCGGAAAGCTGGTGGAGTGAAACACATGTTCAAAGATGTCCGGATCTTCATTCCCGCCTATCCAGCGAAGCGAGTACAACTGGAAAGCGCCTTTCACTACGTCCGAATAAAACGTCGCAAACTCAAAGCTGCGGATGTCGAGGGCTATTCCCACGTCGCGCAGCTCCTGCTGCAACACTGCGGCCAGCAGGCGCGTCGTTTCCTCGGTGGAAGTCTTCATCGTGAGGCGAAATCGGACACCGTCCTTTTTCTTGTATCCGGCCGCATCGAGGATCTCATTCGCTTTTACTGGATCGTGCGGATACTGCCGCACATCTTTGGCGAACGCCCAATGCAATGGCGGCAGGATCGATGGCGCGGGCTGCGCCAAGTCCCGCCACAAGTAGTGGATGATCTTTTGCCGGTCGACGGCATACGCCAGGGCCTGCCGCACCCGGACATCCTTCAAGACCGGGTCGCGCAGGTTGAAAGCCAGGTAGTTGTACACCGTTCCGGGACGGGTCTGAATCTCAAGTTGCGGTTCCTTCCGCAAAGCCACCACCATGTCCGCACTGAGCGCGTTGATGGCAAGGTCGACGGAACCCTTCCGCAGCTCCAGCGCCCGCGTGGTCACGTCCGGCACCACTACGAATCGAACTTTCGCGATCCGCGCCTTCTCCCCCCAGTAGTCGTCGTTACGCTCGATGATCACTTCGCTGTCTTGCACGGACCGCACGAACTTGAAAGGCCCGCTTCCATTAAGCGTTCGATTGAAGTCCTTGTCGCTGCCATACGGCACGATCGCCATGGCGCCATCGCTCACGTTCCATAGCAGGGTTGCGTATGGTTCTTTTAAGTGAAAGATCACCGTCCACGGATCGGGCGCTTCCACGCTCTGCACAAACTTGAAGGTGCTCGCCTTGGCCGAGATCACGGACCCATTCATCACCGAGTCATAAGTCCATTTCACGTCTTTCGACGTGAGGGCGGCGCCATTATGAAAGCGCACATCTTTGCGCAAGTGAAAAACGTAGGTGAGCGCATCGGGGGTCTCCCACCGCTCTGCCAGCCACGGCTGTAGGTTGAAATGGTCGTCTCGCTTTACCAGCGAATCGAAAATGAGCTTCCCGATGCGCTCCGATTGAGCGTCCGTGCCCACCCGCGGATCCAGGTTCGCCGGACTGCTCTCAATGATCATTACCAGCGTATCGGCGGGGATCTCATGCTGGCAAGAGACAACACATAGGGAAGAAAAGAGCAGGAGAGCGGCAGTCGCGAAACGCCTAGGCATAAGAGATCTTGCCCAGAATAACAGCCTTCTTGGCCCCGGTAGCCGAAGGTACATTCCCGGGCTGCCGGTTCCATGTAAGGTAGGCCAGCAAGGCGAAAGCAATGGCTTCTTTGGATTCGGCCGGGACTCCAAACTCAGACGAGTCACGCAACCCTAAATTCAGAGGCTCCAGGTCGGCAGCCAGGTATTTCATCAAGGTTCGGTTCCGCGTCCCGCCCCCGGCAACCACGAAGTCTTTGAACGAATTTTCGCCTTTCGACAAAACGAACCGCTGTACCGACTGCGCAATCGTCCGGACAGTGAAAACCGTGGCCGTGGCGATAACATCTTCTTTTCGCGCGCCGCCGCACATGCGTAAAAATGTCTTTACGAAATCCGCGCCAAATTCCTCGCGCCCTGCCGTCTTGGGAGGCTTTTGTTTGAAGTATGCCCCCCGCAGCAGCTCCGCGGTCACTCTATCCAGCGGTTTACCCGTAGCGGCAACCTTTCCATCTTTGTCGTATCGCCGGCCATAAAGTGTTTCCATGCATGCATCGATGACCATATTTCCCGGCCCGGTATCAAATGCCATCAGATCATCTAGCTTTGCGCCGGCAGGAATCGCGGTCAGATTTCCGATTCCGCCGATGTTTTGCAATATCCTGCCGCGCGCACGATGTCGGTAAATCACATAGTCCAGCATTGGGACCAGGGGCGCTCCTTTTCCTCCTGCCGCGATGTCGGCGGTGCGAAAATCGGATACCACCGGAACGCCAGTCCGTTGCGCTACGATCGCGCCTTCACCTGTCTGCCACGTGGTTGTCAGGGATTTCCCCAGGTATGCCGAGGCCTCGCCTTGGTGATAGATCGTCTGTCCGTGGCAGCCGATTAAATCTAGTTTCGTGACCCCTGCACGCTTCTTCGTTGCTAATACCGCGTCCGCGTAGAGGTTTCCTAGCAAGAAATTCAGGCGAGACAGGTCGGCGACGCTCGCACTGCGCGCATTCATCGCTGCCAAAACGGCTTTCCGCACCGCTAACGGGTATTCATACTGTCCTTCGCCGAGCAATGAGAAGCGCACCGCCGTACCTCGTCCCAGTAGCCGCACGATGGCCACATTGATGCCATCGGCAGAGGTTCCGCTCATTACTCCTGCGACGATCACGCCTTCGCTCCGGCTTTGTCTAACTGCTTGCGAAATGCGTCCAATTGTTTTCGTAGTCGCGTAATCGTCTTTTCCGTGGGTCTGGGCGCGACTCGCTTGAGCTCGGGATACTTCTTTTTCATCGCCAATACCCGGTCAGATCTTTCCTTCACCACCCGCGCGAACTTCTTGTCTCTTTCGGCCTCGCGTAACACCGCTTCGAAGGTCGCGAGCACGAACTCTTCCTTCCGGCACACCAGGAACATGTCCGCTCCGGCTCGCAAGCACTCTAGGGCGGCATTCTCGATCGAGCCCACCGCCAGTACTCCGCCCATCTCGAGGTCGTCCGCCAAGACCAATCCGCGGTATCCAACCTTCCGCCGCAAGATATCTTTCATCCATCTACTGGAAAGGGAAGCCGGAGTCCGGTCGCCCGTCACCGCCGGATAGGCGCAATGAGCCACCATGACAAAAGGGAACTTACGATGGAGTTTGCGGTACGGTAGCAAGTCGTCTGCCCATAGCTCTTTGAAAGATTTCCCCACCTCAGGCAGGGAAAAATGAGTATCTAAGTCTGCTTCGCCCAGCCCGGGAAAGTGTTTTCCGCAGCCGATTACCCCGGCGGATTTCAAGCCGCGCAGAAACTCGCGGACATAAACGATCGTCTCCATCGGACTCGACGATGCGGTCCGCGATCCCATCACGTTTCGCGACTTCTCATATCCAATGTCCGACACCGGCGCGAAATCAGTGTTGAATCCCAAGGATCGGGCTTCGTCGCCCAGGATCTTTCCATGCTTTTGTATCAGCATCTTCGACCCGGTTGACGCTACCAGTGCCTGCGACGGAGCCGGGCCGATCAACTCGCGAAAGCGGTCTACCAGCCCGCCTTCCAGGTCGACACAGGTGAACAGCGGCACGGATGTGCCCCGCCGCCCGGCCGCCAGCAAGTCATAACATTGTTCGGCAGTCTGTATATTTCGTGCGAAGAGGATCAAACCGGCCGGCTGGATGCGCGTCAGTGTCTTGATGTTCTCTCCATCGGGTTCGGGCCCTTCCACGCCCATGATGATGAGTTGCGCCACCTGCTGCCGTAGGTCGATTTGCGATTTCTTCATTGGCCTTCCTGGGTTCGGATTCACTGATCAATCTGCTTCTTTAATTCGTGCAGCAGGTTTAACGCTTCGAGAGGTGTAAGTTGATTCAGGTCAGCTTGCTTGAGCTGATCAAGGATGCGCTGCGAAAGCGGCGTGAAGATTGTCAGTTGCGCAGGTGTGTTTTGCGGATCGGCTGCCAGATGCTCTGTGACTTTTTGCTCTGCCTGCTCCAGTTCGCTCAAAACCTCGCGTGCTCGCTTGATCACTTCCAGCGGAAGTCCGGCCAGCTTTGCCACCTCGATCCCGTAACTCCGGTCAGCGGCTCCCGCTTCCACCTTGCGCAGAAAGACGATGCCGCCGGCATTCTCCCGCACCGAGACGTGAAAGTTCTTTACCCCGGGAAGCAACTGCGCCAAGTCGGTCAGTTCGTGATAATGGGTAGCAAAAAGTGTCTTCGCTTTGGTGTGGGCATGGATGTATTCGATCGCGGCCCACGCGAGTGACAAGCCATCATAGGTGGCGGTGCCTCGCCCCATCTCATCCAGCAACACCAGGGATCGGGGTGTCGCGGAGTTAAGAATCGCGGCCGTCTCCGTCATCTCCACCATGAAGGTGGAACGCCCACGGGCAAGATTGTCCGTCGCTCCGATGCGGGTAAAGATGCGGTCAAAGATCGGCAACCTGGCTTGGCGCGCTGGAACAAACGAGCCGATCTGTGCCAGGATCGCGATCAGCGCCGTCTGGCGCAGGTAAGTGGACTTACCTCCCATGTTCGGCCCGGTCAGCACTAGTACGGTGTGGCTCGCGCCGTTCATATAAAGATCATTGGCCACGAACCTCTCCGCCGACTGCATGATCTCCTGGCACTCGATGACGGGATGTCGCCCTTCAAGCACTTCCAACTCGCCACTGTCGTCGAATCGCGGTCGCGTGTAATCTCGCGTCACTGCCAGGTGCGCAAGCGCGGACAAGGCATCTACCTCCGCTACTGCCAGCGAGGTCTGCCGGATGCGCTTCGCTTCGGCTGCCACTGCCGAGCGCAGCTCCGTAAACAGTCGCCGTTCGATGTCGACGATCTTCTCCTGGGCGTCGAGCACCTTCGATTCGTACTCTTTCAGCTCTGGCGTTGTGAAACGCTCGGCGTTGACCAGCGTTTGTTTGCGGTCGTAATCTGGCGGTGCCAAATGTTGATTCGCCTTAGAGATCTCGATGTAGTAGCCGAAGACGGAGTTGAACTTCACCTTGAGGGAATGGATCCCCGTCCGCTGACGCTCCCGCTCCTCGATCTGCGCAATGTATTGCTTGCTGTTTCGACTTAGATCGCGCAGTACGTCCAGATCCGCATCGACTCCGCTGGCGATCACTCCGCCTTCGGCTAAAGAGATCGGCGGTTCGGGGACGATCGCCTGCTCGATGCGGCTGCGGACGTCGGACAACTCATCCATCGCTGTATGCAACTCTTGGAACCGGCGAGGGGCGAACCGTTCGACCGCAGCTTTCACTGCCGGTAGCCGCGCTAAAGAGGATGAAAGCGCCAAAAGGTCCCGAGGATTGGCTGACTCCAGCGTCACCCGGCTCAACAGCCGTTCCAGATCCATGATCCCGTTGAGCGTTCTACGCAACTCATCCCGCGCCATCAGCTCGCGGACGCCTGCTTCCACCGCATCTAATCGGCTCTGGATCTGTTCAGTGTCAATGGATGGCCGCAGGAGCCATGACCGCAGCAGCCGCTTGCCCATCGGCGTAAGCGTCTGGTCCACGGCGGCAAACAGCGTTACTTCTTTTCCGGCGCCGGCGAAGATCGGCTCTACCAGTTCCAGGTTTCGCACTGTCACCGCGTCGAGGATAAGGCAATCTTGCCGGTCGTAAAATCCGATGCGGTCAATATGCGTCAGCGTCCCTTTTTGCGTGGCGCGGACGTAATGCAAGATGGCGCCCGCCGCTGCCGCCGCCGCCGGACGCCCCGCTAAACCGAAGCCTTCCAAAGAGAGCACCCCGAACTGGTTCTCGACCAACGGGATTGCATAGTCCGGCGCAAATGCCCAATCCTCCAATGGGGTTTCCGTAAACGATGGCTTCTCAGCTGCCTCCCGCTGGCCCACCCGGTCAAAAAGCGGCGTGGTGGAAGGGAACAGTACCTCCCGCGGACGCAATTGCTGCAACTCCTCCAGCACTCGCGCCTCGGCTTCCTCGCCCGCGAACTGCGTGGCGCGGAACTCTCCGGTCGAGAGGTCCAGTACTGCAAGTCCGCAAATATTGTCAGCTCGCGCCAGCGCCGCCAGATAATTGTTGTCTTCGGACGCGATCGTGGAGTCCAGGGCTGTCCCCGGCGTGACTACCCGCGTGACCTCGCGCCGGACGATGGTTTTCGTCGCCTTCGGGTCTTCCATCTGCTCGCAGATGGCCACCTTGAATCCCTTGCGCAGCAACTTCGCCAGGTAGCCCTCGGCCGCGTGATAAGGAACGCCGCACATGGGGACGGCATGGTCTTTTTCCTTGTTCCTTGATGTAAGGGTGATTTGTAGTTCGCGTGCCGCGATGACAGCGTCATCGTAAAAAAGCTCGTAAAAATCCCCGAGCCGGAAGAACAGCAGCGCGTTCGGATGCTGTTTCTTGATAGCGGAGTACTGCCGCATCAACGGCGTGGAAGGTTCATTCATTAAGCGTGTGGGCGGCTGATCGGGCAAGTGGGCCCCAGTTGAGGGCTAAGTCCTGATTTTTGCGGATTATAGCAAAGGCCCAGTCGCCTGGAGTTGCATAACTTGGCTTGTATAATCGAATGTTCCTCGCCATCGCCGATCATGCCCCATTTCTGGCTCACCATCGCTATTGTGCTATACGCTTGCGGGCTTGCCTACTCGCTGTTCACCTTATACGGACGTCGCGAGAAGCTGGAGCCACTGGTGATAGCTGTCGTCCGTGTCGGGGCGCTCTTCCACTTCGTCTCTCTGGCAGAATCTGTCTGGACCAGCCGCCAGATCTCCTTGCTCACGACGCAGCGCACGGAATCGCTGCTCGCCTTCCTGCTGATGGTCCTCTTTTTCTTCACTTATTGGCGTTTGCGCTCGTTCTCCCACGGTATCTTCGTATTTCCCCTGGTGATCGTGCTTACGCTCTTCACCGCACTCGAGCAGCGTCCGCTTGAATTCTCATCACCGCTTCTGCGCAGTGGATGGATATTCACTCACATCGCGCTGATCCTCGCCGGATACGCCGCCTTATTCTTCAGCTTCTCCTCCAGCATTCTTTATCTGGTGCAGGAGCGCAGTCTCAAAACCCGCTCCCTGGGCGGAATTGCCTCCCGTCTTCCCGCGCTTCAGGTCATCGATGACATCGGCTTCCGCTCGCTCTTGATCGGCTTCCCGTTCATGACGTTCGGGCTGATCGCCGGTTCGCTCATTGCCGAAGCCAGCTATGGTGCTCTGTTCTTCCGCGATCCCAAGATCGTCCTCTCCATCATCATGTGGGCCGTTTACATGATATTGCTCTTCACCCGCTGGACGGCAGGCTGGCGCGGACGCCGCGCCGCCGTACTGTCGACTGTCGCCTTCCTGGCTGCCACGTTGGCCTGGGCAGCGAACTACATCAGCGCGGTACACCGGTTCACGACATGAACTATTCACTCCTGGGCGTGAACCACAAAACGGCTCCTGTCGAAGTTCGGGAGCGGCTGGCCATTCCCGAATCGCGCCTCCCCGATGCCATGCGCTTGTTGCTGCACACTCCCGGCGTCACCGAGGCCATCATCTTTTCCACCTGCAATCGCGTGGAGTTGCTGGTGCGTTCCCCCCAACAGCCGGCTGACGTCCGCCCTTTTCTGCAGACTTTCTTCGGACTCAATGGCACGGACATCTCGCCGCATCTCTACGAATATCGCAACCGCGACGCGATTCGCCATCTCTTCCGCGTTGCTTCCAGTTTGGATTCGATGGTCGTCGGCGAATCTCAGATCTTAGGCCAGGTAAAAGAGGCCTACGCCATCGCGCGCGGCGTTGGCGCGGTCCATTCGCAGCTTGATCACTTGATGACCCGGGCATTTGCCGTTGCCAAGCGAGTCCGCAGCGAGACTTCAGTGGGGAGTTCGGCTGTATCGGTCGCCTCGGTCGCGGTGGAACTGGCAAAGAAGATTTTCGGCTCCCTCGACGGCAAAAATGTTTACCTGGTCGGTGCCGGCAAAATGAGCGAGCTGGCCGCCCGGCATCTGATGGCGCATGGCGCGGGCACTATCTTCGTGGCCAACCGCACTCACGATCGGGCCATTGCCCTGGCGCAAAAGTTCAACGGCCGGGCCATGCTTTTCGAGGGTCTTTACGAGACCGCCGCCGAAGCCGACATCATCATCTCGTCCACCGGCTCCCCGCTGCCCATCTTCCGCCGTGAGCATGGCGAACTCTTCTTGAACAGGCGCAAGAACAGACCCATGTTCTTTATTGATATCGCCGTGCCCCGCGATGTCGCTGCGGACATGAATAAGGTCGAGGGTATCTTCGTCTATGACATTGATGACCTGCAGGCCGTCGCTGCCGGGCACATCTCCGCCCGCCGCGACGAGGCCGCGCGGGCTGAAGCCATCATTGAAGCCGAGGTTCTGCGCTTTGAAGACCGCGTACATACGCTCCAAGTGGTACCCGTGATCGTTTCCTTGCAGGATCATTTCGAACAGATACGTCAGGCTGAGATCGACAAAGTTCGCGGACGATTAGGCTCACTTACCGCGGATCAGCAACTCGCGGTCGACGCCCTTACCAAAGGGATAGTCAATAAAGTTCTGCATACTCCGATCACAGCGCTAAAGACGGCCGCCCGGGACGTGCACAGCGACCGGGCAAAGGCTGGCGAAGCCGGTACCCTGATAGAACTTGTGCGGCGCATCTTTAATTTGCAAAAAGAAGACTCGCATCGGCAATCAGGCGATGACGAACCGCAATCGCAATAAACTCAAATATGGCCCACCTTCGCATTGGTTCCCGCGGCTCCGCGCTTGCTCTTTGGCAAGCCCATCATGTTGCCGCTCTACTGCAGTCCGGCGGGCATTCCACGGCGATTGAGATCATCAAGACCACGGGCGACAAGATCACCGACGTCGCCCTGGCCAAAGTCGGGACCAAGGGAATGTTTACCAAGGAGATCGAAGAAGCTCTGCGTGAGGGCCGCATCGATCTCGCCGTGCATAGTCTCAAAGATCTACCCACCGAGCTGGATCCTGTCTTCACTCTTGCGGCCATACTGCCCAGGGAAGATGCTCGGGATGCATTCGTCTCGTTGCACTTCGAACGGCTCGAAGACCTTCCCGCGAATGCCGTAGTGGGTACCAGCAGCCTCCGTCGCCGGGCGCAACTTCACAGGCTGCGCCCGGACTTACAACTCTTGCCGGTGCGGGGGAATGTGGATACCCGCCTGCGCAAGCTGGAAGGAAAAGAGTTGCATGCCATCATCCTGGCTGCCGCCGGATTACGCCGGTTAGGCTTGGCCCAGCATATTCGCCAATATTTTCCGCCAGAGATCCTTTGTCCCGCGGCCGGGCAAGGTGCTCTGGCTATCGAAGTTCGCTCGCACGATACATCCACCGCCAACATCATCGCCACGCTCGACCATTCATCCACCAGAACCGCTGTGACCTGTGAGCGTACGGTGCTGCAAGCCTTGGGCGGCGGCTGCCAGGTGCCGATCGGGGCTCTTGCCGTGGTCTCTGAAACCAAAATTTCTTTGCGTGCGATCGTCGCCCAGCCCGACGGCGGCGAGACGCTCTGCGAGACTCAGCAAGGGAACGACGCTAACCAACTCGGTCAGGCCGTCGCCGATGCCTTACTCAGCAAGGGTGCGCAGAAAATTCTCGATGATGTCTACCGCTCCGGCGCGGCCCTCCCGGAGCAACCATGACTCCCCTTCTAGCGGGCAAGCGCATCGTCATCACTCGGGCTCACCACCAGGCCGCACCCTTGGCCCGGGACCTCGAAGCGCTGGGAGCCAGCGTCATCTCCATTCCGCTCATTGAGGTTCGTCCTCCGCAATCGTTCCAACCTCTCGACAAGGCGCTTGCCAAGATTCAAAAATATGATTGGCTGATCCTTACCAGCGTGAACGGCGTTCACGCTCTGCGTAAGCGTTTGGATAAAGCGGGGATGTCTCCGTCCGCATTGCGCCACCTCAGTATCGTCGCGATAGGACCCGCGACGTGCGACGAGCTCAGTGCTTTAGGCCTGACCGTCAAAGTGGTTCCCGAGGAATATGTCGCGGAATCCGTCGTCCGCGCCTTGCAAGGTCAGGTGAAAGGGAAGTCCATTTTGCTGGTTCGAGCTAAGATCGCGCGCGATGTCATCCCTAAAGCCCTCCGCGACGCCGGCGCGGAAGTCGATGTTGCGGAAGCCTACGAGACGGTCCTTCCTATCAATGCTGCGAAACGGCTTGCCGAACATTTGGAGAACGGCCGCCTCCAGGCGGACGCCATCACCTTCACCAGTTCATCTACCGTGAGGAATTTTGCCGCCGCCCTCTCCCAGGGCCTCAGTCCCAAATCGGTACTACAGGACGTCTTGATCGCCTCCATCGGCCCAGTCACTTCGGCCACACTCGGCGAGCTCGGCTTGAAAGCGGATGTTGAGGGCAATCCTTACACCATTCCGGGCCTGGTGAATGCATTGACCAACCGACTGCGAAATCCATTTCCTGCCGACATTCCGCCAGTTTCTTCCTAACGAGTTACACGAATACAGAGCCTTAGTTGAAGTAACACTTTAGATATCATTGACAGTACGAGTATGCTTTAAGTGCCTCCGTGGAACAATTCAGTTACGAATTCCGGACAGATCTCCCCGGGCGTTCGTTAACCCAAGGTTTGATCCGCGGCGAAAGATTTACGAAAACCGGAATTTTCTCAACATGGACCCTTTAAGATTCGCGGAATTCTCTCAAGAAGCCGTCGCTATCGCCGGCGGGAAAAAGCTGCGCGACGTCCGTGATCGTCTAGGTCTCACCTTGCGTGCGGTGGAAGACGCCAGTAATTTACTGGCGGAAGCTTTCGGCAATCCTGAGTTCGCCATTCCGCCCAGTCGGCTTTCCGATATCGAGACCAAGGGTATCCTGCCCAGCATCTATCGCGTGCATGCGCTTTCCTTGATATATCGTGTCGGGCGCGAAGAGATTCTCTCTTGGTACGGAGTCCCATCCGGGACCGGGTCGCCTATCGTCTTGCCCAATGCCCCCCGGACTCACGTGATTGAGACCCCGCAAGCTCGCAAGGACCGCGTCCATCTTCCTTACCGGCTTGACCCTGCCTTCGATGAGCGCAAGACCGTCGACTTCGGTCGGTTCGTACAGCAGTGGGGAAGTGTGCCCATGAAATTTATTGAGGAGATGGCGCATGGGGATTTCATCTATGGATACATTGGTAGTGAAGACCTCACCATGTATCCCATCTTGCCGCCCGGCTCGTTCGTTCAGGTCGACCCCTCGCGCAACCGCGTACGCAAAGGCCTATGGCGTTCGGATTATGAACGCCCTATCTATTTTCTGGAGACCAGAGAAGAGTATCTCTGTGGCTGGTGCCTGGTGAAAGATAACCGTATCATCGTCCAGCCGCACCCCATGTCACCCTGTGACATCCGCATCCTGCGCCTCTCCCAAGAGGCTGAAGTGATCGGCCAGGTTGTCGGCGCGGCTATCCGCCTGGGCGATCTTCTGTCTTCGCCGAACGAATAAGCGTTTCCAGCGTTCGCACCGTTAGATCGAAGTGTTGAGCGCTTCCACCGCCCTCATCTTGCGGCAGTATGTCATCCCGGATTTCCTGCAACTTCTCCATATATTCCTCTTGAGTCCGGTTCTGCGGAGCCGCGCTTGATCGCAGGTCTGCCAACAAGGTGCGGAGTGGCGTGCGCAGGATTCTCAGGAATACATCCGTGTGCGCTGCGCTCATCGCCGTCTTGCTCGCCTCCGTCCCATAGCGCCGGCGCATGCCCCAATGATCGTAACTAGCGGTGTCTTTTCGCAGCTCGCCGAAGTAGACAAGCTTCTGCCAATACCCCGGCAACGCGGCCAGCGTGTTCTTCACAAAATCTTCCAGTGGTGTCTTGATCCCCATTTGGATTTTTCGCGTTTCCGGAATTCCGTAATTCCTATGAAAGTCTAAGCCACTACCCCTTCTCTCTACCAGACTTCTTTTCAGCTTCGCTCTTCCAGCGAACCCAAAAAGGAGTCCCACATGCGTGTATTACGTGCTCTCGCCGCCACCGCTCTACTCTTATCTTCTCTAACCTTAGCCGCCTCCACTACCACTTCGGCGCCGATCCAGCGCGATGGTAGCGAGCCGCCACCGCTCTGCGTCCCCGGAACCCCTAACTGTAACTGATTCAAATCTGTTCCATTTCGGGAAAGAAATAGTATCGACTTCGATGCTTTTTCCTTGAGTGCCAAAAGTAACTTATGTGCTGCGGTTTCGAGCCGATATAATGCTCGAAACCGCGGCACTCATGATGGACACCAAAACGATCCTTAATTTCGCCTGGCTGGGCGGATACCTGCTGCTCATTGCGGCTCTTGTCTTGCTGTGGGCCCGGGGCCTTCACCGTGAATTTCCTTGGTTCTCCCGCTACCTACTCCTCATTCTCGGCCGCTCCCCCCTGCTGTTCTTGGTGCGCAATGATCGGGCCGCATATTTTTATTCGTATTGGATTTTCGAGGCTTTTACCGTCGCCCTTAGCTTCCTCGTCATCTTCGAGATTTATCGCCACGTGCTTGCGTCCACCTCCTTCAACATGACGCGCTCCACCTTCTTCACGTTGGGAGTCGGACTATTCGCGGTTGCAGCCCTGATCGCTATGCTGATGGAAACCGCCGACGTGCACATCATTCTGCGCTCCATCTTCATCCTTACCCGCACCGTTCGCATTGTTCAGGTCGGGTTGTTCGTGATGTTGCTGGCGGCGTCTTTGTTCTTCAATTTTTACTGGCAATCTCTTCCGTTCGGCTTCGCCCTGGGATACGGCATTTATGCCTGCGTGGAATTAGTTGCAACTACCTTTCGCACCTCGCTCGGGCCGGCGGGCGACAACGTGTTCGCTGTGGCCAAAGTCCTTGGCTATCAATTGGCGGTCATGACGTGGATCGCGTTCATTTATCGGAATCGTCCCCAGCACGGATTGAAGACTATGCCTGAAGAATCGATCTCGGAATGGCTCCGGCCATTAGAACGGTCGGCGGAATGACGGGCTTTTATTTAGTGCTGATTGCGGCGCTGTTTGTCGTTGCTATTTTCCTGGTCGCTGCTCGCCGTCACCGGTCGCAGCTCCGCTCCATGGATGACTTTCGCCGGCGTTGGCAGAAAGTTGATGTCGAAGCCTTTGCCAACCTGATCGATCCATCAGAAGAACGCTTCTTGCGGGAGAATTTACCGGCGCGCGAGTTTCGGCGCATTCAGCGCCAGCGCCTCAGCGCAGCCCGCGAGTATCTCGGCCGGGTCGGGCGGAACGCGCAACTCATGGTCCAGGCAGGACAGATCATCCAGAGGCATAATTCCGGAGCAGAAGCCGAGCGCGCTCGCTCGCATGTGAAAGATGCCATACGTCTGCGCAGCCTGGTCTTTATGGCGCAGTGTTCGCTAACCGCGCAAATGGCGTTCCCGGTACCCAACCCCTCGCTCGAGCGCGCCTTGCGGCTTTATAGTGACGCCGCGCGCAGCTTCGACAACGCCCTCGACCCCAGTGTCACCTCGGTGGCGATGTAGCTGATTAGATCGATTTGATGGGGATTAGCGTCAGGTCTTCCACCAGTCCCACTTCCTTCTGCAGGAAGGGCTCTGCATATTTCACACCCGCCAGCATCCCATAGAACCGCGCCATGGCGGTCACCCGCTCCCGGATCTCCGCATGCGCTGGGAAGTCGTTTCGCCCTGCCTCCTGGTCCGCGAATTGCGTCTTGTAGGCGTAGATTGATTCCAGCCGCGCTTCAAACTGGTCGGTGATGTCCACCACAAACGTTGGCCGGATGTCGTAGTACAGCGTCGCATACACGATCTTGAAGGGACGATGCGCCTTCGCTTCGTGTTTCTCCGCGACGCTCAGTTTGGTAAGTCCCGCCAGGAAACAAGCCTCGTAACCCAGCGTCGAACAGGTGTAGTGGTCAGGATGCCGTCCCTTCCAGTAGGGAAGGACCACTACCCGCGGCCGCTGCTCCCGGATGACCCGAGCCACCTTTAGGCGGTTCTCCCAGGTGTTCTCCACTCGGCCATCGGGAATGTCCAGCGCCTCTCTCCATGTCACCTTTAATATGCGCGCGGCGTCGACCGCCTCATTGGCCCGGTCTTGAGCACTTCCCCTTGTCCCGAGTTCTCCCTGAGTGAGATCTAGGATGCCGGTGCGATGACCCATTTGGGCCATTTTCAGCAAGGTTCCGCCACAGGTTTGCTCCACGTCGTCTCGGTGGGCGGCGATGGCCAGGATATCTAAGGGTGGGTTCATGGTCTTGATTGTACAAAAGACCATCTGAGCGCATAGTTCTGTTGACGCCCGCGCTACCACTTAGCTGCAAAAGTTTTCCGTTCAATGCGGATTCTCGCCAGCCGTTGCAAGCCCTGATTCCCCTGTGGCAAGGGCCCCTAAATCACCGTATACTATTGACACTAAAGCTCATGATGCCAACTGGCAAAAAACTGCTCTTATTGAAGCCCCGAGGGTTCTGCGCGGGGGTCGTCCGCGCTATCGACATTGTTCGCATAGCCCTGGAAACCTTCGGCGCGCCTATATATGTGCGCCGCGAGATCGTCCATAACCGCTATGTGGTGGACGATCTTTCCAGCAAAGGCGCCATCTTCGTCAATGAGATTGATGAAGTTCCAGAAGGGGCTCGCGTCATCTATAGCGCTCACGGGGTAGCTCCGGAAGTCCGTGCTCAGAGCAAAGCCCGCGGGCTTCGCGTCATCGACGCTACTTGCCCGCTCGTGACCAAGGTTCACGTGGAAGCCGCCAAGTTTGCCAAGCAGGGCTATTCCATCCTGTTGATCGGCCACCGCGACCATGAAGAGGTGGTCGGTACCCTCGGCGAAGCTCCCGAGGTCACTCAAGTTGTCGGCAGTCCTCAGGAGGTTGAAAACCTCACCGTCCCGGATCCGAACAAGGTCGCGTACGTCACCCAGACCACGCTCAGTCTCGATGAAGCCGGCACTATCATCAAAGCGTTAAAGCAGAAATTTCCCAATATCTTTGAACCGCCGGCGCAGGACATCTGCTACGCCACCGAAAACCGCCAAGTCGCCGTAAAGCAAGTTGCGGGCGATACCGATCTCCTTCTCGTGGTGGGCTCGGTCAATAGCTCTAATTCCAATCGCCTGGTCGAAGTTGCCCGTAACTTGGGCCGCGCCTCCCACCTCATTGACAGCTATACCGATATCAAGCCGGAATGGCTCGCTGGCGTCGGCACTGTTTCCTTGACCGCGGGCGCTTCTGCTCCGGAAGTCTTGGTGAAGGAAGTCATCGAGTTCCTCGCCAACGAAGGCTTTACGGACGTGGAGGAAGTGGAAGTAATGCCGGAAAACGTCCGCTTTGGCCTGCCGCCGGAGATCGTAAAGGCCATCGCTTCGGCGCCGGTGGCCGCGAACTGATGCTGAAAGACAGCGTGCAATCTGGCAGTGAAGACTCTCCCGAGCTCTTCTTTGGCGTTATCGACAACGCCGCCGCCAAGGTGCGTTCCGCGATCGATGCTACCCGCAACTTTCTTTTTTCCACCCAGCATGAAGACGGCTACTGGTGTGGCGAACTCGAGGCGGACACCACCCTCGAATCGGATTACATCCTGCTGCATACGCTGCTGGGCACCGTGGACGAAAAGCGCAATGCCAAGGCCGCGCGCGAGATCTTACGCCATCAGAATGAAGATGGCGGCTGGCCCATTTACCACGGTGGCCCTTCAAACATCAGCGCATCAGTAAAGGCATATTTCGGCCTCAAGCTCGCCGGCTTCACAGCTGACCACCCGGCGCTCGCCCGCGCCCGCAAGAAGATCCTCGATCTGGGCGGCGTCACCGAGGTCAACACCTTTACCAAGATCTACCTTTGCTTTTTCGGTCAGTACAGTTATGAAGCCGTACCCGCGATTCCGCCGGAGATCGTTCTGTTTCCGCGCTGGTTCTGGTTCAACATCTACGAGATCTCTTCGTGGTCGCGCGCCATCCTGGTACCGCTCTCGATCGCTTATGCCAAGAAGCCGTTTAAGAAGATTCCCGACGAGATGGGCATTGACGAACTTTTCCTGGGCGGGCGCGAGAACGCGGACCTCCACCTGAAATGGGCGAAGAAGCCCGTTAGCTGGCGCAATTTCTTTCTGGTGCTCAATCACATGACGCATTGGTTTGAGCGGGTGCATATCCGCCCTCTGCGCTCGCTCGCCTTAAAGCAGGCGGAGAAGTGGTTGCTGGAACGCTTTGAGATGAGTGATGGCCTGGGCGCGATCTATCCCGCGATGATGAACGCCATTATTGCCTTGCGCTGTCTTGGTTACTCGCTCGATGACCCGCAAGTCATCCGTGCTATCGACGAATTTGAAAAGTTAGGCATCGAGGAAGCCGACACCTTCCGCATGCAGCCATGTATGTCGCCAGTATGGGACACCGCTTACGCGCTCTTTGCGCTGGGCGAAGCTGACAATGGCCCTTCCGCGCTAAGCAGCGACCCTCGCCTGGTCCGCTCCGCTGAGTGGATGCTCAAGAAGCAAGTAACCCATAAGGGTGATTGGGCCGTAAAAGTCCGCAACGTTGCGCCCGGCGGTTGGTATTTTGAGTTCAACAATGAGTTTTATCCCGATGTCGATGACAGCGCCATGGTCATGCTTGGCCTCTCCAAGGTCACCACTTCGAACGAGCGTTATCAGCATGAGTCTGTGAAGCGTGCTATCGACTGGGTCTTGGCCATGCAGTGCCGCGACGGCGGCTGGGCGTCATTCGACAAAGATAACGACAAGATGGTTTTTCAATACGTCCCGTTCGCCGATCACAACGCCATGCTCGACCCGCCGACCGTGGATATCACCGGGCGCGTCGTTGAAATGCTCGCTGCCCATGGTTTCACCCAGAAAGACCGCTGCATCCAGCGCGCGCTGGAATTCATCCGCAGAGAGCAAGAGCCGGACGGCTCTTGGTTCGGACGCTGGGGCGTCAACTACATTTACGGGACTATGCAAGTCCTGCGCGGGCTTGACGCCATCGGCATTGATCACAACGAGCCCATGGTGCAGCAGGCCGCAGAGTGGCTGCGTATGTTTCAGAATTCTGACGGCGGCTGGGGTGAGACTTGCAACTCTTACGACGATCCTGACACTCGCGGCATAGGCCCCAGCACTCCCTCACAAACCGCTTGGGCCGTCCTCGGACTTCTTGCTGCCGGTGACACGCGCAGCGAGGCGGTGCAAAAGGGTGTCGCCTATCTCCTAAAGACGCAGCGTAAAGATGGTTCTTGGGCAGAGCCGGAATACACTGGCACCGGTTTCCCGCGGGTGTTTTATCTCGCGTATCACTTGTACCGCATATACTTCCCATTGATGGCGCTGACTGGTTATGAACGTGCGTTTGGAAAGGCTCCGCTCCGATGATCAAAAGAGTTCTGGTTTTGTTCGCTGTTCTTTCCTTGACCACAACCGTATTTGCCCAGGCACCAACCGCTCCGGATCCGGTTGCTCAGGCACAGCAGGTCAAGAAACTAGACTTTATTGTGGGCGAATGGAGCGGCGAAGGCTGGATGGACCTTCCCGGTGGGGTTCGTGAGACCTTTACCAGTTGGGAGAAGATCCAAAGCAAACTGGACGGCGTAGCTCTGCTCGTGGAGGGCCTTCATAAGTCGAAAGCGACTGGCAAGGTGGTTCACCAGACGCTAGCCGTGATCTC
>DATLCI010000177.1:0-22253 GCA_035526435.1 Terriglobales bacterium
TTGAGCAGGATCATCAGCGAGAGGTAGGTGGCGGGCAGCTCCCAGGACGAGCCCCCGGTGCTGGAGATGAATGGCGCGTGCTGCATGACGATGTGCATGTAGATAGCGACGGCCATCACGCAGGCGATGCCGAGCGCGCCCAGCGCGGTGAGGAATCCGAAGATAAGCAACATGCCGCCGCCGAACTCGGCCACCGCGGCCATAGCCTGCAAGGGCGCGGGAGCAAAGCCTTTGGGTCCCATCCAGCCAAAGGGGTTCTGGACCTTTTCCGCGCCGTGCCAGATGAAGGCGACGCCCGCCACCAGGCGGACCAGCAGGAGAGCGATGTCGGCAGCCGTGGTATGCGAAGGAGCGGTGAAGGCGCGAGTGATCATAAAGGTCAGCCGTTAGACGTTAGCCGTTGGGCGTGGGAAAAAGCAAGCGCAAAGTACAAAAGCAAACTTCACCACGGAGGCACGGAGACACGGAGAAGAGCGAGGCTGGGCAAAGGCAAGAGCAAGACCAAAACCAAACGCAAAATCCACCACGGAGGCACGGAGACACGGAGCAAAGCGAGCTGCGGTGAGACGAAACTAGTCTTCGGAAGGCAGTTCGGTCACGTCGGCGTTGCCGTTGGTCTGGATGTTATCGAACAGGAATTGGGAGTCGAACGATCCGGTTTGACCATTGGAGAATTCCACGAGCACGGTTTCCTTGCTGTGGTCCACGGCGAGAATGTGTACAGCGGAGTTGGGCATCTTTGGTTGGAGCAGGCCCCGCAACCTGAAGTTGTCCAGCGAAAGCGTTCGCGCTGCAATGAATGAGCAATGTTTCCCGCGAATGTCTTGCGGGATACACAACGTCCGCCAATGGTTTACAGATCGACCATCACTTTGAAGCCGCCGTAGGCCATGCGTTTGGTGTCGAAGGGCATGTTCTTGTTCATGGTCTCCATCATCTTGTGCATGCGCGGATCGGCCATGACCTTCTTGTTGACCGCGTTGCGGTGGGCCTTTGATTTATAGACGACGAAGGAGAAGAAAACCGTCTCCTTAGGCTTGAGCTGCATGCGCTTGGTGAATGGCGTGCCGTAAGGCGTCTTGAGGTCGTCGCCCACGCACTCACGGAACTCGAGCGCGCCATGCTCTTTCCACATCTTGCCGGCGGCGCGGGCCATCTTGACATATCCGGCGACAGCTTTCTTAGGCAGCGGGATCACGTATCCATCGACGTACATTGGTTTGGTTCCTCGATTCTGGTTTCTAGTCTCTCGTAAAAGACGCTATCTCAACGCGGAGGCGGGGAGATGAATGAAGTCTTCATTTCTCGTCGCCCGCTGTTCCGAAGTGCTCCTGGTTCTACTGGTTAGACAGATACGAACACCGTTCTACCCTTTTCTGATGGGCACCAGCGGATTCAAGCGCGGCTCGCGCAGCCAGAGTCCGAGCCAGACGATGATACCGAGTCCGACGGGGATGAACCACGGTTCGCCGACGCGGACGTGAGTGGCGGTCGCGCCGCCCAGATATCCGGTAAGGAGGATCGCGCCGAGCACCGAGGTCTGCGGAATGACATAGAGCAATGTGCAACCAGCTTCCACGATGCCGAGCGGCGTGAGCAGATTTGCTGGATATCCGAAGTGCGGCATGCCTTCGACCGCGGCGGGGACCTTCATCAGCTTCATGCCCGCGGACAGCAGCAGCATCAGAACCGGGATAGCGCTGAGCACGGCGCCCGTCCAGAAGCGGGCTTTCGAGATCGGAGTTCCAGAACGACCGACAGAGTCCATGAGTTCCTCCGGGAGCAAGGATAACGGGAACGGGCGATTATCGCCAAGCAGTTTGGATCACTTGAACCAGGTATATCCCAGGATGAACTGCACGCTGGCGTTGATGCCGGAGTTGCGGCGATCGAGTCCGGAATTAGAAATGTGCAGATACTTGGCGCTGGCGGTGATGGCCCGATGGTTGGAGCGCAAGAAGTGGATACCGAAGCCGCCTTGCGGAGTGAAGTTCACATTGTTGGTGTTGGCGGGGATGTCGTGATTGGTGAAGATGACGCCGCCACCGGCCTCGATGAAGGGGACCATGCGCTTGCCGCTGGTGAAGTTCCACTTGAGGATGAAGGGATTGAATCCGGCGCCAAAGGCATTCTGCGGCTGGAAGACGGCGAAGATGGGCAGGGCGTCGAAGACGTATTCCACGTTGCCGCGCATAGGTCCGCTGAAGATTTCCGGAGTGAGCACGTAGCCGAAGCGTCCGCCGGCGTAGAGCATCTGCGTGTTGGTGCGCTTGCCGGTGCCGGTGCCGCCGCCAACGAATACGCCAAGTTCTTTAGCGCCGCGCGTGAGCGGAGTGGAATTGGTCTGGGCAAACAGGGTGGACGAGAGTAAGCAGACGAAGAGCGCCAGTTTCAAAAGGGTCTCCTGGGAAACGAGTGGAGAGACTTTAGCAGGAGTCTTGCAAAAGGCAAAATCCACCACGGAGGCGCGGAGACGCGGAGGAAAGCGAGGCTGGGTAAAGGCAAGAGCAAGACCAAAACCAAACGCAAAATCCACCACGGAGGCGCGGAGGAAAGCGAAAGCTGGGTAAGAAGCAAAAGCAACCACAAGAAAAGGAAAGGGCCGCCGATGCCGGCGACCCTTGATTCCTCGGTGGGACTCGGTCTTCTGTGGTTACCCAGCGACCTCGATGGTCTTTTCGTCGAAGTCAAAGTTCGAATAAACGTTTTGCACGTCGTCCTGGTCTTCCAGGGCTTCAAGCAAAAGGATCATCTGGTTGGCTTGCGAGCCTTCGAGCTTGATGTAGTTCTGGGGAATCTTGGAGATCTCTTTCACGCTGGGCGTAATGCCGGCCTTGGTGATGGCTTCGAGGACGGCGTCGAAAGATTCAGGCGTAGTGAAGACTTCATAGTTCTCGTCGTCGGAGCTGAGGTCGTCGCCGCCCGCTTCGAGCACCAGGTTGAGGAGGTCATCTTCTTTGGCAGCAGATTTGGGAACGACAATGTAACCCTTTTTGTGAAACATCCAGGCAACCGAGCCCGCTTCACCCATGTTGCCGCCGTTCTTGCCGAAGGTGTGGCGGATCTCGCTGACGGCGCGATTGCGGTTGTCAGTAGTGACGTCGACCAGAAGGGCGACGCCGCCGGGGCCATAGCCTTCATAGGTGATCTCTTCGTAGCTAACGCCGGGCAGTTCACCGGTACCGCGCTGGATAGCGCGCTTGATGTTGTCATTGGGCATGTTCTCCGCTTTGGCGGCGGCGACAGCAGTGCGTAGGCGAGGGTTCTTGTCGGGATCGCCACCGGTCTTGGCGGCGATGGCGATCTCCTTGATCAGGCGGGTAAAGATCTTGCCGCGCTTGGCGTCGAGTGCGCCCTTTTTGTGCTTGATTGTTGCCCATTTTGAATGGCCGGACATGCGAGAGCCTCGTGGCTGAAGTTTTGTGTCTTGTTGCGCCTAAGTTATTTAGTTTCAGTGCGCAGGGGACGCGGAACGGAAGGCGCGAAGCGGGTTCCGTCGCGAATTAAGACCGGGAAAATTATAGCATGCAAGGCCCTTCACCACGGAGGCACTCAGACACGGAGAAGGACCAAAGCAAGGAGAGTTGAACCCCCGCAGCTAGGAGTTCGCTGGCCCCTCGCGGGATTCTGGAGACTTAGCGTGGAGTTTCAGGAGGCAGGATTTCTGGCGGCAGAGGTTTGCCAGGTAAAGATACCGGATCGGCGGCGTTTATCGCAGAGGTGGCGCGGAGGCGCGCATGGTGCGCGCGATAGGCATAGACGATGGCCAGGATCGGCGCGGCAAGGACGACTCCCCACCAGACGGGCAGCAGGAACCAGAGGGCAAACGGCATAAGTAGCGATGCCCAGATAGGAACGCGGGTCGTGCGCTTCATGAAGTAGGGCTGAAGCACAAAGCCGTCAACGACGACGATGACGGCGTAAACGCAGAGGACCCAAATGGCTTTTTCGGAATCGTTGCTGAGCAGACCGGCGAGGACCGGCCCCAGCAGCGTGAGTGCCGGACCGATGTTGGGAACGAATTGGAAGATAGCGCCGAGGAAGGCCCACAGCGGAGCCCACGGAATGCCAACGATCCAGAGTCCGATCAACCAGAGCGCGCCGACGGCGAGCGCGTCGTAGGTCTGGGCGACGAACCAGTTCTTTAGCGCCGAGCCGGTGATGCGGAGATGGGTGCGGGTGTCCATTGCGTATTGGATTCAACGCGGAGGCGCGGAGACGCGGAGAAAGCCAGAAAAATGAAGTAACCAGTACCTTACGTCGCTTCCCTTCCTCGCTTTCGGAACTCGCGCTGCTCCGCTACTTCGAGAAGGTAAGTCTTGATCTTGCCGGGCAAGGCGGAATGGCGGAAGATATCGCGCAACAGATCGAGTGGAAGCTTTTCCGCGAAGCGAATAGCGGAGGCGAACGGCGTGAACTCGTTCCGGAGCGCGGCGATGTGAACGTCCTTGCGCGTAGACCATTTCTGATGATGACAAACATGCAGCGCGAGGAGTTCAGAGGACTTGGGCTGGAGCAACGCCTTCACCACCAGCGCTTCGGTGAGGTAGGGATTGTTGAGCCCGGCCTCGATGACACGTTTGTCTGAGTCCTGGAGGAGCGCGGCGGCGACGCGTCCGGAGCTGCGCTTGGCGAGAGTGAGGCGCTCGCCGGCGGTGAGAGTGCTGACGCGTCCGACGAGGACATCTTCAAGGGCAAGCTTCAGGTCAGCGGCGACGCCGGGCAGCAGCGAAAGCTGCATCAGCTCGAAGGTGTACATGTGGCGCATCAATGGAAGCGACACGTGGCGAGGCGTCCGCGGATGTTCCACGACGGCGCACTTCACCTTGCGGCTTTTCACGGCGCGTCCGTTCTTGGCAAGAGCTTCCAGCACTGCATGCGGAAGGTCCCGTCGCTTGAGGAACGTTAGCGCGAGGTCTTCATGAAGCGCAGCGGAGGCCGCGATGGCCGAGAGGAATTCATTGTCCTTACTCTGAGAAGCGATGGCCGCTTCCAGCGAGGCGACATCGGTAAAGGCAGTTTTAGCCGAGCGGCCCTTCGGACTAGCCATGCGAGGCATTGGGCGCGTGGCGCGCGAGATAGAGAGCGCCGAGCGTGGGATCAACCAGGGAGTCATCCCAAACGGCATTGTGACGTTCGGCGCGGATGGCATTTTGCATCACCTGACGGATCTGGGTGGAATTGCGGATGACGCCGCCGGAGCCGGCCACCTTTAATGGCATGTCGCCGGGCCAGAGCTTGCGGATCACGATACGAGCGAGTTGAGCGAGTTCAGTAGCGGCACGGGTGAGCACTTCCCGGGCGACGATGTCGCCACCGTCGGCCGCGGCCAGGACTTGAGGAAACAGCGCCGCGAAGTTAGGCGGTGGAAAAGAATTGACGATGCGGATGATGTCCTCGCGGGTAGTAACGCCCCACGCCGTGAGGATCCGCCCCATCATCGCGGTATTGGTACCGGTATCAAGCGCCCGTAGACAGGCGGCGGTAGCGGCGCGCCCGATCCAATCGCCAGAGCCCTCGTCAGAGATGATCGGGCCCCAGCCGCCGGCGCGAGCCGTGTCGCCCCGTTCATTGCGTCCATAGGCGATGGAGCCGGTACCGGCGATGACCAGCACGCCGGGCCCGCCCTTGAAGGCAGATTCGTGGGCGATGACATTGTCGCCAACAATGGTTAAGCCGCCAGAGACGAGGTCTTTCATTGCGGCTTGCAGCCATTCTTGAACTTCCGGCTGCGAGGCGCCGGCGAGGCCGACGCATGAATGCCGGATCTGGTCGGGAGTGCATCTAGCGGCGTACATGGCGCCTTGGATAGCGGCGCGAAGCGAGTTGGTAGCGGCGTCGCGGCCGACGCGATGGATCTTCGAAGTGCCTGCGGTAAAGCGGCCCAACGTGGTGGTGAGGTCACCGATGGCGCAATCGGTCTTGGTGCCGCCGCCGTCGATGCCGAGGAAGAGTGCCATCGCGGATAGTTCTATCACAGAGCGGTTTCTGGTTTCTGAAGAAACCATTCACCACGGAGGCACGGAGACACGGAGGAAGCAAAAGCTTGAAAGGTAGAACCTTGGAGAGAGAAAGTTCGTGTCAGGCAGGAAGCCGATGGTGGATACAAAGAAGCGTGAAGTTTGTTGGAGTCAAAAGCGAAGGTATCCGGCATAATGAACGCGCGGTCAGAAACCTGGCAGACAATCTTTTGCGAGAGGCATTCTCGACTCATGGGACTAGGCACGCTGGACCTGCTGATCGTGGCCATCTATCTGGTGGGCATCACGCTGTTCGGATTGCGTTTTCGCAAATCTGAAAGATCACTCAAGAGTTATTTCCTGGCCGACCGTACGGTGCCGTGGTGGGCGATCGCTTTGTCGATCGTCTCGGCGGAGACGAGCACGCTGACCATCATCAGTATTCCGGGATTAGCTTACGACACCGACTTCAGTTTTCTGCAAGTGGTGATCGGGTACATGGTCGCGAGGATCGTGATATCGGCCATCTTCCTGCCGGCATATTTCAAGGGCGAGCTCTTTACCGCGTACCAGCTGATCGACAAGCGATTCGGCAGGACCCTGCATAAGTTGACGGCGGGAATCTTTCTGGCGACCCGGGCAGTCGCGGAAGGCGTGCGCGTGTTCGCGATCTCCATCGTGGTGAATATCGCCATTGAACGCTATCTGCTGCAGTTCATGTCGCGCGAGTCGAGCGTGATCTTCTCCATCGGCTTGGTGACGCTGCTGACGCTGATCTACACCTTTGAAGGCGGCATGACGGCGGTGATCTGGACGGATGTGGTGCAGATGGGGATCTATATCGGCGGAACCTTAGTCGGTTTCTATACCCTGCTGCACCTAGTTCCGGGCGGATGGGGAACGATCGCGGACCAGGCGGGCGCCGCGGGCAAGTTTCACATCTTTGATTTTGCGCCATCGCTGACCAAGACATTTAACTTCTGGGCGGGCGTGATCGGCGGAACGTTCCTGACGACGGCCAGCCATGGCACGGACCAATTGATGGTGCAGAGATTGCTGGCGGCCAAGAGCCAGGCCGAATCCCGGCTTGCGCTGCTTTCGAGCGGCGGCGCCATTCTGATGCAGTTCACATTGTTCTTGTTGGTGGGCGCGTCCTTATATGTGTTCTATCAAATGTTTCCGCCGGCGGCGCCGTTTGGACGTTCCGACCGGATCTTCCCGACGTTTATCGTGAGTCAAATGCCGATGGGGATCTCAGGACTCTTGATCGCCGCGATCCTGGCGGCAGCGATGTCCAACCTAAGCGCCGCGCTTAATTCCCTGTCGTCGACGACGGTGATGGATTTTTACCTACGCTTGAGGCCGGAGGCGACGGAGAAGAACCGCATGGCGGTCTCGCGGGGAGCGACCATCTTCTGGGGCATCATCCTTTTCTTCCTCGCAATCCTTACGCAGTTCGGCGGGCAGCGCGTCCTGGAACTGGGACTTTCCATCGCGTCAGTTCCCTATGGCGGATTGCTGGGAGTCTTTTTGCTGGGTGTATTGACGAAACGAGCGAACCAGGAAGGCGCGATCATCGGCATCACGGTGGGAGTGATCACGAACTTGTTCTTGTGGCTGGGTCCTAAGTTCGGCCTGATGGAGACAGTAGTAGCGTGGACTTGGTATGTGGTGATCGGAACGACGTTGACCTTTACAGTCGGATACCTGGCGAGCCTGATGTTCCCCAAACCTTCAGCGGAAAACATGGAGAGCGTGAATGTCTGAGCGTCCGGAGTTAGCGCGCGACCTGAACGTCTATCACTCGGGAGCGATCGTGGTGGGCGTGATCATCGGCAGCGGCATCTTCCTGGTGCCCAAGCGGATGATGGAGGCGGCGGGCAGCGTGGAGCTGGTATTTGCTGCATGGATCGTGGGCGGATTGCTCTCGTGGTTCGGAGCGCTGACTTATGCGGAGTTGGGCGCAATGAAACCGGGCGCGGGCGGCGAATACGTATATGTGCGGGACGCCTACGGACCAATGATGGGCTTTCTCTATGCCTGGACCTGGTTCACCATCGGCAAGCCGGCTTCGATCGCGACGGTCGCGGTGGCCGTGGTGCGTATCCTGGGCGAGTTCCGGGCGTTCGACTTCCTGCAAGTGGCGCTGATCACTTCCCCACTACTGATCAATTACGGGCACCTACTGGCGATCAGCCTGGTGGTGGTGCTGACCTACCTCAACTATCTGGGCGTGAAGAAGGCCGGGAACTTCCAACTATTTTTCACTCTCTTAAAGGTCGCGATGATCCTGGGAATCATCGCGGTGGGGTTCAGCTATGCGAACGGCGGCACGGCAAACTTCAAGACGGAGTACTTGCCCGCGGTGGGCGGGTTCAGCGGCTTCATGGCGGCGCTGATCGCGGCGCTATGGGCCTACGACGGATGGAACAACCTGAACATGGTGGCCGGAGAGATCAAGGACCCGGAGCGCAGCATTCCGAAGGCGCTGATCATCGGCATTACGATCGTAGCGGTACTGTACATGCTGACCAATGCGGCGGTGCAATGGGTGTTACCGGCGGAGACCATCGCGACCTCGCTGCGCCCGGCGTCGGCGGCGATCCAGGCAGTGCTAGGGCCGGTGGGCGGAATGGTGATCTCAGCGGGCATCGCATTCTCGATGTTCGTGAGCATCAATGGGCAGATATTGACGGGAGCGCGCATCCCCTTTGCCGCGGCACGGGATGGCTACTTCTTCAAATCCGTGGCGGAGATCAATCCCAAGTACCACACTCCGTCAGTGTCACTGCTGTTTCAAGCGGTATTGACCATCATCCTCATCGTGGTAGGCGGAGCGTTTGAAGACCTGTTCAACCTGGCAATCTTCTCCGCATGGCTGTTCTACATGATCGCGGCGAGTTCGGTGTTCGTGTTCAGGATGAAAGAACCAAACCTGCCGCGACCCTACAAGACCTGGGGATACCCCATAGTGCCGGTGTTGTTCATCATGGCGTCAGCGGTACTGCTGTACTACAGCTTCATAGGGAATGTGAAGAACTCGATCATTGGGTCGCTGGTGATATTGGCGGGGATACCGATCTTCCTGTACTTCAAGGCGAAGCGGGTAGCAGTTTGACCACGAAGGACACAAAGGCCACGAAGGGAGTTGGAATAGACACCTTCGGTAGTCGACCCATACTTGGGAAAAAAAGATCCACCTCGGTACTCGCGGTGCTTGCGCCCAGCTCCGGATGAAAATCTGACAATCTTCTAGGCGACGGCGGCGCGAGTGCCGCGAGCTTTTTCGTAGACACGGATGTATTCGCGAGCCGAGGCAGTCCAGGAGAAATCTTTGGCCATGCCATTGCGCATCAGCTTTTGCCAGCTTTGCGAATTCTTGTAGGCGACGAGCGCTTCCTGCAAGCTAGTGAGCAGGGCTTCGCCGGTGTATTCCGTGAATTTGAAACCAGTCCCTTTTCCGGAGGCTGCGTCCCAGGGCTCGATGGTATCGTCGAGTCCGCCGGTAGCGCGGACGATGGGAACGGTTCCATAACGCAAACTGTAGATCTGATTCAGTCCGCAGGGTTCGTAGCGCGAGGGCATGAGAAACATGTCCGAACCAGCTTCGATCTTGTGCGCAAGAACATCGTCATAGGCGACCTTAACGGCAAACTTGGCGGGAAACTGCTGGGCAAGTTTGCGGAACAAGCTTTCATATTCCTGGTCGCCATTGCCTAAGACAACCATGTTGAGCGGCAATCTCGCGAGCCGCTCAACCACCTGCGCAATAAGATCGAAACCCTTTTGCGGGACGAAGCGGGAGACGATACCGATGAGCGGAAGTTTAGGGTCCGCCTTCTCCATGCCAAAGGTGGAAAGGACATCCGCCTTGCAGGCGGCTTTGCCGGCGAGGTCTTCGGCGGAATAGCGAGCGGCAATATGTGGGTCCGTCTCCGGATTCCACTGCTCGTAATCCACGCCGTTGAGGATGCCGGTGACGGTGCCGGCGCGTCCGCGAAGAACGCCTTCCAACCCGAAGCCGTATTCGGCGGTCTGAATCTCCTGACTATATTTCTTGCTGACGGTGGTGACGTAGTCAGCAAAGGCGAGCGCGCCCTTCAGGAAATTCACTTTGCCGTAAAATTCCAAGCGGTTGATGGTGAAGAGTTCCCAGGGGAGGCCGAGCAGCGGCAACACTTCCGGAGCAAACAACCCCTGATAGCCAAGGTTGTGGACGGTGAAGACGACGGGCACGCGATGAAAGCTGGGGTCGCTGACGTAATTACTGCGGAGCAGCACGGGGACGAGGGCGGTCTGCCAGTCGTGACAATGAAAGACGTCCGGCAGGCCAAGGACTTTCGACGCTTCGAGCACCGCGCGCGAGAAGAGCGAGAAGCGCTCCGCATTGTCAGGATAATCGCCGGTCGGGAGACCATAGAGGGCGTCACGCTCAAAGAAGGGCGGATAGTCAATGAAGTAATACTGCACTCCAGCGATCTGGCCGCCGTCGATCACGCCGCAGAAGCGGTACTCATCGTCAAATGGGATAGTGAGGCTGCGGATGATGGTTTTGGCTTCGGACAACTTCGTCTGCTTATATTTGGGAAGAAAAACCGTGACCTTGTGTCCGAGGTCAGCGAGGGAGCGCGGGAGAGCCCCGACAACATCGGCGAGGCCGCCGGTTTTGGCGAAGGGGACACACTCGGAGGCGGCAAAGGTTATATTCATACCATCGTCGAGCTAATACCATGGGCCGAGTGCGGCCCAGAATGCGACTCGCAGTCTAATGTCAAGCAATCAGGCGGTCAATGCGGGCGGCCCAAGCCGCAAACCTAAATTGGGCCAGAATTTTCTGGTGGACCAGAATGCCGCCAAGAACATTGTAGAAGCACTGGGCGACATCGCGCAGCGAATGGTGATCGAGATCGGGCCGGGACGGGGAGCCATCACTAAGTTACTGGCCCAAAGGGCAGGCAAGTTGGTAGCGATCGAGTTTGACCGGCAACTTACCGCGGCCTTGCGCATGGAGTACATGACGCGCAAGAACGTGGAGATCATTGAGGCTGACATCCTCGCCGTGGACTTGGAGACGCTGGTCCGGGGCGCGATGCACGGAGTCAGCGACTTTACCCAAGGCGAGCGCCCGACGGCGGACGTGGTGGGAAATCTTCCCTACTACATCACCTCCGACATCCTGCTCAAGCTGTTCCGTTTTCACGCCAACCTGCGAGAGATGGTGATCATGGTGCAGCGCGAGGTGGCGGACCGCATCGCGGCAAAGCCCGGGTCGCGCGACTATGGGGTGCTAACGGTGACCGCGCAGCTGTATGCGCAGGTGGAGAATCTTTTCACCCTGCCTCCGGGAGCGTTCGCGCCTCCACCCAAGGTGCACTCGACGGTGCTGCGACTGCGAATCGCGCCGCGGTTTGCGGAGCTTGCCGTGAGTCCGGAGCGATTTCTTCAGTTCGTGAAGCTGGCGTTCGCGCAAAAGCGCAAGACGCTGGTGAACAACCTCAAATCAGGATTTGCCGAGGAGCAGGTCCGTGTGGCCTTGAAGAACGAAGGCGCGCGCGCCGATGTGCGCGCGGAAGCGCTGTCAGTGGAAGAGCTGGCGGCGATATTTAAATGGCTGAAGCCGTAAAACAGGCTTTGTCCGCAAAAGCAAAGGCGGCCCGGAGGCCGCCTTTTTGATTGCAAGAACCGGAATTACTGCGGACTTTCCTTTTGCGGTCTCACCTGGTCCCGCGTAGGTGGCGGACTCATCCGTTGCGGCGGCGGTTGCTGCTGTGGCGGCGGAGCGGGGCGATCCATGATGGGTGCAGGAGATGCCGGCGACTCGATCCGCGAGGGCCGCGCCCCCCGTTCTATCATTTCCGGCTGACGAATCTCTGGCTGACGCGGCGGAGGGTTCTCTGCTCGCGTGGGACGGACAGGACGATCGCTGATGACCGGAGCTTCGTCGCGAACCGCAGGCCTGACCGGGCGCTCGCCGGTCTCAAAGCGCTGGGGTCGTCCGGGACGATCAGTGGGGGTGGGAGTGACTTGATCACGAACGCCGACGGTTGGGGAATCGCCAACAGGGGCGTCGCTGACTCTACGGGCGTCGATGTCGCCGGCGCGGGGAGTGCGTCCGCCGCGGCGCACGGAATCGGTGATGGGCGCAGGAGCCGGGTTCGCCGGATTCACGACTCCGGTAGTTACGCCGCCGGTTGCCGGGGCGCTGCCGCCGTCAGCTTCAATGTGGCGACGTCGCCCGGCGGAGCCAGGGCGAGTTGCAGGATCGACCTCGACGAGGCCGTTGATGCGATCCTGCACGAGGATGCGGTTACGATCTCCGTCATCATCGAATCGCGTCGGCCGGTCCCGCCGATCAACATTTCCAACCCTCACGACCCCTGGGTTGGGACGGTCCGGAATGATGACAGGCACGATCGGCGGCACATAGCCCCTAGGTGCATTAGCGATAACTGGGCCTGGCACCCAAGAGTTGTAGTTGTGCGATGGGCGCCAGCACCATCCGTAATTATTTACGTGGACCCAAGAACCATAGCGATAAGGCGCCCAGCCCCAGGGATAGTAAGAGACCCAGACGTAGCCAACGCGAGGATAAAAGACCCAAGAGCCGTCCGCGTAAGGATTCCAGCCGAAGCTGACATGGAAGGGACGCCAGAGACGTCCATAGCCGACGACGTCAAAATAAGCGCCGTGATAGCCGAGGTCCGAGATGTACACCGGGCCGCGCGCGGCATTGGAAGCACGCAGATCGCGATCTTCATTACGCTCGCGATTCCAATAATCGTGCGCCTCCTCGACTAAGCCCCTAGCGAGGAAGTAGCGTCCGGCGTCACCGAAGTCGAGAGTCAGCGTCTCATTCTTGCGGATGCCGACGCGCTGGCCGTCTTCGCCAACGAAACGCAGTTCGCCCTTGAAAACGGCGATGCGAAGTTCGAAGGGATCCTGACGCGCGCTGTGGACGACGCGAAATTCAGAGGTCTTGTCGAGCGAGATCTCGCGCGTGCCGACGGTCACGCGAAAGAGGTCTTCGTGATGATGCTTGATGTTGAAATAGCCCATGCCATCAGTCAACGTGAGGGTGGAGAGCTTGGAGCCCTCACTGCGGAGGCGGAGCTCGGTGAAGCTGACGATGGTGTTGGGAGTGAGGCGCGCGGTGCTGCCATCTTCAAACTCGACTTCAGCGCGGCCGTCTTCCTTAGTCCATAAATTGGCACCTTCGATCAACGGCATGTTGAGAAAGGCGCGGATGTAACCATTGCCGTCTCCGCGATCGAGCTGGACATTTCCCTCCAGATAACTGAGGCGGACGATACGGGCCTGGGAGTCGGCAAAGGCGAGAGTTGAAAAGGTCAGAAAGGAGACGAAGCAGAAGAACAGAGAGGTCAGCTGGGCGCGCATAGGCCCTCCTGGGCGCATGTCGTAATTCACCACTTAATAGCAACCCCAAACCTTGAAGTTAGTTGCCAGCCAACTGGAGCAGGCGCTCGGCTCGGTCCCGAGCCATCCGCATGACGGCGGGGTCTCTCTTTATATCATTAAGCAGTTTAGAAATAATCTGTAACTCTTTGAGTCCGCCACCCTTAGCTTGGGATTCCATAGACTTCAGTTCAGCGTCTAAGCCGAGTTTATCGTACTTCCGAAGAGACGCCAGTCTGGCCTCAGCCTGGAGAGTGTTGGCAATGCCCTGAAAGATGGCGGTGAGTTCGGTGATGTCACGATTCTCAGACCAGTTATAGCGGGTGGAGTACTGCTCCGCGCCTTCGGTATAGGTGAGGGTCTTGTGTCCAGTAAAGGCGACGCGATGCTTGCGGAACTCGTAGTCGCCGCGGAATTGACGGAGGACCTCGGTAAGTTCAAAGATGCGATTGCGGGTTGCTTTGCTGACCTCGAAGCGACGATGAACGCCGTCGGAGCCTGCAGAAGCTTCGTCGCGGGTGACATACTCGGCCCCGCCGGCGGCGTCGATCGAGATCTCGTAGGTGGCAGGCTTAAGACCGGGGTTCTCAAAATTAAACCGGACAGTAGGAATGTTGCCTTTCAATCCTTCGGTGAAAATGTTTTGACCGAAGCTGAATGGCAAGGTGGCTATGAACAAGACAAAGAGTAGTGGGCGCTGAAAGACCGGCTTCATTATCAAGTTATCTGTTCCCTGCTGCCTGACGGGCGAGAGTCTGTGAAGTATGGAGATGACAGATGGCAATGGCGAGAGCGTCGGCCGCATCCGGCGAGGCGGGGACCTCCTCAAGCCGTAACAACCGCATGACCATGTGCTGCACCTGATGCTTTTCCGCGTGGCCGTAGCCGACGACAGAAGACTTAATGGCTAAGGGTGAATATTCCGCCATGGGCAGACCACAGTAAGCGGAAGCAAGCATGGCCACGCCCCGGACTTGTCCGAGCTTGAGCGCGGACTTGGGATTCACGGAGTAGAAGACCTCTTCGATGGCGATGATGTGCGGTTTGTGCTCATCAATCACCGCCCGCAGGGTCGCAAAGATATGAGCCAGACGCCGAGGCATGGGGTCCTTCTTGGAGAGAGTGATGACCCCGGCGACAACGTAATGGAGATGATCGCGGTCGCTCTGTTCGGCGATACCAAAGCCAGTGAACTCCGTCCCGCAGTCTATGCCCATCACCCTCATGCGAGGAGTGTACCCCAGCTCATAGGCGGAATGAACTAGCACAAACGCCTTAGTTCGCCGCACGGCCACTCGCAATGTTCGCTGCGCATCACATTAAGCAAGCCCAGGTGCTTGTCAGCGCCGGCTCAAGCGATTCATACGCACTCAATATCAGGAGGCATATATGTTTCAGAGACTGAAATCCATAGGGTGGCTGACCGCCAGTGCGCTATCGTGCGTGCTGGTGCTAGCCGGAGCGCAGGTTGTAAAGGCGCAAACATCGGCGCAGACATCTACGCAAACATCGGTACAGATGGCGGGAGCCCCGCGGGTAGACGCGCTCAAAGATACGACCGCCGAGATCGTATGGCGAACGAATGTAGGCGCCAGCGCCGTCGTCAAATACGGAACTGACCGCAACAATCTCAACCAAACTGCCCAGCAGGAATGGGGTGGGAGAGAGACGCGTCGCGGTACCAATGCGCACCACGTTAAATTGCAGAACCTGCAACCCGGCACGACCTATTATTACCAGGTAGAGTCGGGACAAGCGGAAGGGACCGGCACGGCGGTGAAGGGCGATGTTGCCAGCTTTACGACGCTGACCAAAGAAGCCGCAGCACAACAGAGCACTAACAACTCGAACACCACTTCCGCCGCAGTCCAGATCACCGATGGCCCGAAGGTGGAATTCGTCGCTGACAAGACCGCGGTCATAGCTTGGACCACGAACGTAGCGGCCAGCTCGGTAGTCCGTTATGGGACCGACCGCAACAACCTGAACGAGTCTGCGCTGCAGGAGTGGGGCGGAACTGCGAACGACAACGGCGCACGCACGCATCGCGTGGAAATCAAAAACCTGAAGGCCAATACTCCGTACTTCTTCGTAGTGGAATCCGGGCAGGCGCAAGGCACGGGCACCACGGCGAAGAGTGAAGTTACAGCGCTGACCACGCTGACCGCGGAAGCAGCGGCCGAAGCTTATAAGCAAAAGCAGAATGCTTCCAACACACTGAAGATCCAGGCAGGGCCGGTACCGCAATCAGTCAAAGATGTTACGGCTTCGTTGTGGCTGATGACCTCCGAAGATGCGCCGGTGGTGGTGAAATATGGCACCGACCGCAACAACCTGAACCTGACTGCGCAGTCGCCTACGGGAAAGACCCACACTATCTCCTTAGCGAGCCTGCAGCCCTCGACGACTTACTTCTATGAAGTGAACGCGGGCGATGGCAAGGCAGTGGAGAAGGGTCAGTTCCAGACGGAAAATGCGAACTTTGCGGCCGAGAAAAGCCGGGTCCACCTTACCAAGGGGCCGGTGATCGAGTACGTTACCCGGCGCAATGCGATCGTGGCCTGGTCGACAAACGTACGGTCCAGCTCCATCGTCCGCTACGGGACCGATCCGAACAACTTGAACCAGACGGCGCAAGCTCCGTGGGGACAAGAGACGCACCGGGTAGAAATCAAGAACCTGCGCCCGGATACGAAATACTACTTTGTAGTGGAATCGGCCCAAGCCGAAGGCAGTGGCACTTTGGCGAAGAGCAACAGCGCGCCATTCACTACTGTAGGTGCGGGACAGCAAGCGATGCGTAACCAGCAACCGCAGTAGGGTGTGCAAGATAAAAGGCCGTCCCTTTGGGGGCGGCCTTTTTTTCTTATCGAGCTTCTATTTATCAAGCCACGGCTGCAAACGCCCGGTCAACATCAGGCTAAGCATGCGGAAATCACTGATGAAAGACCAGAGCGGGTGACCGAAGCTCGCGGGCTGGTTCTTTTCGAGCAGGAAGTGTCCAGTCCAGGCAAAGCCGTAGGCGACCGGGATCCAGAGAAGCGCCCACCAGGGATGCCCGGCGATGAAAGCGCCCACCATGATGGAGACCCCGAGGAGGGTGCCGCAGGCGTGCAGAATGCGATTGGCGGGATCGCGATGCTGCTGCACGTAGAAAGCAAAGAATTCGTCGTAGGTAGCAAACTTTCTCTGCATGCACACTCCAAGGCGCTACGGCCGATACCCTTGAAATATAGCTGAAAGCGGATACAGCCCGAACAAACTTTAGTACCTTGACGGTGCTGTCGCCGGAACGTACGATTTCTGCAACCTTGAGTACAACTACCCAAACCGCAGCCGCCGTTAAGAACATACTGGTAGTGGATGACGATCCCATGATCCGAACCATGCTGTCTGACCTGCTGACGGCAAGCGGATTCCACGTGGAGACGGCCGGCAATGGCGCCGAAGGCCTGGATAAAATCAGTAAAGACAACTACGACCTGATGTTGTGCGACGTGTGGATGCCATCCATGACAGGATTGGAAGTGCTGGCGCAGTTGCGGGAGATGCCAGCCACTCCCCCGGTGATCATGATGACGGCGGATGATACGCCGGACACAGTGCTGAAAGCGGTCCGCGGCCACGCCTTGCAAGTAGTGGGAAAGCCGTTCAAGACCCAAGCCATGCTGGAGATCATCAAGCAAACCTTGGAGGAGCCCTTAGGGCCGCGGATCGAAGTGGTCTCGGCCCGTCCGGAATGGGTAGAGTTGCTGGTGCCGTGCGAGTTACGCAGCGCGGATCGAGTGCATGCCCTGATGCTGAAGCTAAAGGGCGACCTTCCCGAAGCGGTGCGCGAATCCGTAGGCCAAGCTTTCCGCGAGTTGCTGCACAACGCGATCGAATGGGGTGGGCAGCTGGATGCCAATCAGCAGGTGCGGATATCGTTCGTCCGCGCGAAACGAATGTTGATCTACCGCATCGCGGACCCAGGGAGCGGGTTTGATTTCAAAGGGCTTACCCATGCAGCGATCACTAATCCTCCGGATGACCCGATCGGACATATGAAGGTGCGCGAAGAGAAGGGCCTGAGGCCGGGTGGGCTGGGCCTGATGATCACGCAGTCACTGGTGGATGAGTTGATCTATAACGAAGCGCAGAACGAAGTGATCTTTATTAAGTATCTGGACTAAACCCCTTCTCCCCTGTTCAGTTTCTTCCCAGTAAAAAGTGCCCGGTGGTGCCGATACCGCAAAGGCCAAGGCATGGTCCCTCGACTCGCCTCTCGGCAAGCCTCGTGGCTCGCTCGGGATGACAGGGGTGGGAGCAGGCTGCTAGCGAGATCTTCGTTGAACGGCTAAGCGGCTTGGCGGCCAATGATCTTCTGGATGATGCGGTGGGCTTGGTCAGAAGTCTTGTCCATGATGCGGCCGAATCTCGGGAAACGCCGGCGCAAGCGCTCGACCAAGTTGTGGGCCCATTCATATTCACGAGAGAGGATCAGCAGACCTGCGATCCCGAATGGCCAACCTTGAAGAACAGGGATCAAGCCACCGATAAGACCAATGAGCAGGCATAGCCATCCGGCGAAGAGGAAGAAGAACCTCTGCATGGCGCTACGTCTTGGCCGTTCAAAGGGCATAGAGATGTTCTGATAATAGAAGCAAAAAGGGCTGCGCGGGTCGCAGCCCTTTTCGAGTTTATTTCGAGCCAAGGCTTAGCAGTATGCCGGGCTAAAGCCCAATCGGAACTTGTAGCCTGACGGCACAGCTAAAGCCGTGCCCTTACAAGCCGTGCCCTACTAGCCGTGGCGTTGGACAACCGCGGTCACCAGCCAGACTTCTGTCCTTTGTTCTGTTCATCGAGCCATTTTTGCAGCGGAGCAAAGTAGTCGAGCATTGCGGTAGCGTCCATCTTTTCTTCTCCGGTGAGGGCCTTCAAAGCTTCCGGCCAGGGGCGGCTGGCGCCCATCGCCATCATCTTCTTGAGGCGTTCGCCGGCGGCTTGATTGCCGTAGATGGAGCAGCGATGGAGCGGGCCGCTGTATCCGGCTTCCTTGCAGAGCGCGCGGTGGAACTGGAATTGAAGGATGCGCGCGAGGAAGTATCGGGCATAGGGCACGTTGGCCGCGACGTGATACTTGGCGCCGGGATCAAAGTCAGCTTCGCTGCGCTCGACCGGCGGCTGGATGCCCTGATACTTGGTGCGAAGCTCCCACCAGGCTTTGTTGTAATCGGCCGGCTTGACCTCACCGGAAAAAACTTTCCAACGCCATTGATCCACGAGGTAGCCGAAGGGCAGAAATGCGACCTTATCCATCGCCTCTTGCAATAGCAGTGCGGTGTCGGCGTCAGCGGGCGGAGCGGTCTGGATGAAGCCGAGCTTTTTCAGATATTCCGGGGTGACGGAGAGGGCGATGGTGTCACCCAGGGCTTCATGGAAGCCATCATTGGCACTGCCCTGATAGACGGGCGATTGATGGGCGTAGGCCATCTGGTAATAGTTGTGGCCAAGTTCATGGTGGATGGTGTTGAAATCTTCCGCCGTGATCTTGATGCACATCTTGATGCGGACATCCTGCTGGCTGTCGATGTCCCACGCGCTGGCGTGACAGACGACGTCGCGATCCTGCGGCTTGAGGAAGAGCGAGCGCTGCCAGAAGGTGTCGGGAAGCTTCTGCAAGCCCAAAGAGGCAAAAAAACCTTCGCCGTAACGGACCATCTGCTTGGCGTCCGTCTTGCGCTGGACGAGGATGGAAGTGAGGTCCACACCTTCGCTGCCTTGCGCGGGCTTTACGACGTCATAGATGTTGCCCCATTCCTGGCTCCACATATTGCCAAGAAGATGCGCCGGGATAGGACCATCGGCGGTGACAACATTCGGGCCGTATTTCTTCAAAAGCTGACTGCGAACGTAGGTGTGCAGCGACAGATAAAGCGGACGAACCTGCTGCCAGAGGCGTTCCATCTCGGCGGCGAAGGCATCAGGCGGCATGTCGTAATTGGAGCGCCAGAGCGCACCGACATCTTTGAAGCCTTGTTCCTGCGCGCCCTTGTTGGCGAGGTCAACGAAACGGGAGTATCGCTTCTTCAGCGGGGGCGAGATCTTGTGCCAACCCACCCACATCTCTTTGAGCTCTTCAGGATTGCGGCTTTCGGCGAGGACTTTTTCCATGTCGCCAAGGGAGAGGCACTTCGCTTCGCCATTGGCAGTTTTCTGTCCCTCGGGGCAGTACTTCCCTTTTCCGTACTCGCTTTCCATGGAGACGGTGATCTTGGTCAGTTCGCTGCGCTCGGCGTCGTTCTTGGGGGCGGGGACACTGAGGGCGAGCTTCAGCAACTTGAGTTTGCGTTGGACGTCATAGGAGAGCTTGAGGCCGTCAAAGCGGGTGGACTCTTCGGCAAGCTCGGTGACCCGCTTGGTGAGGGCCTCATTGGCCTCGGCGGCCAGAGCTTCAGTGTCGTCCGTGATGTAAGTGCTTTGCACCCACGCGGTGCGGCTGGCCTTGATGCCGAGGTCGAGCAAATCTTTTTCGGCATCCTTGACAAACTTTTCCGCCTGGGCAGGCGTGCCCTTCTTCACCGCGTTTTTTGCTTTGGCCTTGGCTGCTTTAGCAGGAGGGGCACCCGCTTGGGCGGCGGCGAAGACTGACAAAGATGCGATCAATAACGAGCTGGCAATACGATGAATAAATGTCATGGGTGGGGGATCCTCCGATGCAACTTTCAACGAGCGATACGGAACCTCAGATTCTACCGCAAGCGCGCCGCGCAAACTGTTGCGTTGACAATTCTTACGGTCAAAGGCACACTTACAGTTTCGCTGGCGGAGCAAGACCTATGCCGGTTCGCGGGCGCAGTGCATAGACCCATACTTGAATGGTGACAATGAGCAATCGGGTTGCTTACACGCTGGACTCCACACTAGACAGCGTTAATAAGGTCGAACAGACAGCGGAGCAACTCGCGCTGAAGGTCGGTTTTGCCGAAGAAGACCTGCACAAAATCACCATGTCCGTGCGCGAAGCCGCCGTGAATGCGGTGCTGCACGGCAATGCCTATGATCCCAACAAGAAGATCATGGTTTCCTTTGAAACCGCCCTTGATTCCCTAGCCATCACCATCAGCGACCAAGGCAAAGGGCTGGACGAAAGGTCGGTACCGGACCCGCTTTCGGAGGACAACATCATGAAGACCTCAGGGCGCGGGATTTTTCTGATCAAAGCATTCATGGACGAAGTCAATATCCGGGACTTACATCCCGGAACAGAGATCACATTAGTCAAACATAAGAGCGCCCCCGTTGGGGACGTAAAGGAGAGCTAAGATGAGCTTGAAATCGGGTAGCCGTCAGGTTGACGGTGTAACAATCCTGGACCTGAGCGGCCGCATCACGCTGGGCGAAGGCAGCGTAGTGCTGCGCGATACCATCCGCGAGCTGCTAGCCAAAGGCGAGAAAAAGATCCTGCTGAACCTGGGCGATGTGACCTACATCGACAGCTCCGGCATTGGCGAACTGGTGAGCGCGTACACCGCCGTGCGCAAAGAAGGCGGCGAGTTGAAGCTGCTCAACCTGACCAAGAAAGTTCACGACCTGCTGCAGATCACGAAGCTGTACACCGTCTTTGACGTGAAAGACGATGAAGCAGCCGCCATCGCCGCATACGCGGCGAAGTAAACCCAATCCCCGCAACGACCCACGAGCGCGTGGGCCGTGTGCGAGCGGCGCTCAGTCGTTTCCATGTCCCTCCCATCGTACTATCTTCGCGCAGCTTGCCTGCTGATCGCAGGTTCAAGCTATGCGTCGGCGGAGTGCGTCCCCTTTACCGACGCTCCGAAGAAGATCGGCGAAACCGTTTGCATCACCGGCAAAGTAATAAAAGTGGCGCACAGCGGCCGCTCGGGGACTCACTTCCTGAATTTCTGTGACGACTACAAGAATTGCCCGTTCACGGTGGTGATCTTCAGCCGCGACCTGCCGGACGTGGGCGATGTCCGCTGGCTGGAAGGCAAAGTGATCGAGATCCACGGCAAGGTGAAAGACTACAAAGGCCAGGCGGAGATCGTGCTCAGCGACCTGCGGCAGTTAACCGGCGAAGCGGCTAAATTGCCGAAATTGCCGAAGCAGTATGATGCCGCGACTAAAGGTAATTACAGCGCCGGCGAGTTTCGTCCTGAGGCAAAGACCAAGGCGAAAAGCAAACCTAAACGCAAAAAGGGTGACGACGCCGACCTCGGCGAAGCCGATCCGAACCCTCCGCCGAATTAACTTCTTCCTTTGAAATCGACTTAATCCCAATCCTTAGCGGCTGCTTTGCGGAACTGTCTAAGCGGATACGAAGTCCCGCGCCAGGTGACGCCGCGAAGAGTGGTGAGGCATGCCGAGCGGGCAATGAGATACATGGTTAAAACCGCGGCGATAGGATGAAGAACGAAGTAGACGGGCGAGACCTCATTGATGCGCCGGGTGATGACGTAGAGTCCGGCCATGGCCAGGAGAGCAATGAGGTAGCCAGCCTTAGCGACGCCGTCGGCAAAGACCAAGCCGATGAGGGGAACCAAACTGATGAAGGCGATGCCCAATAGGGCGCCCACGGCGAAGAGCCATTGAAAGCGTAGTGCAGCGAAGGTGTTCTTTGACAAATTGTTGACGATGCCCATGGCACCGGAGGCCCAATGCAGCGACACGAGGTTCGGGCCGAGAGCGACGTCCTGCTTGAATCCGTTCAGCTTGACCAGGCGTCCGAGGCGCAAGTCGTCAATGACTTCCATGCGCATGGCTTTGTAAGTGCCCAAGGCCTGATAGGCGGAGCGGCGGATCAGATTGAAAGCCCCGACGCCGACGTGGTCCAGCGCTTTAGGGTCGGAGACCTTCCAGGGGCGATGAATGAATGACAGCATG
>DATLCI010000190.1:0-6389 GCA_035526435.1 Terriglobales bacterium
GGCAGCGTGGGGTTGATGATGTTCAATTCTTTGTCCGGCGCGCTCGGCCGGATGCCAAGCACCGAGGTCAGCATCAGGAAAAATGCTCCCGACGCCCACGCCTGCGGCGAGCAGGAGACCGGATAGTGCACAGGGACATCCGCTTCCTGCCGCTGCAAACCACAAAACAATTCCGGCAGCCGGTTGTTGCGGAAGGTCACCGCCGTCTGAAAAAGCGTGGTCAGAGTATGTAACGCCGGCCGGGGGAAGTCGTACAGAGACATGCCATGGGCGATGAGTGAGTTGTCGTGCGGCCAAACCGAGCCGCGGTGATAACTCAGCGGGTTATAAACTTTTTCCGACTTGGCCAAGGTGCGCCAGCCCCATCCGGAATGCATGTCCAGCTGCATGAGGCGCGTCGCGACCGTGCGCGCCCGGTCTTTGCGCAATACCCGGGAGAAGAGCAGGTGCCCTGGGTTTGACGAGATCACCTCGAGCTTTTTCTTTCGCGCATCGAGCGCCATGGCGTAGAAGCCGCTGCCGGGCATCCAAAATTCTTTATCGATCTTTTTTGCCAGCTCGGCGGCTTCGCGCTTCAATCGCTGCGCCATGTCCGTATCGCCCATGGCGCGCAGCAAGCGCGACATGCGATATTTCGCGTCATATACATAGCCCTGGACCTCGACCAACGCGATGGGTGGATCCGCCAGCGAGCCGTCCTTGTGGAGGTTCGCGTCCCAGGAATCTTTCCAGCCTTGATTGGCGAGGCCACGCTCCGAGCGCCGCTTATATTCCACCAAGCCATCCCGATCGAGATCGCCGTAGCGGTCGATCCACTGCAGCGCCTTATATAAGGCAGGCAGAATGTCCCGGATCAGGGCTTCGTCCGCGGTCCAGTTGTGATACTCACTGGCTAGCACCAGGAAGAGTGGAGTGGCATCGACCGACCCATAGTAGGGGCCAAAGGGCATCTCGCCGGCGCGGGTCATCTCGCCGACCCGGTGTTCATGCAGGATCTTTCCGGGTTCTTCATCGCGCCAATCGTCCACTTTGGTTCCCTGATAGCGGGCAAGCACTCGCAGAGTGTGAGCGGCGAGGGTCGGGTTCAGCAGCAGCGACTGATAAGCCGCGATGATGGAGTCGCGGCCAAAGATGGTGGCGAACCAGGGGATTCCGGCGGCGATGATGTGTTCGTTCCCGTCCGGGATCTGCAAAGCATGGAAGTCGGCCTCGGCGGTATTCAGGGCTTCATCGAACTCGTCATGGCTGCTATCAAAATGGGTCGACTGTTGGCGCCAGGAATCATAGGTCTTGCGCCGCAGTTTCAAGTTTGCGGCAAAGTCATAGGACTTCAAGCGACGGTGCTCGTCGCCGTCAAGTACCGCCGAGATGTCGGTCTCGATCCTGACCCGCTGCATCGGCTTCAGGTGGATATGCCAATATCCCCCGGTCTCGTCTACCCGGTCCGGCCGGGGAGACATCCGGATCGTGGTCTGGCGCCGCACTCCGTCAATTCCCTTGTAGGTGAACACCAGCGCCCCTTCCCGCCAATAGGGCCGGAAATATTGGCCGGTGTGTCCCCGCTTGGTGCCGCGTACCTGGAAGACGTCCATAAAATCGGCAGAGTAACGAAGTTCCGCGGTGAACTCCACGTCCACCTGATTAAAATTCTCGAAGGTCAGATAGTCAAAGAACACATTCTGGGCCAGCAGTTGTTCGCGCCGGAGATGGATGGAGTTCTCCGGAAGGTCAAAGGTCTCGCGCAGGGTGATGTTGCCGGTGGTGAGTTCGATCTGGGAGACAAAACTTTTTTCCGTGCTCGAGGACAGCACGACCGCTCGATGCCCCTCCAGCTTCAACTCCAGCCCACTCAAGAAACGAGTGTCGTCGTGGAAGAAGCCGATGTCAGGGGCGCCAAAGGGGGAGATGTCGCCTGCGACCGACGTGGATAGAAAAGTCTTCCCGTCGATGAGCGTGAGGTTGTTAAGTTTGCGAGGTTCGTTCGCCTGAAAGGCGATGCGCGGCTCAACGTAGGGACAGTCGATCGCCTCGAGCTGTTCCAAAGGGATCACGGGCAGTGCGCTCATGCGGTCTTACTTTCCGTGACGCTGAATGTCTGCACGGGCCGATGCCGCTCAATGACTCTTTCATAGAGCTCAAGATAGGCCTCGGCCATCCGCGGCACCGAAAATCTCTTCTCCACGAAATCGCGAACGGTCTGCGCTGGCAGGTTCACCTCTTCAGCGCGCTGAGTCATCTCCTCCACCGTAGTGCAAATGTGTCCGGAGACGCCTTCTTGCACGATCTCCGGGACCGAGCCTCCGCCGAAGGCGAGCACCGGCGTTCCGCATGCCATGGACTCGACCATCACTAAGCCAAAAGGCTCATGCCACTGGATGGGAAAGACCATGGCCCGGGCATTGCCGAGCAATTCATTTTTTTCCGCTAAGCCCACCTCGCCAATGAATTCGATGAACTTTCCATCGACATGCGGCTTCACTTGTTGCTCCCAATAATCTTTGAAGAGCGGCTGGATCTCGCCGGCGATCTTCAGTGGGATGCCGGCTTTCTTGGCCACCTCGATCGCCAGATGGACGCCCTTCACCGGCGCAATGCGCCCGAGAAAAGCCAGATAATCCTGCTTTGATTCCTTCATCTGGTACTGGGAAACGTCAATCCCGTGGTGGATGGTGGTACGGCGCGGCACGTCGAGTTCGGCTGCCTGGAAATCACTGATGCACGCGTAATGGATATTGGGATAGTGCTGATAAATCTCCGCGAGGGGGGCATCGTGCGGGTGATGCACCGTGTACACGAATGGTGTCGGCACAAAACGCGAATACGTGATCCCGGGCAGATTATTCACATGCATGAGATCGCAATCCCGGGCAGCGTCCTCGACCGCCCAAGCGTGGTGCTCCATGTCTCTCAGACTGAAGTACACATCATCTTTCAACGGCCATTGGTCCTCTGCATAAAGCCACTTCCGCTCCACTTCTACGGTGGATTCTCCATTGGTGTAGACGACTACCTCCAGGCCCAGATCTTTCAGACCGAGGGCTAGATTACCGATGAAGAGCTCCGTGCCACCGTACTGTTTGGGCGGGATGGAGATGAACGGCGGCGCAATGAGCGCGATACGCAAGTTGAACTCCTTGGGGACGGGGGCCGGATTGCCGGATTAGGGGCTCTGACTTAGATGAATGGGCTGGCCGTTGCGTTGGACAGCAAGGTTGCTTCGAATACGCCGGAGCAAAAGTTCAGTCAGCTTGAGCCAAAACTTCCTGGCAGATGCCCGTCAGTTGTTCGGCGCGGTGCCGGCAGGTATGCCGCGCGCGAATCGTCTCCAGCCCGTTTTCGGCGATCTGCCGTCTGGCGCGGTCATCCCGCAAAAGATCAGTCATCGCCGCCTGGGCATCCTCACCATTTTTGAGCCGCACAAAGTCTTCAGGACGGAAGAGATGCTCCAGGTCTTCCCACGGAGCGCTTAAAAGAGTGGCGCCGCAGGCAAGGGCCTCAAAGACGCGGGTCGCCGGAACTCCCGCCAAACCATTGGTGTATTGCTTGCGGGGAAGATGCAGGGCAAGAGCGGCCTCGGCGTACACCTGCGGCGCGTCGAGGTTGGGGAGATATCCGCGGTAATCCACGCCGGCGTCCAGCATCCAGTCAATCGCCTCCGCCGGGTAGCGGACGCCGTAGGCCTGGAATTTGACGTCCGGCAATTCGCTGGCCGGTCGCACCAGAAACTCTTCCATCTCGGCGGTCCGGGATTCGTCACCCCAATTGCCGATCCAGACCACATCCGTTTTCCGGTGAGCATTCAGCGGGAAGAAGTGGTCAACGTCCGCGGCCTCATGGAAGGTCCATGCCCGGCGTACCCCAAAACCATCGGTATAGATCTTGCGGATCGGTTCCCCGGCAGCCAGTACACCGTCACACAGATGGAGATGAAACTTCAGCATTTCGCCGGCGCGGGTGTAAGCGCGGTGATGCGTATCCAAAAAGAGAGCGCGAAACTTCAGCTCTTCCTTAAGGGAGAGCACGGCATTCACCGCCTGGGGTTCATTCCATTCATGAATGATGACGATGTCGGCATTGCGCAGTTCACTCTTAAGGTAGTCGCGAAGTCCGTCCTTCCGCTCGTAGAAGTGAATATCCAGTTCACGGAACTGGCTTCGGAATTGATCAATGGCATCAATCGAACGTTCCTGCTCGTTCCGCACCAGATTCACCAGCGACCACGAACCTAGCTCCTCATGGCAACGGACTTTATGTCCCATCTGCATCAGCGCCCGGGCGAGCCCGCGAAGAAAGTGGGCGCTCCCGTGGCTCCAATCCGACACCAGGGAATGAGCGAAGAGGTGGATACGCAGCGGTTTCATGCCGCCACCGCCCCTGCCGGAGCCAGTGCCTGGTAGAGATGCAGATAGTCGTCCACCATGCGAGAAGCGTTAAAACGAAGCCGGGCGCGATCGTAGGCCAACTTTCCATAGGTGGCACAAAGTTCGCGGTCCGAACTCAATTCCCGCAGCACCTGTTGAAGTGCATCCGCATCGTTATTGGGAAAGTAGCTGACCGCGTCTCCCCAGATCTCACGATGCGAAGGGATATCGCTGGCGATAATGGCGCAACGCGAGAGCGCTGCTTCCACGGAACTCATGCCAAAGGGCTCATACTGCGAAGTGGCGATGTAGATGGCGCTCTTTGCGTAAAGCTGACGCAAATGCTTCTCGCTCTGGATGTTCTTCACATGCAGCCGCTGCCGGGGAGTAAAAACATTGCGGTTCGATTCGTGCTCCGGCTCCGAATCGGGCCCCATGAGGTAAAGAGGAATGGGAGATTCGAAGCGCGAGAGCATGGCGGAATTTTTGCCAAAGTCCCAGATGCGGCCCACCGAGATGGCGATCATCTCCTTACTCACGTGGGGATTGAACAATGCCGGGAAACGGCCGGGATAGATCACTGAAGATAATCGCGGATGTGTGTAGATCGAGCGCAGTGCGGAAAGCATCCACTGCGAAGGCGCTACCACGGCCGTGGCCTCTGTCATACCGATCGACACCATCTCCCGGTACCACGCGATCCAGCTATCTTCGCGCTTGGGATGGCTATGATGCACACTCTCCCACCAACTTAGAACGTCGCCATGAGCGACGAGCACCTTAGGGATGTCCGTTCGCAGAGCGCCAAAATAAAAATGATTTAAGTGGAGAAGGTCGGGCGGGCTCTCGGCGATGATGCTTTGCAGCAGCTCCTGCGCAGAGTGCAGATCAGCTTCGGCGTCGCGCATCCATTCCACCCGGAACGCCGTGGGACGAAAGTCGAGCCCATGCAGGCCGTCCATCCATTCCGTCTGTTCTGCGGTGGGAATCTCTCCCCAACTGACCAGCGTGACGCGGATACCGCGCTGGGCCAGTCCAGTGACTAGCTCACGGGTATAAGGCCACACGCCGCTGAGGGTGTCGGCGGTCACCAGCACGTGCACGGTGGCTGCTCCTGGCGCGAGTTTCCACGGCACGCCGCGCAAGGTGCCATGACTCTCGCAGTACATTGGGAATTCGTCCGGTCCACAAACTGACCGGGGGACGTGCGGGATTAGAAGAGCCGGGCCCACGGAGAGATGCCCTCGCAGTCAAAAGCGAGGCTCAAAAACATGACGACAACGTACACCCGGTCAGGCAAACCTCGCCCGACCGGGTGCCGATGCCTCAACGATCAAACCCGGCTAAACAGCCCTTCGACCGGAAACCAGGTTGATCACGGCCACTACCAAAGCAATAACGAGCAAAGCATGAATCAAGCTGCCACCCACATGGAAGCCCCATCCGAGGAGCCACATGACCAGCAGAATCGCAAAGATTGTCCAAAGCATATGTTCACCTGGGCCACAGGGGTATGGCTTAGCCCATTGGAGTACATAGGCCGGGGGGGAGTTGTCCTCAGAGCCGGGATTTGGGGCACAAAAAACCGCACCGCGGCCGAGGTCCGGCAAGAAACTTCCCACATCCAGACAACCGTTTTTAAGTGTTTCAGGCGGCTGGCCCGAGCTGTTCTTTCATCTGCATCGCCAACTCGTGGACCGAACGTAATTTGCTCACGACCACGGCGGGCAGTTCCGGTTGGGCCAGCGCCAGCTCAGAGGACAACAAGATGCCGGTCACCGCCCCGGTCAGCTCACTACGTAATCCCGCCACTGCCGCCGTCCGGGCCGAGGCGCGTTCCTTTTCTCGACGGCGCAAGGCAGCCTGCACCTCACGGACGACGCGGTCCGCGCCGGAGATACCGAAGCTCACCGTCACCACGATCGCTCCACCCGCTCGCTTCCACATCATGTCCATGCTGCCCGCGCTGCGATCGACCAGGGCCTGATCAAGGACGACCGCGGTGAATTCTTGGGACTGTAACTGCTC
>DATLCI010000210.1:0-3712 GCA_035526435.1 Terriglobales bacterium
AGCTCTGGAAGCTATTTCCAGCGTCGTTCGTCAATCCGCCGAGTTGGTGCAGGAGATCTCGCTCGCTTCCAAGCAACAGGTGCGCGGGACGGAAGGTGTCGCCAACGCGATGCAGATCATCTCCAACATCACCCGGCAGACGTCTCAGGGTGCACGGCAAACGGCCCGCACCGTGGAGCACATGGTCAAACTCTCTGAACAGTTGAACGAAGCGCTTTCTCAGTTCCGCATCGCTTCTTCCGGCAATGGCGACCGTGCCAATGCGGAAGTTGCCGGCGCGCGGCGGTAGGCGAGACTAAGCAGGGACCTGGGCAATGATCGAACGACAAACGATGAGCGCGACGGTGACGGACCATGAGCTGTCCGAGATGCGGGCGCTCATTGAGCAACGTTCCGGCATCCTGTTCGATGAGTCGCGCCAGCGTTTTTTCCCGCCTCGCGTGCGCGAGCATCTGGAGAACCGCAGGCTCTCCAACGGCTCCGAGTTGTTACGGCTGATCCGTAATTCGAACGTGGAGTATGACAAGTTTCTCGAAAGCCTGCTGACGCAGGAAACATCGTTTGTGCGTTATCCGGCCATCTTCCGCGCGCTGGAGAAGAAGGTCTTGCCGGAGATGCACATGAAGAAGTTTTGGGAGAATCCGCGATCACTTCGCATCTGGAGCGCGGGATGCTCCACCGGGGAAGAGCCCTACACCATCGCGATCACAGTGGCAGACACCATCGAGTTTGCGGAGGCGTGGAACATCCACATCCTGGCGACCGATATCAGCCGCAAGGCTTTGGACATCTGTGAAGCAGGAGTTTATCCGCGCCGCGAACTGAATGGTCTTACGCCGGATCAGATCGAGGCTTACTTCACGAAGGTGGGCGAAGATTACAAAGTGAAGCCCAAGATCCGCAATATGGTCACCTTTGCGCCCATGAACCTGGCGCAGGTGGTCTATATGGGCAAGTTCGACTGTATCTTCTGCATGAATGTTCTGATCTATTTTTCCGAAGAGCGGCGGGCCCAGTTGATCCAGCGCTTTTACGAGTACTTAGAACCTGGCGGCTACTTGTTCCTGGGGCACGCGGAGTCAGTGGCCAAAGCCCAGGTTGGATTTGAACCATTGGTGGTAGGCGATTCATTGATCTATCAGAAGCCGGCCGCGGGAAGCTCGCGCAAGGCCGCGGTCGCACAGGAGAGAGTTTGAACCCGCACGGGTCTGAATTCGTCGAGGTCTTCCTTCAGGAAGCCTCCGAGCACCTGCAGTTCCTGCGGGAGTACTCCGGCATTCTGCAAGATCCTTATCCCATGCCGGAGGACCTGGAGCGTCTCTACATCTCCGCTCACACCCTGGCTGGGACCTCTGCCTCCTACGGCTATCCGCTTTTTTCGGAAGTTTCCGGCAAGCTTGCCCACATCTTCCATTACGCGATCAACGCCACCATCGCTGAAGATGCTGCAGCGCCGTTGCTGGAGCTGATCTATGAAGGCGTGGCGGTCCTCGAATCAGATCTGCTCATGATCAGCGCGAACGCCGTCGAAGCTGCGGAAGATATTCTCGCCTTCAAGGCAAAGTATCCATTCGCCTTCCAGGCACCGGCGCCGGAACCCGAACCGGAAGTCCCCATCGTGTATCACGAACCCTCCGCCGATGGCGAAACGCTTTCGCCTTCGGCAGCTCCCGTGCGCCAGCCGATCTCGATCGTCATCGAAGACCTGGAAGCCGACGGCGAGGTACCGGACGAGATCCTTGAATTCTTTGTCCCGGAGGCTGAAGAGCACTTGCAAATCGTGCAGGATTGCCTGCTTGCGTTGGAGGCCAATCCCAATGCGGAGGACATCAACCGTCTGTTCCGCGCGATGCACACGGTCAAGGGAAGTGCTGCCCAGGTCGGACTGCATCGTATCGCGCGCGTTGCGCATCGAGCCGAAGACCTGGTTGGCCGTCTCCGCGATGGCTTGCTTCATCCCAGCGCTGAGATCGTGGACATCTGCCTTGAATCGGTGGATGCCTTAAAGAAATTCCTTTATCGCCAGTGGCCGGATGAGGCCACGATGCAAGCATCGGTGAAGTCTCTCCTCACTCGGATCGCCCGGCTGGCGCCCGAAGACAGCGAAATGGATGAGGTTGTCACGATTGCCGCTGAAGCCGCTCCGGCGGTTCTCGCAGAGCAGACCGAATCCTATGCAGCTGAAGATGCCGTCGAAGTCGCCGACGAAGTTGCCGCGGGAACCAGTGTCCTCGACATGGCCCGGCCAGCGAAGCCTGACTCTGACGACAAAGACGAAGATGTTCCGCTGCTCGGGAAGCGTGAGATCGCCGCGGTCCCGCAGTCGAAGTCAGTGCGTATAGCTCTGGAACGCCTGGACCGCATGATGAACGCGGTGGGCGAACTCGTCATCAACCGTACTCGCATGCTCGGACGCCTGGCGGAGCTCGAGCGTCTGGCCGACGTCTTGAACTTCTCCAAGGCGCGCATGGCGGACAAAGTCACCGAGTTCCAGGAAAAGTACGAATTCAGCCGGCTCACGAGCAGCCAGGCCGCTGCGCCCCAGTATTCGGAATCGTCGTTTCGCGGGGTTGAGAATTTCCCGTTCCGCGGCGGCTTCTCCAGCTACTCCCACGGCTACGACGCATCGCTGGCCGAATTCAGCGAACTGGAGATGGATCGCTATGACGATTTCAGTATCCTCTCCCGCTCGCTGACCGAAATCTCCGCCGACATTACTGAGGTCCTCACCCAATTGGACGGCTTTGTCCGGCGCGTAGATTCAGACATTGACGAGTTCACCAAGCTCGCGCATCGCCTGCAAGACGAGATCACGCAAGCGCGCATGGTCCCGATCGGCAATCTTTATGCGCGCCTGTCGCGCACCGTGCGCGATGCGGCCAAGGCCGCCAACAAACAAGTGGAGCTCACCCTCGCGGGCGCGGAGACTGAACTCGATAACAACATCATTCAACAGATATCCGATCCGCTGATCCACTTGGTCCGTAACTCCGTGGCCCATGGTTTGGAGAAGCACGATGAGCGCTATGAATCGGGCAAAGGTGATATCGGTAATGTTGCCGTTCGCGCCTATCACCGCGGCAACCACATCTTTATTGAAGTGGAAGACGACGGACGCGGCGTTGATTACGACCGCGTACGCACCACGGCAATTAACGCCGGACTGGTGAACGCGGAAGACGCAGCCGCGCTCAGCGAGCGCGACCTGCTCGAATTCCTCTTTCATCCGGGTTTTTCTACTGCGCCCCGCAAGACCGAGCTCGCGGGACGCGGTGTGGGGCTCGACGTCGTCCGCGCCAACCTCGCTGCGCTCAATGGCGAGATAGAGATTGAGACGCAGAAGGGCCATGGCACCCGCTTCACCCTCAAGGTCCCGCTCACCCTCATCATCTCGCAGGCATTGTTCGTCCGCTGTGGCAAGCATACCTTCGCTTTTCCGCTGGCTTTCGTCGAGGAGATCAGGCGTCTCAAAGAAGGCGACATCGAAGAAGTCGGCGGAAAACTGCTGACCAAAGTCCGCGACGTGGTCACCGAAGTCGTACGTCTGGACCAGCAACTGGGGCTGGAGACCGTAGAGCCCATCAACGGCTATTACCGCATGGTGATCGTCAATGTCGGCGGACGGCAGGTCGGCATCGTGGTGGAAGAAGTCATCCGCAAAGATGAGATCGTGATCAAGAACCTGGGCGAATATCTGCGCAACGTGAAGATG
>DATLCI010000018.1:0-6142 GCA_035526435.1 Terriglobales bacterium
CGCGGCTCGCTCGGGATGACACGCCAACGGGATTTCGTAAAGTGAAAGACCCGAGCAAGCGCATGCGTCCGAAACCCCTCAAAAAAGTAAACCCTGGGAGGCCATGAGGCACAAGCAACGGTCGAGGCTTGGTCCCTGGACTCGCCGCTCACGTTGTTCGCGACCTTGCTCGGGATGACAGGGGTTAGGAGTGGGAAGTTAAGGGGATTAAGAGCAAGCCGAGGCATGGTTGGGGACTGCGAAGTTAAGGATTAGAAGCAAAGGCCAAGGCATGGTCCCTCGACTTGCCGCCCGCGGTTGCTCGCGGCTCGCTCGGGATGACAGGGGTTGGAGTTTCGGTGAGACACACAATGGAGAAGAAGGGAATGAGGCTGATCAAATGCAGGAAAGGAGATTCAATTCAACGAAGTATCAGCGGATGATGCCGCGCTCGCTCTTCTCCATGAAGGCAATAAGCATTTTTATGTCTTCAGTGGGAGAGGGGTCTTGGCGGAGTTCTTCCAGGGCCTGCGAATTGTTGTTGCGACGGAAGATCTTGTAGGCGCGCTGGATCTTTTCAATGCGTTCCTTGCTAAATCCCCGACGTTCCAGGCCAATGGCATTGATGCCGAAGGTGGCGGCTTCGCGGCGTGCCACGGTCTTGGTGAAAGGCAACACGTCCTGGGTGACGATGGTGCCTCCGCCGATGTAGGCGTGCGGCCCGACGGTCGCGAACTGGTGGACGGCCGAGAGCGCACCGACTACGGCATATTCGCCGATGGTGACGTGTCCGGCCAGGGTGGCGTTATTGATGAGCATGACGTGGTCGCCAACCTGGCAATCGTGGCCGACGTGCGCGTAAGCCATGATGAAGCAATGGCTGCCGATGCGGGTTGTGCCGCCACCCTTCTCTGTACCGCGACTGATGGTGACGCTTTCGCGAATGAGGTTGTCGTCGCCTATCTCCAGCCGGACGGTCTGGCCATTAAAGGTGGTGTCCTGGGGTTCGAGGCCGATGGCAGAGAAAGGGAAGATGCGATTGCGTTCTCCGATCCTGGTGGGGCCGTGGATGACGACGTGGGAGAGCAGCTCGCAGCCCTCGCCGATCTCGACGTCAGCGCCGATCACACAATAAGGCCCGATGGTGCAGGAGGGATGGACGCGGGCAGCGGGGTCGATGATAGAGGAGGGGTGGGGCAATTGGGTATTTTGTAACTGAGTAATTGGGTAATTTGTAATTGGTAAAAGGATCCGAAAGCAAAAACCAGAAACGAGAAACCAGCAACCAGAAACCTACCGCTTAACCATGGCACAACTGATGGTGGCCTCGCAGGCCAGCTTGCCGTCGACGGTGGCCGTGCCTTGCATCTTTACCGCGTTGCTGCGCCAGGCGAGGACTTCCACTTCGATCCGGAGTTGATCGCCCGGGACCACCATCTTGCGAAACTTAGCGCGCTCAATGCCGGTGAAGACCATGAGCTGATGGTCACGGTCCGGGATCTCCGTCATGAGCAGCGCGCCGCCGGCCTGGGCCATGGCCTCCACGATCAATACGCCCGGCATGATGGGGAAGCCGGGGAAGTGTCCGTTGAAGTGCGGCTCATTGATGCTGACATTCTTCAGGGCGACGATGCGCTTCTTCGGTTCGAGCTCGACTATGCGATCAATCAGCAAAAAGGGGTAGCGATGCGGCAGCAGCGCCTGGATCTCGGTAACGTTCAAGATGGTTTCTGGCGCAGCGGACGAGCTTGCGCTAGCTGGGGCCGACGGCGGGTCTTGATGCGCCGAAACAACGGGCGACGCGGCAGGCGGCTTGGAGGTCTCCGTCATAGTGCGAAGAGGGATTATAGCGCATGGCTACTGATGGTTATAATGCCCAGCCATGATAGCGAAGGCGGAAAAGACGCAGTTAAAAGAATGTCTAAAGGCCATTGAGGGCCGGCAAAGCGAGATGCTCGCCAGCCTAGAGAAGCTGGTGCGGCTGGAGTCGCCGAGTTCGGACAAAGCGGCGGTGGACCGGCTGGGCGCGGAGCTGCGCGGCCAATTCGAACGCATGGGTGGGCGAGTGACGGTGCACCGGCAGGCGCACTATGGCGACCATCTGCAGATAGATTTTCCCGGTGCCGCGGCTGCGCCGGCGATGTTGCTGGGGCACTTCGATACGGTATGGGACATCGGCACGCTAAAGCAGATGCCATTCAAGATTGACAAAGGACGCGTATGGGGGCCGGGCGTTTATGACATGAAGGTGGGCATCGTGATGATGATGCAGGCCATCACGGCGCTGCGCGGGGCGCATGGGGGAACACTGCCGCGCCCCGTGACAGTGTGGCTGGTGACGGATGAAGAAGTCGGCAGTGAATCGTCACGGTCAATCACGGAGACGTTGGCCAAGAAGATGGGCGCGGTGTTTGTGATCGAGCCCTCGCAGGGGATCGAGGGCGCGCTGAAGACGGCGCGCAAGGGCGTGGGCAGTTACGAGGTGTCGGTCACCGGAGTGGCGTCGCACTCCGGCGTGGACTTTGAAAAAGGGCAGAGCGCCATCGTGGAGCTGGCGCACCAGATCACGCGGATTGAAAAATTCACCGACATCAAGCGCGGATTGACAGTCAATCCGGGGTTGATCAGCGGCGGCACGCGGGTGAATGTGATCGCGGCGGAGGCGTCGGCGGAGGTCGATGTGCGGGTCAGTCGATTGAAGGATGCCGCCGGACTTGACAAAAAGTTCCAAGGGCTGAGGCCGGTGAACCGGAAGTGCAGTTTGAAGATCACGGGTGGGGTGAACCGGCCGCCCATGGAACGCAATGATGGGGTGGTCCGGCTCTTTCATCAGGCGGAAGAAATCGCCAAAGCGCTCGGTTTTAAGGTGAAAGAGAAGAGCACCGGGGGCGGCTCTGACGGGAACTTCACCGCCGCGCTAGGAATTCCCACGCTGGATGGGCTGGGCGGAGTGGGCGAAGGGGCCCATGCGCTGCATGAGTCGGTGATGGTGAGCGAAATCCCGCGACGGACGGCCCTGCTGGCCGGGCTTTTGGCGCATGGCGGCCGCGGCTAGGGTGTAGAATAAGGCAACATCTGGGAGGCATCATGTTTGGTGGCAGGATAGGTTGGATGGAACTGATCATCATCTTCGCCATTGCCTTGTTGATCTTTGGCCCGAAGAAGCTGGGCGAACTGGGCAAGGGACTGGGTGAAGGCATCCGCGGTTTTAAGACGTCGATGAAAGAGCCTCCGGTGGATGAGACGGCGGAGAAGAAACCCTAGCTCCGCCACGAAGGTAAAAAGTTTGGCACAGGCAATCTACCTGTGCCTTTTGCTTTTTGGGCAGTTGCGCTACTGGATGGCGCCGTGGTCGCGCAACATGCGATAGACCAGCGCCAGGGGAAGTCCGACGACGTTAAAAAAGTCCCCTTCAATGCGATCGATCCAGCGGGAGGCGATGCCCTGGATGGCGTAGGCGCCGGCCTTGTCCATGGGCTCGCCGTGGGCGACGTAAAAAGCGATTTCCGGTTCATCGATGGCGCCCATGTGGACGCGCGTGACCTGGTGACGCACATCTTCATGGCCGGCAGGCGTCTTGAGGCATACGGCGGTGAGCACTTCATGGGTCTGGCCGGAGAGTTGGCGGAGCATGCGTGCGGCATCGGAGGGGTCGGCTGGCTTGCCGAGGACTTCGTCAGGGGTAACGACGATGGTGTCGGCAGCGAGGACAAATGCTTGCGGCGAATTCTTCCAGATGGCGGCCGCCTTCTCGCGGGCCAAGCGGCGGGCGAAGGCCTCGGGCGCTTCGTGGGGCTGGGGGAACTCAGGGATGTCGGCGGTCTTCACCGTGAATTCAATGCCGGCGTTCTTCAGCAATTCTTTGCGACGCGGCGAACTGGAGGCGAGGATGAGCATGGGTTCATTGACAGTCTAACCGACACAACCAATGGGGGCGGGCGTCCTTCTCATCCCTTGTGCAGACAATGGAAAAGACCCTGACGATGGGCACCACCCTTCACGGCAATGTGTGCCACTTTCGGGTGTGGGCGCCGCTGGCGAATGGAGTTTCCGTCGCGCTGCTGCAAGGCGGGGCCCAGCGTGATTTCCAAATGGAGCGGCAAACCGGAGGATATTTTCATCTCACGGCGCCGGCGGTTGCCGGCGACCGCTACTTCTATCAAGTGGATGGCGGGCGTCCGGTACCGGACCCGGTTTCCCGGTTGCTGCCCGATGGCGTGCATGGCGCGACGGAGATCATTGATCCCGGCAATTTTGCGTGGGGAGATGATCATTGGCGCGGGTTGGATATGGCGAGGGCGATCCTTTATGAGTTGCACACGGGAACGTTCACCCGAGAAGGCGACTTTGAAGCAATCATCGGCAAGCTGCATTATCTGAAATCTGAATTAGGCGTGACGGCGATTGAGTTGATGCCGGTGGCGGCCGTTCCCCGGGATGAAAACGGGCAGGTGCGGAATTGGGGATATGACGGGGTGTCGCCGTATTCCGTGGAAGCAGTATATGGCGGCCCGGCCGGATTGAAACGGCTGGTGAATGCCGCGCACGCGACCGGGCTGGCGGTCGTGCTGGACGTGGTCTACAACCACCTGGGCAATGAAGGGAATTATCTGGCCAGGTTCGCTCCGTATTTCACCGAGCGTCATCAAACGCCGTGGGGCAACGCGGTCGATTTCAGTAATGCGGAGGTGCGGGGCTACTTTGTGGAGAATGCGCTTTTCTGGGTGCGCGAGTATCACCTGGATGGACTGAGGCTGGATGCGGTGCAGACCATTCATGATGATTCCGCGAAACACATCCTGCAAGAGATCGCGGAAGAGGTCCATGCGTACGCAGAGGAGACTGGCCGCAAGATATGGGTGATCGCGGAGACGGACACCAACGACCGTCGGTTGGTGCAGCCGCGCAGCGCGGGTGGCTACGGGCTGGATGCGTTCTGGAGCGATGACTTTCACCACGCGATGCATACGGTCTTGACCGGCGAAGACAAAGGGTATTACCAGGACTTTGGGAAGATCGAGCAGATGGCAAAGGCGTTGAATGAAGGCTACGTCTTTCAAGGCGAGCATTTCAAATTCTGGGACGGAGCGCGCGGCACCCCGGCGGCGGAGATCGAGCTGCCGAAAAATGTGATCTGCATCCAGAACCATGACCAAGTAGGGAACCGGGCGAAGGGCGAGCGGCTCACGCAGTTGGCGAGTTGGGCGCAGCGCCGGGCCGCGGCCGCGCTGATGCTGCTGGCGCCGCATACGCCGATGCTCTTCATGGGAGAAGAATTCGACAACGCGCCGCCCTTCCAATTCTTCACCAGCTATGGCGACCCGTCATTGAAAGAGGCGGTGCGCAACGGACGCTGCCAGGAGTTTCGCGACTTTGCGTGGGAGGAGATCCCGGATCCGGAGAATCCGCAGACGTTTCATGGGTGCAAGCTGCCGTGGGAGCAACTCACGAATGAGACGGAGATGCTCAACTGGTATCAAGAGCTGATCGCCCTGCGCAAGAAGTTTGTGATCGGCACCGACCGCACCTGCCGGGCGACGGTTGAAGGCAGCGTGCTGACGATGGAAGTGCCGCGCGAGCAGGCGCTGGTCCGCGTGGATGTGAACTTCAAGGGCAACCCGCTTCCCGAAGCTCCGCATGGGTTCGCCAAAGCCCTGTTTGCCGCCGATGAAGGCTGCGCGGTAGCGGTGTACCGGGCGGTTTGAGCTCCGGCTGAATGTTACAATCAGTATTTACGCCTGCCCCCGTTGTTCGCAGTTGACGGCGCCCGGGGCTGCTGTTTACCCCGACCGACCACCTCATGGACCGCGCCCACATCCGCAATTTCGCGATCATCGCCCACATCGACCATGGGAAGTCGACGCTGTCTGACCGCCTGCTGGAATTGACAGGGTCGCTGACGTCGCGGGAGATGCACGCGCAGGTGCTGGACGCGATGGACCTGGAGCGCGAGCGCGGCATCACCATCAAAGCCCACTCGGTGCGGATGAAATATACCGCGAAAGACGGGCAGGAATATCAGCTCAACCTGATCGACACGCCGGGGCACGTGGACTTTTCCTATGAAGTCTCGCGCTCGCTGGCGTCTTGCGAGGGCGCGCTGCTGGTGGTGGATGCGTCGCAGGGAGTGGAGGCGCAGACGCTGGCGAACGCGTATCTCGCC
>DATLCI010000217.1:0-14822 GCA_035526435.1 Terriglobales bacterium
CTACGCTCGGAGCAATAAGAGAACCACAATGATGCATCGGCGAGATTACGGCGAGAACGTGGCGATGGCGATGGACACCATCCGCAAGAACAAGCTGCGCTCCGGCTTGACCGTGCTGGGCATTGTGATCGGCGTGGCCACGGTGATCATCATCTCGTCGATCGTGAGCGGGCTGAACTCCAAGGTGCAAGAGCAAGTCACGTCCATGGGCTCGAACATCATCTGGGCCTTCCACCTCGACGTCTTCCAGTTCGGCCGTCCGTCCACGGAGATGCTGCAGCGCAAAGGCCTGACCTATGAAGACGCGATGGCGATGCGCGACATCCCGTACGTGGAGGCGGTGTCCACCGGGATCCGTTATTTCAATCCGCAGTTCGGGGTAGGCACGTATGCGGTGAAGTACAAAGACCGCCGCGCCAAGAACACCATCCTCGAAGGCGATACCGCCGAGGTGAAGGACGTCTATGACTTTGGGATGAAAGAGGGCCGCTGGTTCTCTGACATTGACGACGAGAACCGCTCGACGGTGATCGTGCTGGGCGCCGACACCGCGGAAGAGCTGTTTGGCGAGGAGCCCGCGCTGGGCAAAGAGATCAATATCGAAGGACAGCTCTTTGAAGTGGTGGGTGTGGCGGAGAAGCGCAAGGGCGGGATCGGCGGCGGAAAGAACCCGGAGGACAACATCGTATTCTTTCCGTACTTCACCTTCAAGAAGCTGCATCCTGAACTGAAAGACAACTGGATCAGCGTGAAGGCGACGTCGCACGACAAGATGCCGCAGGTAATGGACTCGATGCGCGATGTGCTGCGGCGCCACCGGCGGTTGAAGTACAACGAGCCGGACAATTTCCAGGTCTTCACCACGGAATCGCTGTCTGACCTGTGGAACAAGCTGACGGGGGCCGTCTTCATCTTCATGTTCACGGTCTCCAGCGTGGGATTGATCGTGGGCGGGGTGGGCGTGATGAACATCATGCTGGTGTCGGTGACGGAGCGCACCAAGGAGATCGGAGTGCGGAAGGCGATCGGCGCGCGCAAGAAAGACATCATGCTGCAGTTCACGCTGGAAGCCATGACGCTGACGGCGGTGGGCGGCGTGATCGGCATTGTGCTGGCGTCGATACCGGTGTATCTCATCCGCGCATTCGTGCCCGCGCTGCCGGCGAGCATGTCCGTCTTCTGGGTCGCCACATCATTCACCATCGCCAGCGGCATAGGACTGGTCTTTGGGATCTATCCCGCATGGAAGGCCGCGACGCTCGATCCCATTGAGGCGCTGCGCTACGAGTAATCGGTAGTAAGTTGTGCGTTGTAAGATGCTGAACAACGCATGTATCCCCTTCTCTATTGGATATCAATCTTCTGCGGCGCGATGGCGCTGGGCGCGCTGGCGTTCCAGGCTTTGTGCTTGATGGGCGCATGGGATTTCCGTGGCCAGAAGACTCCGCCAGGGGGCGCGCGTCTGCCCGTTTCCATCCTAAAGCCGCTGAAAGGCGCTGATCCCGAGATGTATGAGGGCTTCCGCAGTCATTGCGTTCAGGACTACTCCGATTACGAGATCATCTTTGGCGTGAATGAAGCCGGCGATGCAGCGGTCCCATTCGTGGAAAAGCTGAAGGCGGAATTTCCGCATGTTCCGATCAAGTTGATGGTCTGCAATGAAGTGCTGGGCGCGAATCGCAAGGTCAGCAATCTGGCGCAGATGCTGAAGCAGGCGAAATACGACCATGTGGTGATCAACGATAGCGACATCCGCGTGCCGAGGGATTATCTGCGCCGGGTGATGGCGTGGTTCGCGCCGGAGGTTGACGGCCAGAAAGTTGGCATGGTGACATGTCTTTATCGCGCGATCGCGGGCAGGACTTGGTGGTCGAAGATGGAATCGCTCGGCGTGACCATGGACTTCATGCCGCCGGTGCTCGCGGCGCGCTACCTCGAAGGCCGCGTGTACTTCGGGCTGGGCTCCACGATGGCCGTCTCGAAATCCGCAGTGGAGGCTATGGGTGGACTGGAAAGTATCGCTGATTATTTGGCCGATGATTATGAGTTGGCGACGCGCATCGCCGACGCGGGATATACGGTGGTGCTGGGCGATGTGGTGGTGGAGACATACGTCGCCGATTACAACTTTAAGCAATTTTTCGATCACCAAGTGCGCTGGGGGCGCGCGGTGCGCAGCTCGCGTCCGGGTGGATACGCCGGAGTGGCCGTGACCTTCGGCTTGTTCTGGTCACTACTGGCCATTGTGACCAGCGGCGGTGCGGGGTGGAGTTGGGTGGTGCTCGGCGTGAATCTTGTGGCCCGCTTGGGGGTGACGCAGGTCGTGGGAATCGGGATCGTCCAACATAAACAAGCTTGGAGTCTTATATGGATGATGCCGCTGCGCGACCTGCTGGCGCCGGTGATCTGGCTGCTTAGCCTGGGCGGAGGCACAGTGGTGTGGCGCGGCGAGACTTTTCGTCTGCGCGGCGGGAAACTCTTTCCACGGTAGCTATTGCCGCGTGGGCTCGCGCGGCCGTGGGTCCCCCACGGGAGCATTGGGCGTGGTATGGGGATCGTCCTCCGGTTCCTTGATGGGGATGGGCGGTTCCTGGTCTGGCGGATCAGGGTCGGGTGTGCGTAGGCGCGGGTCGCTCATCCGGCCACCGTCTCTCCGCCCAGCAGGGTGAGCACCTCTCCAGTGATGTAACTAGAATCAGCTTCAGAGGCGAAGAAGACAAATGCGGGCGCCACTTCCTCTGGTTGCGCGGGACGCTTCATGGGCGTGCTGGCGCCATGCTTGGCCACTTCCTTGGCGGACTTGTCGGCTACGTTGAGGGGAGTCCAGACCGGCCCAGGCGCGACACAATTCACGCGAATACCTTTCTTGACGAGGTTCTGTGCGAGCGATTTCGTGAAGGCATGGATGGCGCCTTTGGTGGCGGAGTAGTCCAGCAATTGCTCACTTCCCTCGAGGCCAGTGATGGAACCGCAGTTCACGATGGCGGAACCTTCATGAAGGTGAGGGATGGCACACTTGGCCATATAGAAGTATCCGTAGATGTTCGTGCGGAAGGTCTTGTCCCATTGCTCTTCGCTCAACTCTTCCAGCGAGGCCTGGTGCTGCTGGAAGGCGGCGTTGTTGACCAGGATGTCGAGCTGGCCAAATTTATCCACCGTCATATCGACTGCCTCCTGGCAGAATTCAGGGTCGCTGACGTCTCCGACGATGAGTAATGCGCGGCGGCCTTCACTCTCAATGGCGCGGCGGGTCTCCTCGGCGTCAACCTGTTCGGCTTCGAGATAGACGATGGCGACATCCGCGCCTTCCCGGGCATACAGCACGGCGATGGCGCGCCCGATACCGGAGTCGCCACCCGTGATGAGGGCGACCTTGTCTTGAAGCTTCCCTGAACCTTTATATAGAGGAGCTTCAAAGTGCGGACGGGGATTCATCTTGGCTTCGATCCCCGGCTTCCGCTGGTGCTGAGGGGGCATGGGAGACTTCGGCTCTTTGGCTTTTTGGGTGGATTTGAGGAGGCGCTTCTCCGGATAGGAAGCCCTGGCCAGAGGGCGCACCGAGTGCGAGGTGGTCTTACGCGTGGCGCGTTTCATGCGGGGTAGGATGCCCGGTGGATTTTGGCGGGTTTGCCCCGGGAAGAGTTATGGCTCAAGCTAGAGGGATTCGGAGTGAGAATATCCGCGCATGGACACGAAGCGGTTTTTAGTGAATGGGAAATGGATCGCCAGTGATGTCGAGCTTCCTATCTACGCGCCTTACGACAAGAGGCAAGTCGGCGCGGCCTTCCAGGCGAATACTGCCTATATAGAAGAGGCGATCTCGGGGTCGCTTATGGCCTTCAGGGAGGCAGGGAAGCTATTGGCTGAAGATCGACAGCGTATCTTGCAATCGGTCTCTGACGGTATCCGTGAGAATCATGAAAGGTTTAGCCGGTTGATCGCCGAAGAGGCCGGCAAGCCGCTCAAGGCGGCGCGGGTCGAGACGGAGCGTGCGATTTTTACGTTCGCCCTAGCCGCGCAGGAGGCGATGCGGGTCCGCGATGAATCCATCGCCCTGGATGTTCAGCCGGGAATAGAAAAGCGCAAGGGTACGGTCCGGAGATTTCCCGCTGGAGTCGTCACGGCGATCACGCCGTTTAATTTCCCGCTGAACCTAGTGGCCCACAAAGTGGCGCCGGCGATCGCGTGCGGGTGTCCGGTGATATTGAAGCCGGCGCCGCAAACTCCGCTCACCGCTTTGGCTTTGGCGGAGTTGATCCAGGAAGCCGGCTTGCCCGCCGGTCATTTGCAGGTGCTTCCGCTGCGTAATGAAGATACAGCGCCGCTGATCGAAGACGATCGCATTAAGGTCCTGAGTTTCACGGGAAGCGCGGCGGTAGGCTGGGAGCTCAAGTCGCGCGCGCGGAAGAAGCGCGTACTCCTTGAACTTGGCGGCAATGCTGCCGTGATCATCCATAACGATGCCGACATCGGTCACGCGGCCACTCGATGTGCCGCGGGAGGGTTCTCGTACGCCGGGCAGAGTTGCATCTCCGTGCAACGCATCCTGGTGGAACGACGCGTCTATTCGGACTTTCTTAGCGAGCTGCTGTTGAAAGTGAAGGCCCTTCGCAGTGGAGATCCGCTGGATGAATCTACTGACGTAGGGCCGCTGATCCGCCAGGCGGATGCCATCCGAGTGAAAGCTTGGATCGACGAAGCGATTGCCGAAGGGGCGAAGGCATTGTGCGGCGGTGAACGCAACGGGCCGATGGTGGAACCGACGGTCTTGACGAACACCAAGCCGGCGCAAAAGGTGAATCGCGAAGAGATCTTCGGGCCAGTGGTGACAGTTGAGCCCTACGATTCATTCGAATCTGCGCTCGTTATGGCGAATGATTCCAAGTATGGGCTGCAAGCGGGCGTATTCACCGCCGATCGCGGCCGGATCGACCTGGCGTTCCAGCAACTGGAAGTGGGGGGCGTGATAGTGAATGAGGTCCCAACCTTCCGGGCCGACCAAATGCCGTATGGGGGCGTGAAAGACTCCGGCCTGGGCCGCGAAGGCGTGAAATACGCGATGGAGGAGATGACGGAGCGTAAGATCCTGGTGCGATGAATGAGATTGCAGTTGCCAGAACACCTTCATACCATTTACATTTTTTCAGTCGCTGCAAATTCCCGGTCTGTTCGAGATCAATTCAGTCTTAAATCGTTTTTGGCAGTGCCGAGCACTGCCCGACCCGCGAAAAATGCAGCGACTTGTTTATAATCGGTAGCTTCATTCCGCGGTCGTGTTCTTGCGGTTTCCTGACCGTGGGCGAGTCATCAAGAAAACACAATCCCAGGGCCTGTCAGCGCGAGGAAAAACAGATTCGATGGCGCAATTCTTCCCCCACAGTGCGAATGCTTACGCACGAATGAGTCTGGTATTGGCAGGTGTACTGGCGGCGGCCCTGGGCCTGGCCGGCGATCGTCTGCAACGCTCTCCCTATGTAACCAAAGAGGGATTGCGCCCGGAGCAGCCGGTACCGTTCAGCCATCAACATCACGTCGGCGGGCTGGGCATCGATTGCCGCTACTGCCATACCTCGGTGGAAAACTCCTCCTTTGCCGGGATCCCTCCCACCAAGACCTGCATGAACTGCCATTCGCAGATCTGGACCAATGCGGGCATGCTGGAGCCGGTGCGCGCCAGCTTCCGTGACAACAAGAGCCTGGTCTGGCAACGAGTGCATGACCTTCCCGACTTCGTTTATTTCAGCCACGAGATCCACGTGAACAAGGGCGTGGGCTGCAAGAGCTGTCACGGCCCAGTGGACGAGATGCCGCTGATGTACCAGAACGCCACCCTGCAGATGGAGTGGTGCCTGGCGTGCCACCGCGACACGGCCACGGTGCTGCGTCCGCGCGAAGAAGTCTTCAATATGCAATACAAAGAGCCAAGCCGCGGGAATCCGGTGCGGTTTGCCGGGGTGGACTACTTTGACCAGATGAAGCTAGGCGCAGCGATCCAGAAGGAATACCACATCCGCAATAAATTCGAACTGACCAGTTGTGATACCTGCCACCGTTAGAGAGGCAGGCGTGAAGAACAGAAGTACGGAGAACATGGCGACAGACGGCCCACATAACGTGCCTACACCGAAGCCCGGCAATGACCTGGTGCAGATCGGCGCGCCTCCCGCGAAGGCTCCCAAACTGGAGCTGGAAGCGGTGCGGCAGCAGCTTTCGACCGCCCGGGGCCCGCAATACTGGCGCAGCCTGGAAGAGCTGGCGGACCATGAAGGCTTTGCCGAGATGATGGAGCGTGAATTCCCGCGCCATGTCTCAGAGTGGACGGACGCGGTCAGCCGTCGCGGGTTTTTGAAGTTGATGTCGGCGTCACTGGCATTGGCGGGGCTTTCCGCCTGCACCAAGCAGCCGGATGAAACCATTGTTCCCTACGTGCAGCAGCCGGAGGAGTTGATCCCGGGCGTGCCGCAGTACTACGCGACGGCGCGGCCGAGCGCCATGGGCGCGCAGCCGTTGCTGGTGAAGAGCCACATGTATCGGCCGATCAAGGTCGAAGGGAATCCCGAGCATGCGAGTTCGCGCGGCGCTTCTGACGTTTATTCACAAGCTTCGGTACTGGACGTCTACGACCCCGACCGATCGCAGACCATCACGTATCTAGGCAATACCCGCACGTGGGGCGATTTTCTGGGCGCATTGCGCGATGCCGCTGGGGGCGAAAAAGCTAAGCAGGGAACCGGTCTGCGTTTTCTGACGGAAACGGTGACGTCGCCCACGCTAGCTGCGCAGTTCCGTCAAGTACTCGCCGCTTTTCCTCAAGCGAGGTTGTACCAGTACGAGCCGGTCAATCGAGATTCAGCGCGCGCGGGTTCCAGGCTCGCATTCGGACAGTATGTAGACGCGCAATACCAGCTTGAAAATGCGGATGTGATCGTCTCGCTCGATGCCGATTTCCTGGGCGGCCCGTACTTCCCTAATTTCTTGAAGCTGGCCAAAGACTTTGCCGGGCGGCGCAAGCTCGATGGCAAAGAGATGAACCGCCTGTACGTGGTGGAGAGCCAGATGAGTCCCACCGGCGGCAAGGCCGACAACCGGCTGGCGTTGCGCGCGTGGGAAGTGGAGCAATTCGCCGCGGCCCTGGCGGGCGCGGTGGGAGCCGGCGGCAACGGAACCGTAGACAGCGATGCCGCGAAACGCTTCATGAGTACTCTGGCCGCGGACCTGAAGGCGCACAGTGGCCGTTGCGTGGTTATCCCGGGTGAACAGCAGACCCCGGCGGTCCATGCACTCGCGGCAGCGATGAATTCAGCGCTGGGCGCCGTTGGCAAGACGGTTATCTACACCGATACGGTGGAGCCCGTCCCTTCAGAGCAGATGCTCGGGATCAAGGAGCTGGTGGACGAGATGAAGGCGGGCAAGGTCAGCCTGCTGGTGATGCTCGGCGGCAATCCGGTCTTCAACGTTCCCGCGGATCTAGACCTTAAAGGGGGACTGGAGAAGGTCCCGCTCCGCATTCAACTGAGCGCATATAAGGATGAGACCAGCCGCTACTGCCATTGGCAGGTGGCGCAGGCGCACTATTTGGAGTCATGGAGCGACGCGCGCGCATTCGATGGGACCGTCACGGTGGTCCAGCCGCTGATCGAGCCGCTGTACGGCGGGCGGACAGCGCATGACATCCTGGGGATCCTCTCAGAGACGCCGGGGCAATCCTCGTATGACTTGGTGAAGGCGTATTGGAAGTCGCAAAGCAAGGCCGCCGACTTCGATGCGGAATGGCGTCGCATCCTGCACGATGGCTTTGTAGCGGGCAGCCAATTCCCCGCCAAGACAGTAAGCGCGAAGGCAGTCGCGGTGCCCGCACCCGCCAAAAAAGACCAGCTCGAGATCGTGTTCCGCCCTGACCCCAGCATTTACGACGGCCGTTACATCAATAACGGCTGGCTGCAAGAGTTGGCCAAGCCCATCACCAAGCTGACTTGGGACAATGCCGTATTGATGAGCTACAACTATGCGATCGCGAACAAGTATCACGATCAGCAGACGGTGGAGATCAATGTTGGCGGCCGAAAAGTCAAAGGCGGCGTAAAGATCGTTCCGGGCCATCCCGACGGAAGCATCACGGTCCATCTGGGTTACGGCAGGGAATTTACCGGCCGGGTTGGCGCTGGCACCGGATTCAATGCGTACGCACTGCGTACTGGGGCAAATGCGAATACCGCGCTGGGCGCGACGCTAACTCCCGTGGACGGCAAGTGGCAGTTGGCGGTCACGCAGCATCATCACCTGATCGAAGGCAATCACGTTATCAATGCCGACTTGGCGCAGGGGCAATCGCTCGCGGGTGAAGCCGCGGTGAGCCGCGGCATGATCCGCTCGGCGGTATTGGAAGAATTTGAGAAGAATCCGAACTTCGCCAATGAAGGCGCGTTCGAGGCCCCACCGCTCGATATGACGCTCTTTGGCGAGAACGGCCACTACAGTTGGACCACCGACCCGGCGAAGACCTCGGCGCACCAGTGGGGCATGACCATCGACCTGAATTCCTGCGTGGGCTGCAATACCTGCGTGATCGCCTGCCAGGCGGAGAACAACATCCCGGTGGTGGGCAAGGAGCAAGTATTGATGGGGCGCGAGATGCAGTGGCTACGCATCGACGCCTACTTCCAATCCGCCGCGAGCGACGTTGCGAATCCGCGGCTCTACTTCCAGCCGGTGCCATGTATGCATTGCGAGAACGCGCCGTGCGAGCCGGTGTGTCCGGTGGGCGCGACGGTGCACAGTCCGGAAGGGCTGAACAATATGGTGTACAACCGCTGCGTGGGCACGCGCTATTGTTCGAACAACTGTCCTTACAAGGTGCGGCGCTTCAACTTCCTGCTGTACGCCGATTTCGATACGGAGAGCTTGAAGGGCGTACGCAATCCTGACGTTTCAGTCCGCAGCCGCGGCGTGATGGAGAAATGCACCTATTGCGTGCAGCGCATCACCGGCGCCCGCATCCAGGCGGAAAAGGAAGACCGCAAGGTGCGTGACGGTGAAGTGGTCACGGCCTGCCAGCAGGCCTGCCCGACGGATGCCATCGTCTTCGGCGACATGAATGATCCGAACAGCCGGGTCAACAAGATCAAGAAGCAACAGCGCAATTACGCGATGCTGGCGGAGGTGAATACCCGTCCGCGGACGACGTATGTGGCCAGCGTGCTGAACCCGAACATGCAATTGGAGAACCGAGTGGAGAAGAAGTCCGAACATGGCGGATAGCCCGGAAAAAACGCGAGGCAATCCGAGCGAGCCCGGTGTAAGTCCGCCGGTCATCGCTCCCGGATACAGCTTTGGCCAAGTCACGGAAAAGATCAGCAATGTGGTGCTGACGCCGTACACGCCGTGGAGCTGGCTGGGTGGATTCTTTATTGCCTTCGGTATCATGAACGTCCTGCTCATTGCGGTGGGATGGCTCTTTCTGAAGGGCACCGGGATCTGGGGCGTGAATATCCCCATCGGCTGGGGCTTCGCCATCATCAACTTTGTCTGGTGGATCGGTATCGGTCACGCGGGAACCTTGATCTCCGCCATTCTTTTATTGTTCAAGCAGAGCTGGCGCACTTCAATCAACCGCTTTGCCGAGGCAATGACGCTGTTCGCGGTGGTCTGCGCGGGTATGTTCCCGCTGATCCATACCGGGCGTCCTTGGCTGGCAGCCTACTGGCTGCTGCCATATCCCAACACCATGGGCTTATGGCCGCAGTTCCGCAGCCCGCTGATCTGGGACGTCTTCGCGGTCTCCACCTATCTGACAGTTTCCCTTTTGTTCTGGTACACGGGATTGATCCCGGACGTTGCGACCTTCCGCGACAAGGCGAAGAACCCAGTCGCGAAGTTCATGTACGGCATGATGTCGATGGGCTGGCGCGGCTCGGCGCGGCACTGGCACCGCTATGAGACCGCGTACCTACTGCTCGCCGGACTTTCAACGCCGCTGGTGCTTTCCGTCCACACGGTCGTAAGCTGGGACTTCTCGGTGTCGGTCATTCCCGGCTGGCACGCGACCATCTTCCCGCCCTACTTCGTCGCCGGTGCTATCTATTCAGGATTTGCGATGGTGCTGACCCTCGCGATACCGATCCGCGCCGCTTACAACATGCAAGATTTCATCACCGACCGCCACTTGAACAACATGGCCAAGGTGATGCTCGCGACCGGATTGGTCGTGGGCTACGGATACATGACGGAAGCCTTCTTTGGCTGGTATAGCGCGAACCAATACGAAGCTTTCATGATCAAGAACCGGGCGTTCGGCCCCTACGCGCCGACCTACTGGGCGCTCATCTTCTGCAATATCCTGACGCCGCAGACACTATGGTTCAAGAAAGTACGCTCCAATGTGCCGCTGTTGTTTGTGATCGCGCTGATCGTGAACGTGGGCATGTGGCTGGAGCGCTTTGTGATCGTGGTGACCAGCCTGCACCGCGACTACGTGCCGTCTTCGTGGGGGCTGTATCACCCCACGGTCTGGGATTGGGCGACCTATCTGGGAACTATCGGACTGTTCGTTTCGCTGATGTTCCTGTTCATCCGAGTATTGCCGATGATCTCGATCTTTGAAGTGCGTACCTTATTGCCGCAGGCCAGGGTGAAAGCAGAATGAAGCCAGTAGGCATACACGGAGTAATGGCGGAATTCGCGACCGCCGACGCGCTGGTGGCGGCAGGCCGACGCGCGTACGCGGAAGGCTATCGCAAGATGGATGCGTATTCCCCGTTCCCGATCGAAGCGCTGGATGAGGCGCTGGGGATACCGCACACCATCCTGCCCTGGATCGTATTTTTTGGCGGGCTCTTTGGCGGAATGGCCGGTTACGGGTTGGAATACTGGACGCAGGTGATCGAGTACCCGCTGATCATCGGCGGCAAGCCGTTCCATTCATGGCCGAACTTTATTCCGGTCTGGTTTGAGATGACCGTGCTGGGAGCGTCCTTGTCCGCAGTGGTCGGCATGCTCGCGTTGAATGGACTGCCGCAGCCGTATCACCCGGTGTTCAACGTGGAGAGCTTCATCACGCACGGGCAAAAAGACAAGTTCTTCCTCTGCATCGAGTCGCATGATCCGAAGTTCAAGCTGGAAGAGAGCAAGAGCTTCCTGCAAAGCCTGGGTCCGGATGCCGTCTGGGAGGTGCCCAATTAAGTCGCCTTCCATGATCATGAAGAGACTGGTGACCGTTGCTCTCGGCGTGGGCATGCTGTTTCTTGCCGGCTGCCGGCAAGACATGCAGGACCAGCCCAAGTACAAATCTTTACGGGGCAGCACCTTCTTTGCGGATGGCCGCGGCTCGCGGTTGCCGGTGGCGAACACGGTGGCGCGTGGCAATCTGCGCGCGGACCAATATTTCTATACTGGCAAGATCAACGGGCTGGCTGCCAACCAACTGCCGGACCGCTTATTGAAGGAAGATTTCAAGTCCATGGCCGAACTCCTGGCGCGAGGCCAGCAGCGTTACCAGGTGTATTGCACACCTTGTCACTCGCGGGCGGGCGATGGTAACGGCATGATCCCGCAACGCGCCGGTAATACCGGATCGACCTCGGCCTTCCGTCCGCCCTCCTACCACGAGGACCGTTTGAAGAAGGCGCCGCTAGGACATTTTTACGACGTCATGACTAATGGATTTGGCGTGATGCTGAATTATTCGGCGCAGATCAATCCGCGCGACCGCTGGGCGATTGCTGCTTACATCCGCGCGCTGCAACTGAGCCAGGATGCCCGCATCGCGGATGTACCCGAATCCGAGCGCGACAAGATCCAGACGCTGGGTCCGCAAACCTGGCAACCAATGACTCCGCAAGCAGGCGCCGCCAGCACGCCTTCGACCCAGACTAAAGAAAAACAGGAGGGCGTGCGTAAATGAGCGTTACTCACGACAACCACGCCGCGCTTCCTGTCCATGTGACGCCGGAGTATGTGGCGGCCCCGTGGTGGGCGGACCATATGCGCAAGCGCTGGTCGCTGGTAGCGGGCATTGCCGCGGCCATAGCCGTGGTGGGAGCAGTGCTGGCGCTGCAGGCCGGGACCTACGTTGCCATCAACCATTTCATGCGCGCCTACCTGGTGGGCTTCATGTTCTGCCTGGGCCTCACCACCGGCAGCATGGCGCTGCTGATGTTACAGCACGTGACCGGCGGCAAATGGGGATTGGTGATCCGCCGGCAACTGGAAGCGGGCACGCGCAACTGGTGGCTGGCCGCTTTGATGTTCGTGCCCATCGCGCTGGGACTGAAATATCTTTATCCATGGGCAGGCGGGATGGAACTCAGCTTCCACGGCGAGCATGCGTTTCATGTCCGGCACGAATACCTGAATCCGACCATGTTCATTGGACGCGCCATCCTTTATTTCCTGGGCTGGGGCGCCTTCATTTACTTCTTCTTGAAATGGTCGCCATTGCAGGACGTTCCGCAAGCGTCTCCGGAAGCGGCGAATCGGCTGCGGCTGCGCTTCATGCGGCTGGGCGGCGGCGGACTGGTGTTCTATGCGATCACCATCTCGCTGGCGGCGATCGATTGGGTGATGTCACTGGATCCGGTGTGGTACTCGACCATCTGGGGCATGCTCTATATGGCCGGGCAGGCGCTGCATACCATGGCCTTCATGCTGGTGGTGTTGATCGGCCTGGCGCGTTACGAGCCGATGAAGAGCTTACTGCGCAAGACAGAACTGCATGACAATGGCAAGCTGCTGCTGGCCTTCGTGATGCTCTACATGTATCTGTCATTCTCGCAATTCATCATTATTTGGTCAGGAAACCTGACGGAAGAGATCCCGTGGTACCTGGCCCGCATCCGGGGCGGTTGGCGTCCGGTGATGGTCGGGCTGTTCCTCTTCCACTTTGTGGTGCCGTTCCTGTTGCTGCTGAATCGCAACCTGAAGAAGCATGGACCGCGTTTGGCGGCGGTCGCCATCCTGATCATTTTTGTTCGCTATGTTGATCTTTACTGGCACATCGTGCCGAATTTCCGCGATGCAGCTGGCTGGGCGCCACCAGGCGAGGCGGTAGCGGGCGGATTCTCGCCCAACCTCTGGGACCTCATCGTGCCCGCAGCCATGGCAGCGACTTGGATCGCGCTGTTTTTCTATAACCTGACCAAGCGGCCGTTGATCCCGGTGTACCACCCGTTAGTGCCAGAGATATTGGAGCCGTCGCATGGAGCACATTAAATCGCAGAGCCAGGGACTGGTCACAACCGACCGGGAACATGGCCACGAAGAGAGCGACATCAACGTAAAGGCCATATTCGGCTTTGCGTTGTTCTTGTTGATCGGCGGCATCGTCGCGCATGTCGCGTTGTGGGGCATGTATGTGTATCTTGACCGGCGCGCTGAAAAGGCCAATGAAGGCGTGGCCACGCCGGTGCAGTTACAGGTAGCGGCCCAGCAATCTGCGGCCACGGAAAAGAAATCCGCCCAGGGAGGGCAGGTGGGTGAGAAGCACGCAGAAACTTCGAAAGAGGTGCTGCAACGCCTGCAGGCGCAGTTCCCGGCGCCGCGATTGCAGGATGATGACGTGCGGGACATGCACATGCTGCGGGCGAATGAAGACAAGATGATAGGCGGCTATACCTGGATCGATAAGAACGGGGGAGTGGTGAGAATACCCGTGAGCCGCGCCATGGAAGTGATCGCCGAGCGGGGACTGCCGAATGTGGCTCCGGAGACGACGCAGAGCGGGGCGGCTAAGCCCGCGAGCCCGGCAACACCGGCCAAGCAATAAGTTTTTAAAAGGACACAGTGAAGCTATACGCGACCATTGGAACCGTGTTTATCTCTTCCGCCGCGCTCCTGGCGCAGGCGTCAGGAGATATGCGTAAGGCGGACGACTTGCGCCAGCAGAACACGCGCCCTTCGGTGCTGGAAAATGTCGGGATCGATCAGCGGTTGGGGCAGGCGCTTCCGCTGGAAGCCAAGTTCCGGGATGAACTGGGCCGCGAAGTGAAGCTGGGGCAATATTTCCATAAGCGTCCGGTACTGCTGGCGCTGGTGTACTACGACTGCCCCATGCTGTGCACACAGGTATTGAATGGTCTGACGAGCGCCATCGGAGTGTTGAAGTTCAACGCTGGCCAGGAGTTCGACGTAGTCGCCGTGAGCTTTGATCCGCGGGAGACGCCCCAACTGGCGGGAACTAAGAAGCAGGTCTACCTGGACCGCTACAAGCGCGCCGGGGCCGACCAGGGCATTCATTTTTTGACCGGCGACCCGGAATCGATCAAGGCGCTGACTGAGGCCGCCGGCTTCCGCTATGTGTGGGACGAGAAAACGAGCCAGTTTGCGCATGCCAGCGCGGTGATGCTGGTGACGCCGGAGGGCAGGCTGTCCCAGTATTACTACGGGATCGAGTACTCTCCGAAGGACATGCGGCTGGGCATCATTGAAGCCTCGAATGAAAAGATTGGCAATGTAGTGGACCAGATCATCCTGTATTGCTTCCACTACGATCCCACTACGGGAAAGTATGGCGCCGCGATAATGAACCTGATCAGGGCAGGGGGTGTCCTGACGGTGCTGGTATTGGGGACATTCATGGCGGTCAGCTTCCGCCGCGATGCCCGCAACAGCCGGAGATACCCCGAATTAGAGGACCGTTCAATCTAAATGTTTTCCAAAGACCTACCACTATTTCCGGAGCAGGCCTCAACGATCGCAGGGCAAGTGGACGCCCTCTATGCCTTCCTGATCGCGGTCACCGTCTTCTTTACCGTGCTGGTGGCGGTGATGGTGGTGGTGTTCTCCATCAAGTACCGCAAGTCAGTGAACCCGGTGGCGACGCAGATCGA
>DATLCI010000218.1:0-17770 GCA_035526435.1 Terriglobales bacterium
GGTGGAGAGTTGGAGCGAGTCGGCAACGTTGCGAATGCCGTTGACCATGGCAAAGTCATTGCCACTCCCTGAGGGAACCAGCAAGAGCTTCACCTGCGACTCGACCAGTGGCGCAAGGTGACGGTGAAGCGTGCCATCACCACCGAAGACCAGAGCGAGGTCGGCGGTGGCGAGATTTTCTTTTACGGCAGTTGGGTCTGGAGTGGGCAGCAGTTTGAGTTCAGGAAATTGTTTTTGGAAGAGTGCGACATCACCGGGGCGGGAACGAGGGCCCAGGATGGCAAGGATGGTCATTACTCGACGACCTTCCTGAAACGATGTGGCACAGCCTCTCCAGGCTGTGCATCGTTCACCCAAAGCCAGCGGTAATCTTTAGGATGACGGGCTAGCCGGGCAGCAATGGGGTTTTCAATGATGTAGAAGACAGTCTTTTCATATTCATTGTCTCTGACCACCCGGTCGAGCGATTCGTCTTGCCAGAGGGAACCCTTTCTTCCCAGCAAGGAGTTCACATTCCGGGCAGATGTCCCCTTAATGCCTTGCATGATCTGGGCGAGAGAATGAGAATCACCAGATGCGTCTCTAAGGGGAGTAAACAGGAGGTGAACGTGGGTTGGCATGACCACAAAGGCGTGCATGAAGAGGCGTCTGAGATGATCATGCAGACAGTGGTGAAAAACAGTATCTCGAGATGCTTCTGGAAGTGAAAACTTGCCTATGGTATTGAACGTGACGAAGTGAGGTGCGTCGGGCTCCAGAATGTGCGGAAGGTTACGGCGGTATTCGTACTTGGGTGGTCCGCTCAAGTTCCACAGTCTAATCCCTAGGGGGAGTTTTGCACAGGCTGGAGAGCCTGTGCCACATGTTCTTAAAGTTTTTCAAGATCAAAACAGATATCGCGGCTGTCAGTCGTGAATGCGCCAACTTATTAGACGGGTTTGACGAAAACTTTTTTTATCTGGCGACCAACCCGAATGACTTGGGGCTGGTTCGGCATGAGGTTTACCGTGCGTTCCAATTTCTTTTCACCATTAACGCTGACCGAATTCTGTTCGATCATGCGCATTCCCTCTGATGCTGATGGAACAAATCCCGCGGCAACAAGTATCTTGTCCAGACGGTAGGTAATTCCGTGCAACGCAACATCCTGGAGCTTGTCCTTTAAAAGCTCCACGTAAGGCTTTGAACTCTGCGGCTTCTGTAGACCTTCTGACATCGAAGGAATGCTGACCTCAACCGTTTCGATGTCTTCCGGAACCTCAGACTTCTGAAACTGCTTTTCCCAGTCGGCAGCGGCTTGCAGCGCGGCAGGCTCGCCGTGAAAGTCCTGGGTAATACGCTTGGCGAGTTCCTTTTTCACCTTCATCGGATGGGCTTCGCCTTCATGGCAGCGTCGCTTCAGAACCTCAATCTTTTCTTCGGGCACATCGGTGAGCAGGAGCCAGAAACGCCACATGAGTTCGTCGGAGATCGACATCAGCTTGCCGTACATATCGCGCGCAGGGTCGGCGATGCCAATAGCGTTGCCGAGCGATTTTGACATCTTCTGCACGCCATCCAGACCTTCGAGGATGGGCATGGTGAGGACGACTTGCGATGGCTGTCCGTAAGAGCGCTGGAGCTCGCGGCCGACGAGCAAGTTGAATTTCTGGTCGGTGCCGCCGAGTTCGACATCGGCTTCGAGGGCGACCGAGTCATAACCCTGGGCGAGGGGATAGAGCAGCTCGTGAATGGCGATGGGCTTTTCGTCTTGAAATCGTTTGTGGAAGTCCTCACGCTCAAGCATCTGCGAAACGGTGTACTTCGCGGCCAAGCGGACGAAGTCGTGCGCGGTAAACTTGCCGAACCAGCGGTTATTGAAGTCCACGATGGTCTTTTCGCTTTCGAGGATCTTGAAGACCTGCGCCTTGTAGGTCTCCGCATTGCGGGCGATATCTTCCGGAGAAAGTGGCGGCCGGGTGACGGAGCGGCCGGTGGGGTCGCCGATGAGGCCGGTGAAGTCGCCGATGAGGAATATGACGGTGTGGCCCATATCCTGAAAGTGCTTGAGCTTGCGGATGAGGACGGTGTGGCCGAGATGCAGGTCCGGAGCGGTGGGGTCGAAGCCAGCCTTTACTTTTAGCGGTTTGCCGGACTTGTAGGAGTGTTCGAGCTTCTCCTTGAGTTCGGACTCGCGGATGATCTCAGCGGCGCCCTTCTTGATGTAAGCGAGTTGTTCGTCGACCGGCTTGAACGAGGACATTGCGGATGATTATAAACGGGCTGATTCAAGGCGAAGGGAGTTCTGTTTAACCACGAAGGACACAAAGGACACGAAGGAAGGACAAGAAATCTCAACGCGAAGGCCGCGGTGAAAATCTACCGGGATCGCAACGTGTGGCGGCTATAAAGGCCTGAAAATGGCGAATTGGCGGTCGGTGACGTGGCGGTAGAGGCCTTCGGCGGCGTACTGCTTGAAGTGCGGGGAGTCGCGATGGGCGTCGAGGGCGGCGTCATCTTTATATTGCTCGTAGACGAGAAAGCGGGTGGGATCTTCGCGATGCTGATGGGCGATGTACATGAGGCAGCCTGGCTCCTGGCGGCTGGCTTCCGTCAGCGGTTTAAAGTTCGCAATGACTTCGGCTTCAGTGCCGGGCTTCACAGTGAGCAGTACGTTAAGGCAGATCATGGGTGCCTCCGCTATTTTCTTCCGGTAGAGCCGAAGCCACCGGCTTTGCGGCGGGATTCGGCGAGGTCGTCGACGACTTCGACGGCGCCGGTGAGCACCGGGTAAGGAATCATATTGGCGATCTTGTCGCCGGCATGGATCTGGTTGGACGCGTCGGAAAGATTCTCCATGACCACTTTGATCTCGCCACGATAGCCGGAGTCGATGACACCGGCAGTGACGATGAGTCGGCGCGATGCGAGAGAAGATTTGTCGCGGAGAAGGGCGCCCATAGGTTCGCCCGCGCTGCCGGTAAGTTCAACCGCGATGCCGGTGGGAACCAGGGCGGAGCCGCGGGGAGCGAGAGTGACGTCGGCGGCGGAGAAGATGTCATAGCCGAGATCTTCGCCGGGGTGGGCGACAGAGGGGGCCTTCGCAGCAGGGTGAAGCAACTTCACTTTGAGCATAGGTTCGAGTGTAGCAGTGTTTTTTAGCGCGGAGATGCGGAGGCACGGAGGGAATTTGGTCAAAGCACGGGGACACAAAGGGCACGAAGGATAAGGAAATTGAATCGGGGGCCAGGGGGAGGGTAGGGATAGCGCCGGGGGGAGGGATCTCTCGCCACGCTCAAGATGAAGCCGAGCGGTTAAGTCTTCTTCACCACACAGCGTCCATCGACTATGTATTCACCCGACAGTACCCGGCGGATGGCTTCGGGATAAGCGAGATGTTCTTCCTTGAGGATGCGGGCGGAGAGGGTGTCGACGGTGTCGTCATCATGGACAGCGACGGTGCATTGCAGGACGATGGGGCCGTGGTCGAGGTGCTCGTCGACAAAGTGCACGGTGCAGCCGGTGACCTTCACGCCGTATTCAAGGGCTTGCTTCTGCGCATCGAGGCCGGGGAAGGCTGGCAGCAAGGACGGATGGATGTTCAGGATCTTGCCCGGAAATGCCTGGATAAATTTTGGCGACAGCAAGCGCATATAGCCGGCGAGGCAGATGAGATCGACCTTGGCCTGCTTCAGAGCCCCAATGACTTCGGCATCATGTTCTTGGCGGTCACGAAGTTTGGAAGGGATGACGACGGCGTTGAGTCCGCGCTGGCGCGCAGATGTGATTCCCGGTGCGTCTGCGCGGTTGGAGATGACGATGGCGATTTCGGCGGGAAGCTTGCCTGCTTTCATATTGTCGGCAATAGCTTCAAAGTTCGAGCCACGGCCGGAGAGCAGGATGCCGAGTCGATTCATGGGAGACATTGTAAAGGAGAGGAGAAGCTCATCCCGGAGACGCGGAAACGCGGAGAGAACCTTTTAACCGCAAAGGAACGCCCAGGAAGCACGTGACGTCAAACGGCGCGTGGCCGCGGATATTGGATTCCTCGTTAGTCTGCAAATCTCGCTCGGAATACACAAAAACAAGCTAGGAGTAAGTGACTTTGTGTTCGCCCTTGGTGACGCGGCCTATGGTGTAGCACTTCTCGCCGGCGCGGTCGATGAGCGTCTGCGCTTTTTTGAAGCGCTTGGAGGGAACGACAAGCACCATGCCGATACCCATATTAAAGGTACGCATCATCTCTTCCTGCTCAACGTTGCCGAGCTTCTGCAAATGGATGAAGAGCGGAGGAATGGGCCAGCTCCCGATCTCCACCAGTCCGCCGGTGCCTTTGGGCAGGACGCGAGGCAGATTTTCAGTGATGCCGCCGCCGGTAATGTGAGCCATAGCGCTGACGCAATCGGCGTCCACCAAGCGGCGAATCACCGGCCAGTAGCTCTTGTGGGTCCGCATCAGTTCATTGCCGACTTTGTTCTTGATCTCGTTCACGTACTTGTCAGGGTGATAGCGCGCGACGTCAAAGAGCAGCTTGCGGGCGAGTGAATAGCCGTTGGTGTGGAGGCCGTTGGAGGGAAGTCCGATAAGGACGTCTCCGGGCTGGACGTTCTCTCCGGTAATGATCTTGTTTCGGTCAACGACCCCGACGATGAAGCCGGCGAGGTCGTATTCCCCCGGAGGATAGAAGCCGGGCATCTCCGCCGTCTCGCCTCCGATCAGGGCGCAGCCGTTGTGGCGGCAGGCGTCGGCGATGCCGGAGATGACTTTTTCCGTGACTTCGGCGTCGAGGCGTCCGCTGGCGAGGTAGTCCATGAAGAAGAGCGGGGTGGCGCCCTGGACAGCGATGTCATTCACGCAATGGTTAACGAGGTCCGCCCCGACGGTGTGATGCATGCGCATCTCGAAGGCGACTTTGAGCTTGGTGCCAATGCCATCCACGCTGGAGACGAGCACGGGATCTTTGAATTTTTTCTTGTCGATGGCGAAGAGGCCGCCGAAGCCGCCAATGTCACTGAGGACGCCGCGATTGAAGGTCTTTTGCGCAAGGTACTTGATGCGCTGCTTGGTCTTGTTGGCGCGCTGGATGTCAACGCCGGCGTCCGCGTAGGTGACGGACTTGGTGGCAGTGTTTTTTGATTGGGGCAAAGTGACTCTCTTCTCGGGGCTGGCGCGCTTGAAACAGGGAAGCCGTATTCTAACATTATGGTGCGGTGACTCGCCGTTTCCCCGCCGTTCATGCGGGTCTGACAACTTTTGGGTCAGAGCAGAAATCCGGTGCGGGACCAGCGGGTACGGGCAAAGAGGTTGGTCACGATGCTGCCGTAAAAGTGGAGCTGGCGGGTGGGGTCCTGCTCCAGCCAGGCGGAGGAAGGCGCGTCATAAGACCAAAACACCATGAGCGGCTCGCCGATCACATTGCGGACGGGCACGGTGCCCCAATAGCGGCTGTCGTCAGAGTTGTCACGGTTATCACCCAGGACGAAAAGGTGGCCTAGGGGAACGACGCGGGCACGCATGTTCTCAGGATGGCGCCGCCAAGGGCGGCGTTCGTACTGAGCGAAAGGCTCGCGCACGGGGGTGTCATTCACATAGAGGACATCGTCGCGGATCTCAACCCGGTCGCCGCCGACGGCCGCAACTCGTTTCAAGAAGATCAGCTTTGGGTCGCGGGGATAGTAGAAGGCGATGATGTCCTGCTTTTGCACGCTGCGAGCAAAGGGCAGCCTCCAACCGGTGAATGGGATCTCCGGCCCATATAGCAATTTGTTCATGAGGATGTGGTCGCCGACGAGGATAGTGCCTTCCATGGACGAGGTGGGCACCAACGCTGCTTCACCAATGAAAGTACGGACGAAGAAGAAGCAGACGGCGATGAACAACAAACGTTTGAGGACGCTGCGGCGCTTTTTGCTTGCGGGAAGGTGAAGACGCGGCCGGGCTTCCAGACGATTGCCTGGAAACAGCAGCGTTTCCGCTGGATGTGGGATTGTGGCCAAAGTTAGGCAGATGATAAGGCGATTCGCCCGCCTAGGGAATAGGGCAGATGGCTTAGGAGTTCGTCCCTATTTGATAGTCTTGCAGCCATGAAACCAAGCGCCATTAACGTAGTCCTGTTTGGCCTGCTGTTGTCGTCGTTGTGCCTTGCGCAACGACTGCCGAAAGATGCGGTGCCTTCCCATTACACGATCCACTTCAACGTAGACATCGCTGCGGGGAGGTTTGGAGGCGAAGAGACGATCGCGTTGCGGCTGGCGAAGGCGTCAGGGAGCATCTCGCTCAATGCGGTGGGACTCACGATCAGCGACGCGTATGTGACGGCGAGGGGCAAACGATTTGCAGCAAAGGTCAGACCGCAACCAGAGCAGGAGATGGTGGCCTTCGATCTGACGCCGGGTGTGCCGGCGGGCGCAGCGGAATTGCATTTGAAGTTTGCGGCGCCGCTGCGCGATGACTTGCGCGGGCTGTATCGGACGAGATCAGATCGCCGGCAGTACGCGGCGACGCAGTTTGAAGGTACGTACGCGCGGATGGCGTTCCCCAGCTTTGACGAGCCGGAGTTCAAGGCGACTTTCGACATCACGGTGGAGACGGATGCCGCAGACACGGCCATCTCCAACGGGGCGTTGATCAAGACGTTCCCAGGACCGGGCGCGGGGAAGCATACGCTGGAGTTTGCGACCTCGCCAAAGATATCCACGTATCTGGTGGCGCTGGCAGTAGGGGATTTTGGTTGTGTGGAAGGGGCGTCCGACGGAATACCCATCCGCATTTGCGCGGTGCCGGAGAAGAAAGAGATGGGAAGATTTGCGCTGAAAGCGGCGGAAAGCTTCCTCAGTTTTTATAACAAGTACTACGGGATCAAGTATCCATTCAAAAAGTTAGACATGGTCGCCATCCCGAATTATGAGTGGGGCGGGATGGAGAACACCGCAGCCATCTTTTACAAGGAGCGGGCGCTGCTGATCGAGGAGAAGACGGCGTCGGTGGGGGCGAAGCGGGGAGTGGCGAGCGTGGTGGGACATGAGATGGCGCACCAATGGTTTGGGGACCTGGTGACGATGCAGTGGTGGGACAACGTCTGGTTGAATGAAGGCTTTGCCACGTGGATGACGTTTAAGCCACTGGCAGCCTGGGACAAGAGTTGGGACCAGACGGTTTCGCGGGCGTTGTCTGCGCAAGGGGTGATCACGCAGGATTCGCTCGCCTCGTCGCGACCGATACGCGCGAATGCGAGCACGCCGGAAGAGATCAAAGAATTGTTCGACGGCGTGGCCTACGAAAAAGGCGCGGCGGTGCTGCGCATGGTGGAGACGTTCGTCGGCGAAGAGGTGTTCCGCACGGGCGTGAACCGCTATCTGCAAAGGCATGCGAACGGAAATGCGACGGCAGAAGACCTATGGACCGAACTGACCGCGGCTTCGCGCAAGCCAGTGGACAAGGTCATGCAGACGTTTGTGGACAAGCCAGGAGTGCCGTTGCTGACGGTGGAGGCGGCCTGCACGGGCGGGAGGCTGGAGTTGAGGGTAGCGCAGGAACGGTTTGGCGGCGCGGGGAATGCGGGCCAGGTGTGGAATATCCCGCTGTGCAGCCGAAAGCTGACTTCTGACCCGAAGGCGGCGGAGATGACGGCCGTCTGCGTACTTATGACGAAGCCGGTACAGGAGATGACCTTCGATAGCTGCAATGACCGGGTGATCAACGCCGGAGCGAGCGGCTACTACCGGACATCGTACGCACCGCAGATGATGGCGAAGGTTTCGGGAGCGGCAGAAGCCGGAAAGTTAACGGCGGCGGAAACCATCTTCCTGTTGGGCGATCAATGGGCGCTGGTGCGCGCGGGCCGGTCGAACATCGGGGATTATCTTGATCTGAGCGCTAAGCTGCGCGAAAGCAAAGAGAATGCGGTGTTGCAGCAGGTGATCGGACGGGTGAACGGGATACGATCGACGTTCCCGACGGCGGCGACGCAGCCGAAGTTTGACGCATGGCAGATGCGAGTACTGCGTCCGGCGATGGAGCGGGTGGGATTGGAGGCGAAGCCGGGCGACAGCGATGACCTCCGCAATCTGCGCGCGCAACTATTCGCACTAATGGGAGGCATGGGGGAATCGGGGAGTGTCGCACGGGCGAGGGCGATAGTCGAGCAAGCCTTGAGGAGTCCGGGCAGCGTGGATGCAGGCATGGCGAATGTGGCGTTCTCCATCGCGGCGCAAAATGGCGATGCGGCGCTGTATGACCGCATCCTGACGGCGATGAATAATGCGAAGGGACAGTCACCAGAGCAGTATTCGCGATCGTTGTTTGCCCTGGCACAGTTCAGCGATCCGGCTCTGGTAAAGCGGTCGCTGGAGTACGTGCGGTCTCCACAAATGCCGCCGCAGGATGTGATCGGATTCATGAGCACGCTGATCGGAAATCCGGAGTCGCGGGACGCGGCGTGGTCGTTCCTGAAGCAACATTGGATGGAGATGCGCGAGAAGGTGGTGTCATTTGGGGGCGGTGGCGCGGTAGGAGCATTGAGCGGGTATTGCGATCTGGAACATCGCAAAGACATTGAAGATTTTTTCCGTGAGCATCGCGCGCCGGGAGCCGAGCGGACGGTGAAGTTGACATTGGAACGGATCAGCAGTTGCGTGGCGTTTAAAGAGAAGCAGCAGCCGCAGTTTGAGAAGTGGTTGGCACAGCAACAATAACTATTGTTGCCGTTCGATCAGCCAGCCGAAGCCTTCGGTGAGGCGCTCGCGCCAAGGGCGGTTCTTCCATTCGTCGTAGGTGATGCGGCGGGAGGAGCGCAAGTCCTCATTGAAATCCTCGGTGAGGCGGCGCGACATGCCGCCGTCGAAGGCGGCAAGATTGACTTCGTCGTTCAGTTCGAAGGAGCGGTTGTCCATGTTGGTGGAGCCGACGACACTCCATTTGCCGTCGACGACCAAGATCTTGGCGTGGATCATGGTGGGCTGGTACTCGTAGATCTCAATGCCATTCTTCAGCAGGTCGCCGTACAGCCGGCGCGAGGAGCTGCGGGTGACCGCGTGGTCGCTTTGCTTGCCGGGGGTGATGATCTTTACGCTCACGCCGCGCTTCACGGCTTTGATGAGGTCATTGCGGGCATCGCCGTCGGGAAGGAAATACGGGGTGCTCATGATGATGGTGGACTTGGCCGAGGCAAGCAGCGTCTGAAACAGGATGCGGGCACGAGTGGAGCCGCCGACGGAAGCCGAACTGTTGACGACCATGGCGGCGGACTCGCCCCGGTCGGCGGTACCGTCTGAGGGAATGATGGGAAAGAATGCGGGGTCGCTAATGACTTCGCCGGAGGATTCGAGCCAGTTCTCAACAAAGGTGCCTTGCAGAGCGGCTACGGCGGGACCTTCAATGAAGACCATGGTGTCACGCCAGCGAGGCTTGTCGTCCTTGGCAGTGAGCCAATGATCGGCAACGCCGGCGCCGCCGACGAAGGCCTTGCGACCGTCAATGACAATTAGCTCGCGATGGGTGCGATTGTTAGCGCGGTCCCAGTTGTACCAGCGCACGGGGTGATACCAATTCACCTTGCCGCCGGCGTCGGTGATCGGCTTGAAAAAGTCTTTGCCGGTATTGAGGCTGCCGATAGCGTCAATCACCATGCGCACCTGCACGCCAGCCCGAGCGCGTTCGGCTATAGCGGCGACGAAGCGTTTGCCAATCTCGCTGTCATAGAAGATGTACATCTCGAGGTGAATGCTGTGCTGGGCTTGAGCGATGGTGTTGAGTTCCGCCTGGTAGTAGTTCTCGCCGTTGGGGAGCACCTGGATACGGTTGCTGGGATGAAGGCGGGAGTCGGCGAGGGATTCAAGCATGCGCCAAAATTCCTGGGATTCGAGGGTGGCGGTAGGACGTTCCGCGCGGTAATGGAGCTGGGGTTTGAATAGAGCGAGGAGAAACCAAGCCGTCACCAGAACCAAGGCGATGGCGGAGAGCACGCGGAAAGTCTTGGAACGAGTGACTTGGCCCATGAATAGTAAAAGTCCGGCCTAGCCAGAGAGTGGACAGGGCCGGAGCTTAAGTATTCGATGCGCGGGATAGGCTGAATGTGGTCTGATTCAGGCGCGGTGGCGGCGGCGCAGGGCGGCTACCGCCATGCCCGAGGCTAAGAGCACCAAGGTAGCGGGTTCAGGCACCGGGACCGGCGACGGACTGCTATTTGAAATCGTGAAGCTGTAACCATCATCCAGACGGACAGTACCTATATAGCCTTCCTTGGTCTTAGCGGCGGCAGAGGCGAAAAGGTTGTGGTGGGGCGAAGTCAGATAGGAAGTATGCGCAGATGGAGTGGCTGCGAGTCCTCGCAGCGCCGATGGAGGCACCGATTCAATCGTGAAAGAACCGGCGGATGCGATCCCATTGGCCGCGAGAACTAATAGTCCGGTACGGATGAAGTTCTTCATAGTTTTCTGTTGATCCCCGCAAGGAAGCCGGGACTGCTTAGGTGAGAGCACGTTGCAGGCCACGATTTCTGGGTTTTGAGGTGGAGGCAAGCGGCTGATTCGGAAGCAACGTGAGAAACATTAGAATCCTCTCACCAGCCGCACTGCGAACTGTGTGCAAAGCTTTTCAGTGCAGCGCGACGAGGGCGGGGAAATCGTCCCAAAATGGGCAGAATTAGAACTAACCGTAAGAGGCAAGGTGGGTCTAATGGAATCGAGGAGCCGAACTATGAGACTGCTGGGCAAGATCGCGATATTGAGTGTGAGCATGGTGGGGCTGACGACGACGGCGCTGGCGCAAGGCAAATGCACCGTGGTCGAGAATGGCGTGAGCCGTGAATGCACGGCCGCGGAAGAGAAGTCCGCGCGCGACGCAAATGAAGCCGCGCGGGAGGCGAGAGAGTCCGCGCGGGAGTTAAGCGACAAGGCGCGCGAGCAGGCACGCGAGGCGCATGACCGGGCAAGAGAACAGTCACGCGAGGCGCGGGAACGCGAGCGCGAAGGGCGCAAGCAGTCGGACGAATCCCGGGAGGCGGCACGCGAGGCAAGAGAGCGGGCGCGCGAAGCGGCCCGGGCCGACCGGGAAGAGATGCGGGAGGCGGCGGAGAAAGTGCGGGAGGAGTCCAGGGAGGTGCGTGAAGAGGCACGGCGCGCCCGCGAGGAGTCCCGCAGGGAAGTGGAAGAGGCGAGGCGCGAGAAAGCGGACAACCGGCGCGACGCCGAGGATCCCGGGTACATAGTCAAACCGGCAAGACCATCAAAGCCAGCCAAAGCGCCGCGGGTGCCGAGTACCAGCAGGCCGTCTAATCCTTCCGCGCCGCCGACGGTCCCCAAGGCGCCAACACTGTAAGAAGTTAAAACTAACAGAAAAAGAAAAGCCCGGATCAGAGGATCCGGGCTTTCAGTTCTTTAAGCGAAGCTACTTCGCAGGAGGGGCGACCATCTTTCCGTCCGCGTCAAAGTTCTCAACGGTGCCGTACTTGGATACGGCCTCGCCGACTTCCTTCGCGTCGCCGACGACGACGATCTGGAGGTGAGGCAGGTCGATGTACTTCTGGGCGATCTGCTGGACCTTGGGGGCATCCACCTTGGCGACTTCATCGGAGTAGCGATCCCAATAATCAACCGGGAGGCCATAATACTTCACCGACATAGAACGGTTGAGGAGATCCCCAGCACTTTCGAGTGAAAGCGCGAAGCTGGCCACCAATGAGCGCTTGGCCTCCTCGAGTTCGGTGGAGCCAACTGACTCTTCGCGGAGGCGCTTCATCTCAAACATCAATTCCTTGAGCGAGCCATCGGTGACCGCATTACGGACTTCCGTGTTGGCCACAAAGGTCCCGGGATAGATGTCACTGCTGAGGCGGCTGTAGGCCCCGTAGGTGTATCCCTTGTCCTCACGTAGATTCTGGAAGAGTCGCGCGCTGGAGCCGCCACCGAGGATGCGATTGGCGACCGTGAGCGCGATGAAATCGGGATCGGAGCGTTTCAGGGAAACTGTCCCGGCCAGGATGTTGCTCTGCACCGAACCGGGGCGGTCGACGAGATAGACCTTGGCATTATTGCGATTGGAGACATCGAGCATCGCCGGTTTCGCCAAGTCCTGTTTCTTCCACGAGCCGAAGTATTTTTCGGCCAGCGCCTGGGCCTGGGCGAGAGTAATGTCGCCGGCGATCCCGAGGATGGCATTGTTGGGAGCGTAGAACTTGCCGTGGAATGCCTTCAGCGATGTCGGGTTAGCGCCACGAAGAGATTCGACGGTGGGGGATTGCACCGCCAGCGGGCTGTCCCCGTAGATAGCCTTGGCTAAACGCTCACGCCCAAGATAGCCGGGATTCGAACGAAGCTGCTGCAAACCAATAAGCTCGCGGCGGCGATAGCGTTCCAACTCTTCCGTGGGGAAGGTGGGGTTGAGAACGATATCGGCCAACAGTTCCATGGTCTTGTCGGTTGCGTCCGAGAGGGACGAGGCGCTGATGGCGGTGAGGTCGCGGCCAAATTCCGCATTGGCGTTGAGTTGGACGCCGAGATCGTCGAGCTGCGCTGCGATCTCGCTGCTCTTACGGGTGGTGGTGCCTTCCCGCAGCATGTCCGCGGTAAAGGAGGCGAGGCCGGGAGCGTCTTTCGGATCCGATAACGCGCCGGACTTGATCCAGAGCGAGTATGAGACCTGCGGAAGCTTGTGCTGCTCCAGCACCATGACGGTCAGGCCGTTGGCCAAGGTGATCTCTTTGGCGCGTGGCAGCTTGATCTTGAGCAGCTCGGTGTTCACCGGCGCCTGGTTGAGGCGGTTGACCTTGCCGGTGGGTTGCGCCTGGTCCATACCCGGCGTGGGCTGCTGGGCCCAGGCGAACGCGCCCAGCAGGAGAAGTGAAAGGATATTCAGCAGTGTCTTATTCATAGGGGCTCCTTATTGCGCCGCTGCGGCAGTCGCAGGGGCAGCGCCGCGTCCGGCAGGCATAGTGATGACGACGGTGCGGTTGGCAGGCGTGAGATATTTTTCCGCAGCAGCTTTTACCTGGGCAGCGGTGACGGCGTTGTATTTGTCGACCGCCGTGTTGATCAAGCCGGGGTCGTTGAAGTAGATAGCATTACTGGCAATGCGATTGGCCAATCCCAGCGAAGAAGCCCGAATACCGACTTGGCCGCGGAGGTATTGCACTCGAGCCTTCTCAATCTCGCGGGCGGTGACTCCATCTTTCTTTACGGCTTCCAGTTCCGCATTGATGGCAGCTTCCAGATCGTCAATCTTCACTCCACGACCGGGAGTGGCCACGACGTGGAGCAGACTGGGGCCGCGACGCGCTTCGGTAAATACGTTGACGTTCTGGGCGAGCTGTTTCTCACGGACGAGACGCTCGTACATGCGAGAGCTGCGTCCGCCGGAAAGAGCGTTGCCGAGGACCTGCAGCGCGTAATTCTCAGGCGTGTTGCCCTGCGGGACGATGTAAACGGCATGATATTGCGGCAAGCGCGCCAGCTGATCGGGCATTGTTTTGCGGCGCTCGGCGGTGTGCGGAGCCTCATTGATGACCACGGGCGGCGGGTCGGGCTGGCGAGGGATGGAGCCGAAGTATTTCTTGACCTTGGCCAGAGCGGCGGCAGGCTCAACGTCGCCGGTCAAGACCAATACGGCATTGTTGGGCGCGTAATAGATGCGGAAGAACTCTTGTATGTCCTCAAGCTTGGCTGCGTTGAGGTCATCCATGGAGCCGATGACGGAGTGGTGATACGGGAAGTTGTCATAAGCCAGGGCCTGGAGCTCTTCCCCCGATTTGCCGTAGGGCTGATTGTCCAGACGGAGGCGGCGTTCTTCCTGCACCGCATTGCGCTGGTTAGTCAAGTTGGCTTCGTTGACGTCGAGGGCCTTCATGCGGTCCGCCTCGAGGAACAAGGCTAGGTCAAGCTGGTTCTTGGGCAGCGATTCGTAGTAATTCGTCTGATCGTTATTGGTGCTGCCGTTCATGGAGCCGCCGTTGTTGGCGACCAGCAACATATGCTCGCCCTTGGCGACATTCTTGGAGCCTTGGAACATCATGTGCTCGAAGAGGTGGGCAAAGCCGGTGCGGCCCTGGCGTTCATTGCGCGAGCCGGTGTTATAGGTGACGGAGATCCCGAAGACGGGCGCGGAATGGTCGGGAGCGATGATGACGCGGAGCCCGTTGCTGAGCTTCACATCCGTAAATTGCAATTTGGGCAGCTTGACTTGGGCCGCGCCGGGAAGGGCCATCAGCCCGAGCACCAGCAGGCTCAGCGTGCGCTTGACAACATGTTTCATGGTTCACCTCGAAAGAGAAGAGTGCGGGAAGAGGAAGCGGGCACCAGAATACTCCTGGCTGTCGTAAATATAAAGCGGAGCGAGGGGGGCCGCCCGGATGGGGGCGGCCAGGGCTCAGAAGATAAAGCGAATTTGCAACTGGAACATGCGGGGCGGGTCCACGTTAGCGAAGGCGGGGATCGCAGTGGCCGAGGAGCCGACCGAGACCAACTGGCCGAAGGTGGGGAGGGGAGCAGCACCGTCGCCATGGACGGTTTGTCCGCGCCCGAGGTAGTTGCCGTGGTTCAAGAGGTTGAAGCCTTCGAGGCGCAAGAGGAGCGCCATGCGTTCAGAAAGCGGTATGCGGTTTTCAACAAACATCCCAACGTCGGAGGTAGGTGAGCCACGAAAAGCAGACTTACGCATTACCTCGCCATTCACCACGGGGCGGTCGTTGTTGGCGCCGTCGCCATTGTTGTCGATGCCGGTGGTGGCGTTGAAAGGCCGGGCAGAGGCGAATTGCATGAGCGTGCCGGCATTAAAGTGGAGGGGCAACTGGTAGCTGAACATGATGACCGCCCGATGGCGCTGGTCGAGGACGCTGGGACCGCGTTCGATCTCGCCCAGGCGGGCGAGATTGCCCTGATCAGGGGCGATGCCATTGCCGTCAGGCTCTGTAGTATTCGTAGCCTTGGACAAGGTGTAGCTGACGGCAAGATACATACGCGAACTTCCGCGGTAATTGAACTGAGTCTGCAAACCGTCGTAATCAGCAACGCCGAGATTGGTAAGCACGTTGATCTGGCGGACGCCGCCGTTGACGGGCAAAATGGGACGCGTAGCATTGGCGGCGGCGACGGAACGAACCTGTCCGGGCGAGGTGCGATCAAAGACGGAAGGCGCGTTGAGATCAACGGAGCGCACGAGCCTTGTCCAGTGCTGATGGACGTAGTCGCCGGAGAGAAATAACCCTTTGAGCAGTTCGCGTTCGGCGCCGATCGAGATCACTTGGCTGCGAGGGTTCACGAGGCGCTCGGGATAGTCAGGAACCTTGCTGAAATCGAGCCCGTACTTGGTGAACTGCGCGGTGTAGAACTCACGCTGACCCGGCCGGATGACGATGTCGCGCGCCGGCAATTGAGACGGCGGAAGCGTCTTGGGATCGAAGGCCAACGGCAGGCAGGGGCCGGTAAGACAGGTAGGGAAGCCAAATTGTCCGGGCGTGGCGGTGTAGGTAGTCAACCCGTCAAGGCCGTTCACCAGATAACCAGCGACCAAGTTGGAGATGATCTGGGTGTAATACATGCCATAACCGCCGCGGATGGCGGTGCGCGAATCGCCACCGGGGTTCCAGGCAAAGCCAATCCGGGGGGCGAAGTTGGCGCGGGCGTCGGTGAGGGTCTGGCGATCATAACGAAGGCCAAGGTCGACGGTGAGATCGTTGCGCAAGCGAATGTGGTCCTGCACGAAGGCAGTATTCAGCCACTGGGACAATTCATAGCTACTAATGCCGAAGTTGATGGGCTGGGTATAGTTCTGCACGTCCGCCAACGTCAGTTGGTCGAAGGGCAAGGTCGTGGTGTTGCGGAAGGTGAAGGTGCCCAGGATAGCCGTCCCGGGTTCATTGCCGGTGCCACCGGAAGTGTGGTGCATAAGGCTTCCGCCAATGCGCAGATAGTGGCGGCCCAGAGACCAGGAGAAAGTGTCAGAGAACTGTAACTGACGCCCGAAAAGATCAGAGAAGCGTGACTGCCCGATGGTGAAGGGTACGGAGCCCGCGCGGGTATAGGCGGTAGAAATCGTGGGCGCGGTCCAGCGGGTGACGGGATCGCCATTGAGAAAAGCGAAGCGGGCCTCATTGGTAAAGTTGGAACCGAAGAGCGAAGTGAGATTGGCCTGCGTGGTCCAAGAGCGGCGGGAGTAATTGCGCGCGACGCTAGGCGCATTGGTGCCGCTGACTGCGTCCTGCGGATTGTCGTCATGGAAGCGATCGGTGTTCACCCTGACCATAAGGTTGTGGTTGGGCGTGAGCTTGTGATCGAGACGGCCATTGAAAAGGGCCTGGCGGTAATGTCCCGTGTAGTCGAGGCGGCCATTCGCAGGCAACAAGAAGGCTGGCAAGGAACTGGAGAGCAAAGTGGTGCGATCCTGCCAGGTGTAGTCCGAGCTGAGAAAAAAGAAGGTGCGATCTTTGATGATGCGTCCGCCGATGGAGGCGGATAGTTGGCTGAGGGCGTCGGGAATGTCGACGGGATTGATGGCGGTGAGCGTGGACGGGGTCACGCAACTGGGAACGGATGAGGGGCAAAAATCCTTGTTGGAGAAACGGTTCGCCTGCATACCGCCGGGGCGGTTCAAGAACAGAGCCTCGCCATGGAGGGTGTTGGTGCCCGATTTCGTGACGATGTTCAATGCGGGGCCGGCCGTCCAGCCAAACTCAGAGGAAAAAGCGCTGGAAAGGATGGTCATCTCCTGCACCGCGCCGATGGGAACGGTAGCGATGGCGGTCTGGCGTCCCCAAGCTTCGTCGTTATTGGCGCCATCGAGGGTCACGGTGGTGGTGCGCCGCGAACCCGCGCCGGTAGCGAAGTAAGTTTGATTGACGAACAGATCACCGGTGCCTTTGGCCTGCCGAAAGGCCGCATTGAGCAGAGGGATGGAAGTGACTTTGCGGCCGAGGATAGGTGTGGCGTCGATGACGGGGCTCTCAAGACGTCCGCCGATCTGCGAGTCTGTGCGTACACCTTCCGAGGTGCCGAAGACGGTCACCTGCGAGTTGGCAGCGCCAACCAGAAGCTTGACTTGCAGCTTGGCCGTCTCGCCCGAACGCAAACTCACATTCGTGCGTTGTTCGGTGGCGAATCCGCTCTTAGAGACAGTGACGGTATATGCGCCGGTAAGCGACAAAGCGGGGAAGGTGGCTGTGCCGTCGCCGGCGGAAAGGGCCTCACGCACCGCGCTGGTGGCAACGTTTACTAGGGAGATGTTGGCATCTTTTATGACGCCGCCGGATTGGTCGATCACCACCACCAGCAGTGAGCCCGTGTTCGGAGACTGTGCGACAAGCAGAGGGAACGAAAGTGCAAGTAAAACTAAAGTCGCAGCTAGACGAGAGAGATGAGCGAAAGGCACTGTTCCATTCCCCGTTGAAGACAGTACTGGTGAAGACGATTCCAGCCACTCCGCTGGAGTCTCGCGATGACGCAAGCGGAACAAGAAGTTTACAAGATAAAACGGGGCTGAGGCCAATCGGCGGGTGGAACTAGGGAAGGGTTTGCACCTGCTGAAGCGGAGCCTTTATGCGCAGCGGGAACTCGCGAGCCCGCTCCCCGAGGGAGAGCGTGACCCGGTAAGTGAACTCCTGTTTTTCGATGCCGAGCTGGGTGTTGAACCGGCGGAACTCCGTCAAAGCGATGGGGTCGGTGCGCCCTTCGGGGCCGGTGACGGCGCTGAGATGGGTTACGCCGTTCTGGTCAACGATGTCGACCTTTACGCCGGGCAAGGGAAGTTTGTCCGCGCCGACAACGGTCAACTGGTACGTCCACTGAATTGAGTACTGCGCAGCGGT
>DATLCI010000220.1:0-6012 GCA_035526435.1 Terriglobales bacterium
ACTTCGCCGTCTTTCACCGCGTAGCCCAGGATGTCGAGCGCTTTTTCCAGCGTCACGGCTTTCTTGTACGGACGGTCGCTGGCCGACAGCGCGTCAAAGATGTCCGCAATGGTCATCATCCGCGTCTGGATGGGGATCTCCGCCGCGCCCAGCTTGAACGGATAGCCGCGGCCATTGAGTTTTTCGTGGTGTCCGCGGGCGATGGCGGGGATGCTCTTGATCTCTTTCGTCCACGGGATCTGCTGCAGGAATTTCAGCGTGTGCACCACGTGCGACTCGATCTGCAAACGCTCGGTGTCATCGAGCGAGCCCTTGCGGATGGACAGCAACCGGACTTCGTCCTCGGTCAGCAGCGCGCGGTCGTCGCCGGCGAAATCTTTGAAATGATGTTCCGCAATGTCGAGCAGTCGCTCGAAGTTCCCTTCCGGCAGCACCGTAGGTTCGTTCGATTTCAGGATGGTCTCGAAGTGGCCATCCAGCATCTTCAACTGCTCTGCCAATTCGCTATCGAACTTCGGCAGCGACGCCAGATATTCTTCGCGGCCTTTTTGCAGCACGTAATCGAGCCTGGATTGCAACTGCTGGGCTTCCATGGAGCGCTTGACGAACTGGAAGCGCTGCTGGATCACGTCCATCTGCGCGGGATAAAGCTTGCGCGCCTTGACCAGCACCTCCTCGCGCACGCCTACCTTGCCAAAGTCATGCAGCAGGCTGGCATAGCGGATCTCCTTCATCTCATTGCGCGTAAAGCGCAGGTCGGCAAACGGGCCGCTCTCACTGCGGTCCGCCACTTCCGCCAGCGCGACGGTCAGATTGGCAACGCGGAATGAATGTCCGGAAGTGGTGGGGTCGCGGGCCTCGATCGCAATGACCGCCGCGCGCACAAAGCCTTCAAACAAGCGTTGGATGGCTTCATACAATTGGCTGTTCTCCAGCGCCACCGCGGCCTGGCTGGCCAGTGACTCCACGATCGAGCGCTGGCGCTCGACGTACGGCACCACCTGCTTGGTCACGACGGAAAGATTTTCCAGCTTGGTGCGGAAGTCGCGCTTGGAGTTGATAAGTTGCAGCACGCCCACGATCTCGTCCTTCTGGTTGCGCATGGGCACGGCCAGAATGGATTTCGTGCGATAGCCGGAGTCCTCATCAAACTTGCGGTTGATGGAATAAGGAACGCCCGGCGGCATGTGATAGGCATCTTCGATGTTCACGGACTGGCCGGTCTTGGCCACATACCCCGCCACCGAGCTCTCGCTGATCTCCATCACCCGCTCGCGGAACGGGATGCTCACCGAATCATTCTGCGCCAGTTTGAAGCGCAAACGCTTCTTCACTTCCATCTGGTGCACTAGCTTGGCGGCCTTGTCCGGCACCTCTACGCCGCTGCCCGGCTCGGCGATCAGCACCTGCGTCTGCGGGTTCTCTTCTTCCGCCGGCTCCACCAGGTACAGCGACCCGGCGTCACTGTTGGTGATCTCGCGGCTTTTGGTCAGGATAAGTTCCAGCAGTTTGCCGGTATCGTGCTCGGCGGAGAGCGCCGCGCCGATCTGATTCAGATCGTGGATCTCTTTGGTCGCGCCTTGCAGCTTCGAAGTGATGTCGCGCCGGTTGGCCAGCAACTGGATGTGGTCGATGGCGTTGTCCACCATCCGTTCCAGGATGGCCGTCGGCGTCACCTCCGGCAGGAACGCATAGACCGCGCCGTCATTGCGGGGATCCTTGAAACGGTCGTCGCACAGCGCGAGCACCCGCACATTTGGTTTGCGCAGTGCCTGGTAATGCTCGGCCACCTGGTATTCACGGGTGACAATATAGATATGCTCCACCGCATCGAACTCGGCGCTCACTACTTCGTGCGCAATGCGGCGATAACGGTGGACCCCCTCCAGCGACTTCCGGGCCGGTTCATCCCCTTCAAAATAGACCACGAGCGGTAACGGCCGGGAGCCGGAACTCTGCATGGGGCTCTTGATCGGGGCGGAAGTGGTCATGGGCGTGTTGGGGCCTTCAACGGGGGAAGGAACGGATTATATCCCGCAAATGTGCCGAATCATACGGTCTTGGTGTTACCAAAGTAAATAAGCCCTCCGGACCCGGCAGGCTTCTTCTTCGGCTCCCGTCGAGTGCTTCTTCTCCGACTCACCATAACCATCCCTGCTGATCCGAACATAAGAATAAGGACGTAATAATAAGGAGGCGGCGTCGCTGATGGCTCATGGCTGATAGCTGTTGGCGGTTTCCATTGACAACATTGGTGACCCGCTTTATTGTTTCACCTCGCGGTACCCCTTTGGGAGAGCCTGGCAGACTGTCAATGAATGGCGAAGCCCCCGGCTAACCTGAACCCCCGGGTCTTGCATCTTACTGGCGTCGAATTGTACCTAGGCTCTTTCCATACCAGAGGATTTTTGGTCATGAATTCTCCCCAGCAGCCGATCTCCTTCGCCAACTCCACCCTCGGAACTCAACGACACATCTGTGCCTTCTTTAATAGTCCGGACGAGGAGTACCGTATTCTCCTGCCGTTCATTCGGGAGGGGATCGACCGGGGCGAGAAGGCCTTTCACATCGTCGATCCAGCTTTAATGGATGATCACGTCCACCGCTTACAGGAGAGCGGGATCGATACCCGAGCCACGCTAGACCGCGGGCAACTTGTAGTCCGCCGCTGGCAAGATGCTTACTTGCGCGATGGCCACTTCGATCAGGACCGCATGCTGGCACTGATCCAGGAAGTGCTGGCCGCCGGCCCGGCTGAAGGCTTCCCGCTCACGCGCCTGGTCGCTCATATGGAATGGGCGCTGGAAGATTTCCCCGGCGTCAATGACCTGGTAGAGTACGAGACCCGTTTGAACTTTATTCTGCCGAACTATCAGGACCCGGTGGTTTGAACGTACGACTGCGCCAAGTTTGGCGCTGGGATCGTGATGGACATTCTCCGCACTCATCCTATGGTGATCATAGGCGGCGTGCTGCAAAAAAACCCGTTCTTTGTGCCGCCGGCTGAGTTCCTCTTGGAGCTGAGGGAACGCGGTACCTATCGATCCGCCCGCTCAACCACCGGAGCCTAGCGACTGCAATGGGAAAAGCTGAACCGACAATTCGGGACCTGCAGCGCGTTATTCGCGACCTGGTGTCCCTGGCGACGATCCCCGCAAGTTGGATCGGCCGCGAAGAGCGCCATGTCGCTGAAAGCGCGGCTAGCTTGATCCTCCATACGCTGCGCGTCGATGCCGCTTGCGTGTGCATCGCGTCGTCACAGCATTCCATAAAGGCCGAGAAGACCTTTGCCTATGCCGGCTTTCTCGCTGCGGTCAACGAACTCCAGGCCGAACTCTCACAGAATGCCTCCCCAACCATTGAAACGCTGACCCGCCCGGCTTGGGCCGTTCCGCTTCGCGTATTGATCCAACCCATTGGCATTGCGGGAGAGTTTGGGTTTATTGCCGCGGGATGTGCTTCGTCGGGCTTCCCCAGCGAAGCAGACAGCTTACTTCTATCTGTGACCGCAAACCAGCTCAGTGTTGCCTTCCAGACTGCGCGCCTGCTCGAAGACAAGCGCGCCTCCGAGCAAGCTGCCCGGGAGAGCGAGGAGCGCTTCCGGGCTATCGTGGATACGACCCCTGAGTGCGTAAAGCTCGTTGCCCGTGACGGGGCGCTGCTCCACATAAATTCCGCGGGTTTAGCGCTCGTAGAAGCAGACGATGCTGCCGCGGCCATCGGTAGGAACGTCTACGACCTCATTGCCCCGGAAGATCGCGACCGATTCCGCGTGTTCAACGAGCGGGTCTGCGATGGGGAACGCAGCTCTCTTCAGTTCGACATCATCGGATTGAAAGGGTCTCGTCGGAAGATGGAGACGCAAGCCGCTCCCCTGCGCACGGCCTCCGGGGCAACGGTGCAATTGGCGATCACTCACGATGTCACGGAACGCAGCCGGGCGGCAGAAGCGCGCCACCGGCTGGCCGCCATCGTGGAATCATCCGACGATGCCATCATAAGTAAGGACCTCCGCGGGATCGTCACCAGCTGGAATCGCGGCGCGGAGGCCGTCTTTGGCTACCGGCCGGATGAAATGATTGGACAGCCGATTCTAAGGCTCATTCCTCCCGAGCTCCACAACGATGAGAGCCGGATCCTGCAGACTATCTGTCGTGGCGAGCGCATCCAGCACTTCGAAACCGTACGTGTCACCAAAGACGGCCGGCGGATCGATGTGTCTTTGACCATCTCGCCGGTGAGAGACGACTCCGGCCGCATCGTCGGCGCCGCGAAGATCGCCCGCGACATCTCCCAGCGGAAAGACACGGAGCGCGCTTTGAGGACAACTGAGAGGCTCGCTTCGGTCGGTCGGCTGGCCGCGACCGTCGCCCATGAGATCAATAACCCGCTCGAAGCGGTAACCAACCTGGTGTACTTGGCAAGAAAGGCCACCCTTCGGGACGACGTGCGCGAGTTCTTGAGCAATGCCGAGGAAGAACTCGAGCGCGTTGCCCAGATCACCAAGCAGACCCTCGGCTTCTACCGCGAGACCAAGGGGATTGCCACCTTACAAGTGGGGAGCACCGTCGAGTCCTTCATTTCCGTGTTTTCGCGGCGGGCCAGGAATAAGGACGCGACCATCCGGACAGACATCCATGCGGATGTTGCCATCGAAGCGGTCCCCGGTGAGATTCGCCAGCTCATCGGGAATCTCGTGGCCAATAGCATTGACGCCGTCGCGCCTGGGGGGCGAATCGCGGTGCGCGTAGCCGCCGCGCAGCGTGGCGGAGAGGATGGCGTCCGCTTGACGGTAGCCGACGACGGGCACGGGATTCCAGAGAAGGTGCGGGCGCATCTCTTTCAGCCGTTCTTCACCACCAAGCGCGACGTGGGGACCGGTCTCGGTCTGTGGGTAGGCAAGAGCATCGTAGATAAGCATCGCGGATCCATCCGCTTGAGGACCAGCACCAGACCCGGGAGAAGCGGGACCGTATTTTCAGTTTTTCTCCCTTGCCACGCGACCAGCGTCCCGGAAGACACGGGAGCCACGTTGCAACAAGCGGTATGAACCTCACCAACAACCCGCCGGATATCCTCGTCGTCGATGACGAGAAGAGGATCGCCGACACCCTCGCTCTGATATTGCGCTCCAAGGACTACCTCGTCACCACCGCCTACAATGGACTGGAAGCTTATGAAAGCTGCCGTAAGGTTGCGCCTCGACTGGTGATCACGGACGTGGTCATGCCGCAAATGAACGGCGTCGAACTCGCCATGAAGCTTCGTTTGGAGATACCTGAGTGCTCGGTGCTGCTCTTTTCCGGCCAGGCATCAACCGCGGACATGCTGCGCGAAGCGAATGAACGCGGTTTTGAGTTCGAGTTGTTGGCCAAGCCGGTGCATCCAGAACAACTCCTGACCCGGGTCCGTGAGCTGATCGGCAGCGGACCCTCACCAGCGCCACCGCGGAATTGACGGTTCGTTCAAGCTGAGCCATTACCTTCACGCACTCCGGCTTGGGAACGGCCACCTTGGATACTAAAACGGGTGACTCACAGTACAATCCCCCGGTGTCCAGCACCCCTATAGTTAAGGATGTAGCCGAGTGCGCCAACTGCGGCCATGCCCCCACCGGCGTCCATTGCCCCGCTTGCGGAGAGGAGCAGCCCGCACACCATGATCTCTCCCTCCGGCATTTCTTTCACGAAGCCGTTCACGAGTTCGTGCACCTGGACTCACGTCTCTTCCGCACTTTGAAGGCACTGCTCTTTCAACCGGGCTTCCTTACGCAGGAATATTTTGCCGGACGGAAAGCCCGTTACTTCCGTCCGCTGCGTCTTTATCTGGTGATCTTTGCCCTGAGCCTGTTCGTTTTTTCTCTGTATCGCCCCATTTCCATCTACGACTTCAATCGGATCGTGCAGCAGGAACAATCGGGCAAGGTCGCCCAGCTCATGGCAAAGCGCGCCGCGAGATCAAATACCACTGCCGAGGAGCTCGCCGACCGCATCTCCCAGAAGTGGCAGCGGA
>DATLCI010000027.1:0-10524 GCA_035526435.1 Terriglobales bacterium
GATGACGATTGCTGACCCGCTTCCCCGCGTCGGACGCATCGGACGCGTCAGTGAAAGCGTGAACTCTACGCCTGTGCCGTTCAACGCCACAACGCGGGTACCGGCTGATGTCACGATCGTCAGTTGGCCATTCCGCACGCCGGCCCCGGCGGGAGAGAACGTCACACTGATGGAACAACTGGTCGCATTCACGAAGGCTGACGCCCCGAGCGGGCAATTATGGGTGGCCGTATAGTCTCCCGTGACTGAAATCGTGTTGATGGTGATCGCGGCCCCGGAGCCATTGAAGAAATTCACGGTTTGCGGAGCAGCGGTACGGCCTACCACTGCATTCACGTCCACTACCGGTGGAGTAAGAATGATCGGGCCTGGGCCATTCAGGTTAAACACCAGTTCCCCGCCATCTTTCGGCACAAAGCCCATCACCATGATGCGGTAGGTCGTACCTGCGACCACATTAACGGTCACTTCAGACGGCGATTCCGCAACATTTCCAATATCGTCATTGCAGCCATTAATCACTTCAGCCAATGCACCCTGGGTACCCGTAAAAACCGCTAACACTGTGTCGTAGTTGCTGCCTCGCGTATTGATGACCGCTTGGCCGTTGGCGCCCGGAGTATAGGAGTACCAAACCGTCTTCGAGACGGGACTACCCAGCAGACAACTTGGCGTCGGGTCACTACCTTCGGTCGTCGCTCCCAGGGTGCTGGTGGAGTGAGTGAAGTTCGGCGAGTTAACGACCACCGCGCTCGCGAAATTGTCATTCGGTGGTCCACCGATTCCGCTCAAACCGCCCACCGCCGGGCTGGAAGCCGCGTTACTGGCGACGGAGACGCTACCATTATGCAGCCCGGTCGTGGGAGGATTGAAAATGATCCCGATATTACAGGATGCGGATGGCGCCAATGTTCCCACGCAACCGTTCGAGCTAAGATAAAAGTTGCCGCTGATCAACACCGTTCCGATGGTCGTGGGACTCGAACCGTTGTTTACGAATGAGATCAACTTCGGGGCGCTCGGACTGCCGACCGGTCGTAGGCCAAAGCTGAGGCTGCTCGGCAGCAGAATGCCGCCGGCACCCACCACGGTCGTGGGAACCGCAAGGTCCCAGAATCCTCGGCCATGAGTGGCGGCGCGCAGCGTCCGCGACGCGCGATGCAACTTCAAGCCGTAGACCGCCAGGCGGGGCAGGCCGTTGGCCAACGTTCCCCAGGTTGCGCCGTCATTCGTGCTGATGAAAACGCCGATATCAGTAGCCACGTAGATCGTTCCCGGAATATCCGGGTCTACAACGATGTCTTGGATCGGCGTATTGGGCAGATTACCGGTAATGTCCACCCAGCTTCCGCCCCCGGTGCTGCGGGATAGGTGGCGCGTGGTGGACCCAAAACCGCCGTGACCTACATAGACGGTCATCGCATCGAAGGGTGATACCGCCAGGGCATTGATCCGGCGCGCAGCGGGCAACAGATCACTGGTGATCTCGGTGAAGCAGTTGAGTAGCGTAGCGCAGTCATTCGGCGCGGCGTCCAATAGCCGTTCGCCTCGCCATACTTTCCCGTCGTCTGAACTCACATACATGATGCTTCGATCGCTGGGAGCCACCGCCAGGCGGGTGATCTTGTTGGTCGCCAGACTGATGCTAATGGCTTGCCAAGACGCTCCCTGATTGCGCGTCTGCCACACCCGGAAGGTGCCAAAGTAAACATTGTTTGATCCGCCGCTGAAGTTGTCGCCTACCAGGGGAGGAATGAACAGCACCCGGTCCGAAGACGTGATAGTTGAATCTATTGATGAAAATCCGCTCAGGCCTCCGTTCGTTGACTTGCCAATGTCAATGTTTTGGCAGTTGGTGTAAACAATGCTCGGGTTTGAAGCGTCGATGACATTCCCTGCCCCATCTCCGCAAAACCCGGTATTGTTCCACGCCAGGCTGAGGTCCTGAGTGCCATCGTAGCGTTGGGTGCCGTTATCCTGTGTGCCTCCAAACGCGATGTTGATGTCGGTGGGATGCAATGCGAAGTTCGCATAGAACTGCGTCAAGCCCAGGTTGGAATTCAAGTTCGTCCAGGCTGCGGTGGCGCTGGCCGTCGTCGTGTCGGTAGTGCTGTACACGCCGCCATCATTTCCCCAATAGAGTTTGGAACCGTCCGGGGTAAATGCCGCCGCGTGATGGTCCACATGGATCGCCGAAGTCGCTGCAGTCCAAGACCCGCCGCCATTGATGGTCTTCGACAGATGTCCAGTCACGGCTGAACCGCCTACAAAGACAACGTTGGCATTCTGCGGATTTACGGCGACCACGTTGTCATACCAGCACTGCGGGGTACAGTAATCAGTAAGGGCGGTCTGTTTGGTCCAAGTCAATCCGCCATCTGTCGTTTTGAACAATCCTATGAGATCACCGTCTGAAGTACCGACGGTTGCATAAACTGTCAGTCCGGAGGTGTCGCTGAGCGCGACGGAAAGTTCTATGCGGCCTCCCGGAGTGAGCGTCCCATTGCCATTGACCTGTACCCAGCTTGCTCCACCATCATTCGACCGGTATACGCCGAGGCTGTCTAAACCCGCATAAGCGATATTGGCAGTCGCGTATTGCACGGACGTAGCACCCAAAGATGTAGAGCCGGACAGCACCCGCGTCCAAGTGGCGCCCCCATCAGTGGTGCGATATATGCCTGAACCGCTGGAAATACCGCTCGGCAGACTGACCGCCGCCAGCAACGTCGCCGGATTTGCGCCCCCCGGCCGCACTGACAATCCCCCTATGAATGCGCCCCCGCAGCTAAACCCAAAACCAGTCGATGTGTTTGAACAACTGAATGGCCCCGCAAAAACGCCGGCCCCAAGCTGCGTCCACGTGGTGCCACCATCGGCAGACTTCAATACTCCCGCGCCGTAATAACTATCAAATGCGCTACCCTGCTCGCCGGTTCCTACATAAACCGTAGAAGGATTCGCGCTGCCATCGATGGCCATCGACCCCACCGCCAGCGACGGAATGCCCGGGCCATCCATGAGTGGCGTCCAGTTAGCGCCGCTGTCTGTGCTCTTCCAGGCTCCGCCCTGGGCTCCGCCGACGTACACCGTGGTGGGAACGTTCGGATCCACCACGATCGCCGTTGTTCTTCCGGAGGATTTCATGAAGCCATTCGTCGGACGCGGCCCAATGAACAGCCATTGCGACGAAGTCGGGCTGCCGTTGGCGATAGAAGTTTCCTGGCCCGCCGAGCTCGAAGTCCCAGTCCCGGTAGCGGTAGTTTTTTGCGTCGAAGCTTGGCTGCGCATCTGCCAGTAGCGCTGGCCCTCTTCGCGGACCAGGTTGTCCATCTCCTGCAGCGCCTTGAGCCGGGCGCCAGGGGGAACGAACCCATCGGGACCACCGCCCCTCAGCTCTTCCAAATATTGCTGCCGGGCGTGAGGATCGTCCTTCTCTTCTTTCTCCTTAGTATGTTTTTCGTCGTCCTGCCCGAATGAGGGGATTGCTATGGCGAGCAAAAGGATGCAGGCGGCGATGTGCCGCAACCTCACTGGCCAACCTGCGATCAACCTCAAAGGCACACCTTTTCCTGACAAGGAGATGAGGAAATCCCGCGCCACTTCACCGTGGGGAATTCCTTAAGTTTGCTGGATTCTCTTCAACTCTACCACTTACCTTCGTAACCATGAACTAGGGTCTGGTAGATAGCTATAAGGGGTATTACCGTATCTCGAAGGGAACTTCCATTACGCGGGCGGTGGTGCCCGAAACGGCACGGATGGTAACCAGATAAGTTGTTCCAACTATGGGCTTTGCCGTCAACAAGCGCCGGGGGCGGGGGCCCGCGAGCTTACGTTCCAAAATGACAACCGCCGGAAAGAATTGCGTACTGGTATTTCCTTGCGGTCGCACGATGCTGCATCCGATCGCCGACAAGGAAGATCTGCACTCTAATTCAATGTCGTTTGGATTGATCGGCTCAGACGTTCGCAGGCCGATCTCGAACGACGCCTTCACCGCGCCACTTACCATTACGGTCGCACTCGCGCTTCCTCGCAACGGACGCACTGGGCGGCTGAGACTCAGCACGAAATCCACCCCAGTCCCGGAAAGTGGCACCGACTTCGACCCGGGATTGTAGCCAATGTTCAAATTCCCGCTTTGCGGTCCACTAGAAGCAGGCTGGAACGTAACGCCGATCTGGCAACTCGCTCCCACGGCCAACGTCGCCGGGCAATCATGTTGCAGCAAACGAAAGCCCCCGGTGGGCGCGACCCCGGTAAACGTCAGGGCAGAGATTGAATCGTTGGTCAGAGTGACGAACTGCGCCGCGCTGGTGCGGCCCACTACGGTAGCGTTGAAATTTAACATCGCCGCCGACACTTTCACCGCGGCTTCCGGAAGGTCGATCTGCCAGACGCCCCGGCCATAAGTCGCAGCCCGCAACTTCCGCGTGCCCCCCGAGACGAACGTCAGTATTTTCATGACTGGAACATTGGGCAGTCCTGTGCCCAGTTCAGACCACGAATTGCCATCATCAGCGGAGACGAACATTCCCATGTCCGTACCCGCGTAGAGCAAAGAACTGTTCAGCGGATCGATAGCGATAGAGTTCACGGGCACATCGGGGAGGTTCCCCGTCTTATCCGACCAGCTTATGCCTGCATTCGTCGTCTTGAAGATATGCCCGACACCGAAGCCCATGATCGTCGCATAAGCGGTATTCCCGGAGGCGTCGAAGGGCGAGATGGCGATGTCCGCGATGTCGTACTCGCTGGGATTGATGCCGCTGGTGCGGTCGTTCCACGCGGCGGCCCCCGCGTCGGAGTCAGTGGTCACGAAGATTCGTCCGCTCGCTCCGCCGGAACGTCCCATCATCCCTGCGTAAATGAGTTTGGCATTGCCCGAAGGCGCCATCGGCCCGCCAGCGGCCAGGCTGCGGATCTTCGTTTCTCCCGTAATGGTGCCACCGCTGCAGAGCCCTGCGTCTTGTCCGGAGAAGACATTGCTCAAGGCTGAGAACGAGCCGCCATTCGCCGGACCGCGCCAGAGGCGGCAAGTTGCCGCCATCAGCGTGCCGGGGTTTTTCGGATCGAGCAAATACGGCAATACGAATGCCGACCCATCGTTCGCGAAGGTGGACGCATCCGCCACGGTGGTCCAGGTATTTTGCCGGCAGTTCACGCCAATGGCGCAACGTTGGATGGTGGAACTCTCCCCGGCGGGAAAGGAAGTGTACAAAACGTTAGCATTTCCCGGATCAATGGCCGCGTAGCCGCCGTCACCCAGGTTCGCCGCGCGCCATAGCGCGCCGGTGCTGCCGGCGTTCCCCGCTTGAAAAATGGGGGAGCCATTCGCCATGGCGCCCCCCAGGAGGACCTCAACGTCGCCTACCGGCTGCGCCAGGCTTACAAATTGGCTCAGCGGCCCCAGGTTTGCGTTGAGGTTTTCAAACGCATTATTCGCGGTACACGCTGCCGAGTTCAGCGTAAGACTGCTCAAGGTCCGATACACGCCGCCATCATTTGCCAGGAAGAGCCGGTTGGGATCCGCTACGGAAAAATCGATGCCATGCTGGCCGGGATGAACATGCGCCGGGGCGCCCAGCGGGCTACATCCATACGCATGGGTCAGGTTCTTCCACGCATCGGGTGAAGTGCAGAGCGTGTCGAACGGCAATACGCGGCACTTGAAAAGATTCACGGCGCCAAAATAAAGATTGGTGATGTCTCCATCGGGTACCGCCTGCAAGGTGAGGTTATAACCGCCCTGTTGCGCGCCGCAGCCGGCGTCCGGGCCGGCGTCGCCGCAATTGTCGATGCCGGCCTTGCCCATCGCCTGCCAGGCGGCGCCGTTGCTGGGCAGCTTGTATACTGACAGCGTTTCGCTTCTATCGATCCATGCGGTGTACACTTCGCCGCTGGCGGCGCGGACGGCCAACTGTCCCCGCAGGAGCGGACAAGTAGAGTCGGTGGACGCCGGACAATTCCCAGCCGAGAGGCCGCTGCCTGGCTGCTGCGCCATGCGCGTCCAGCTTTGGCCATTCGACGACTCGTAATAACCGTGTCCGCGCACTGCTGCGTAAAACTTATTATGGACCGGATTGAAGACGATGTCGGTGACCGCCGAAGGCTGGACCACGGTCGCGGAATCGAGCATGGTCGCGTAAGTCCACGTTAGGCCCGCATCCACCGAGTAATAAATGCCGCGGCCGGCTTCGGCCTGAACGTCCGCGCCATTGCGGTCGCCATTACTCGACGACGTCCCTGCCACCACTACATTCGGATTGCCGCTATGAAAGGCGATGCGGCTGAAACTCAGTCCGCGAAAACTCCGCGCCCCTGCGTTCGCGGACGCCAAGTTGGTCCAACTTTGGCCGCCGTCAGTTGAGCGCAGCATTCCGGCCCCGTAATACGAATCGGTGGAATTGTTGGCTTCTCCCGTGCCCGCCAGGATTACATTGCCGCTTGCGCCAGGTTGGATGGCAAGGGCGCCGATCGCCAAGCTCGCCTGCTCGTCCGTCAATGGCTGCCAAGCCACCGCATTGAAATCCGCCACGGCGGCGTTGGTCGACTTCCACACGCCCCCGTTGGCCGATCCCACATAAACCGTATTTCCGGTAACGTCCTTCTGGTCGACCACGATCGAAGTCACGCGTCCGGTGACGAACCCGTAACTTTGAAAAAGAGTTGGATCGGAATCGATCGGGCGCGGCCCCAGGCTTGTCCATTGCAGTTGGAGAAAGCGCGACGTCTCCGGCGGCGGCCCGTCTTTTGCCGCCGCGCTGGCCTGCATGCTTTGCCTGCGCATGGCCTGCTTCTGTTGCCACGCGAAACGCAGCAACTCGGCAGCGCTCCCGCCCTTCGGCGACCGCCCGCTCAAGAACCACGCCTGTTTTTCTGCAGCGCGGTCGCGGCCCCTTGCGCGTACCGCGCTCTGGCCGTCCCCCTCGTCCTGCGCCGGAGCTCCCAGCGCTACGAACGCCATAGCCAAGACAGCCAATCCACTTCTGCCGAAGCACAAGCTCATTGGATGTTCCTTGGTCAGTGTTAAGACGGACTAGATTGCGCAGGAAGTATGCGAGGGACGGGCAAAACTGTCAATCTTTCCCAAAAGGGGAAAAACGGCACAGGGCCGATGGGCGGCCAGTTCAGCACCAGCAAGTCCTTTGTTTTCTTAGTACCAGGTGCGACTGAGGAAGTCCGTCATGGTCAAAGAAAGCAGAATGGCCAGCCAGAAGATGCCGGCGGCGACCGTGATCTTGGTCAGCCGGTCCGAATCCTTTACATGCATGAAGAACAGTACGACGAAAATGGCCTTCACCGTGGCGATCACCAGGGCGATGGGCGCATTGAAGAGTCCCAGGTCAAGAAAAGCGGCATAGATGGTGATCGCGGTCCCGATCATCAGGACCATGAACACGCCCACATATACTTTTAGCGAACCAATGTGCGCCGACATCAATGAGCTCCTATGTGGCGATTGATCAGGTACAGCAATGGGAACAAGTAGATCCAAACGATGTCCACGAAGTGCCAGTACAAGCCGAAATTCTCAATGGGCGTGAAATAGGTCTGACTGTAGCGCCCGCGATAAGCGTGGAACAACAACCATGCCATCAGACCCATGCCCACGATCATGTGGATAGCATGCATGCCGGTCATGGCGAAGTAGAGGGAGAAGTAGATCTCCGCACCCGGCTTGGAACGGTCCCGCTCGCTGGAGCCCGGAACGTCACCGATCGCATCGCGAACCCGATATTGCGGCTCCACCGACTCGGCGTGCGTAGATTCCGCCGTGGTTCCCGAACCATGCGTGGCCTCAGCTTCATGCGGAGCAGCGGCGTGCGATGCTTCGAAGAAATGACCGGTGGCGTAGCGTTGGAGGATCGCGGGAGTACTTTCGGGGGCATGACTTACATTGGTGCAAGCGGCGCCCTGCGGTTCAAAGCAGAAATTTTTCCCGGGGATCTCGCGCTTCTCGAACTTCTCCGTGTATTCCACCACCTTCACGCCCAGGAAGATGCTGCCCAGGATCATGGTGAGGACGATGAAAGTCATCAGCCGCTTGCGTAATCCGCGCTGCGCCGCGTTCACCGCCAGCGCCATGGTCAGCGAACTGCCGATCAGGACTGCGGTGTTGAAAGCGCCCAGGTCGATACGGAGTGTGGCGCTTGCGATCCCAAACGCCTCGTAATACTTATGGCGATAGACCAGGTAGGCGACGAACAATCCGCCGAAGAACATGATTTCCTGGATCAGGAATACCCACATGCCCAGACTCGACGACTGGTACTGTTGTTCCATCGTGTCGAAATGATGGAACTGCCGGGGATGGTGGGGCGCGTCCGCGTGGTGCGGTTCCAGGGCGATCTGTTGTTCGGAGCGAGGGTCCAAACTAAACCTCCCCTTCCTTCGGTCCATAGTGATAGGGCTCGGTGGTCACGATCGGCGTGCCTACAAAATTGTGCGTGGGCGGCGGAGAGGATGTCTCCCACTCCAGTCCTGTCGCCTCCCATGGGTTCGGTCCCGCTGGCTTGCCGTACTTCAACGACCAAGCCAGATAGATCATGGGCAGCAGGAATCCGATGGCCAGGATGGACGCTCCCGCCGTGGACAATACGTTCAGCACCTGGAATTCCGGGGGATACGCATGATAACGGCGCGGCATTCCCATGTAGCCCAGGATGAATTGCGGGAAGAAGGTCAGGTTGAATCCTACAAAGATGATGATGGCAGCGGCCTTACCCGGCAACTCCGGATACAAGCGCCCGGTCATCTTCGGCCACCAGTAATGCAGTCCGCAGAGATAGGCCAGCACCATGCCGCCCACCATCACATAGTGGAAGTGCGCAACGACGAAGTACGTGTCCGTCACATGGACATCCAGCCCCAGCGCCGCCAGGAACAGACCCGTCAAGCCACCGATGGTGAACAATCCCAGGAAAGCGAAGGCGTAGAGCATCGGCGTGCTCCAGCGGACGGACCCCTTATATAAGGTGGCAGACCAGTTGAACGTTTTAATGGCAGACGGGATTGCCACCAGGTAGCTGATGAGGGAGAAGATCAACGCCGAGTACACCGAGATGCCGGCGACGAACATATGATGCGCCCACACCAGGAAGCCGAATACGGCGATGGCCAGACTGGAAAGCGCGACCGCCTTGTAGCCAAAGATCCGTTTGTGCGAGAACGCAGTGATCACTTCGCTGATCACGCCCATGCCCGGCAGGATCATGATGTAAACCGCCGGATGCGAATAGAACCAGAACATGTGCTGGAACAGCACTGGGTCTCCGCCCAGCGCGGGATCAAAGATCCCGATATGCAGTCCGCGTTCCAGCGCGACCAGGATCAGCGTGATCGCCAACACCGGGGTGCCCAGCACCATGATCAAGCTGGTGGCATATTGCGACCAGATGAAGAGTGGCAGCCGGAACCAGGTGAGCCCGGGGGCGCGCAGCTTATGGATGGTGACAATGAAATTAAGGCCCGTGAAGATCGACGCAAAGCCCGCGATGAGGATGCCGATCGCGGTCAGCATCACCTTGGTATTCGAAAAAGTAGTGCTGAAAGGCGTATAGAAGGTCCAACCGGTATCTACGCCGCCGGTGATCATGGCGGCCAGTCCGCACAAGGCGCCGGTGGTGAAGATGTACCACGTCATGAGGTTCAGGCGCGGGAAAGCCACGTCCTTGGCGCCGATCATCAACGGCACCAGGAAGTTCCCCAAGGTCGCCGGGATTGACGGCACCAGGAAGAAGAAGATCATCATCACGCCGTGCATGGTGAACGCCTTGTTGTAAGCGTCCGACTGCAGCAGGTCGCCGGCAGGCGTAAGCAGCTCCAGGCGGACCAGCGTGGCCATCAATCCGCCGATAAAGAAGAAGAACGTGATCGTCAGCAGATAAAGGACGCCGATGCGCTTGTGATCGACTGTCAGCAGCCAGCTCTTCAGGCTGTGACCGTCGTTGAGGTAGTGGTGCTCCGGCATTACCTCCGGTTCAACATGGGCGACATCTCGGACTACGGTACTCATGGTGTCTGCTTCCCTGGCGCGGCTGCGCCTTTTGCCGGATTCGGCTTGTCCGGCTCCAATGACTTGATGAATGCGACCAACTGGATGAGGCTCTCTTCGCTCACTTGGCCGGCAAACGTCGGCATGATGGGCTGATAACCAGCCACGATCTTGGCTTGCGAGTTCAGGATCGATTCGCGGAGGTAGTTTTCATCCGCCACTACTTTTCGCCCGTCGGCTAGGTTCTGCGTGGAACCAAAGACGCCGGCCAGATTTGGTCCGCGCGCTCCGGATTGTCCCGAGTGGCACGTGATGCAGCCCAGGCTGGTGAACAATTTCTCGCCATTCGACGCCATCGAACCTTCGCCGATCCCGCCCGCCAGCCAGCTTTGATATTGCGCCGGCTCCATCGCCACGATCTCGCCGATCATTCCGGAGTGCTTGGTCCCGCAATACTCCGCGCAGAAGAGGTGATAGGTGCCAGGCTTCGTGGCATTGAACCAGGTATATGTGTAGCGCCCGGG